>JAFDBP010000203.1 GCA_019313245.1 Deltaproteobacteria bacterium
CGTTCGCATCGACGCCGACCGATGGATACGGCGCTTTCGCGCCGCTGGGTGGCGTCCAGGGGATGATCGACTACTGCGCGCCCTGGGCGAACTGGCAGGGCAACGGAACGACTGCACGCCCGGCCAAGGGCGCGACCGCCACCAACGCGTCCGGGCGAATCACCCCGCCGCTCTACCGCAACCCGGTGTTCTTCAGCGCCGCCGGAGAGCCCAACATTACGCACTGCAGCGCGGCCAGCACGAATGGGACGGGCGGCAAGGGTCTGGTCCAGGCGGGCAATCCACTGACTGGAACGTGGATCGCCGACACGACGGGCGCTCCCAGCGGCGGCTTCTTCTTCAGCGCTGCGCCGCCCAGTGGATGGATGGGTATCCACACGACGAAGCGGGCCGGCGAACCCCCGCTCAGCAGCAGTTACTCGAACTACCGCTACACGTACGCGACGCTTCGCAACAGCTGGGGTTTCTTCGGCCCGGCTCTCGGACCCGGTAGCTTCAATATCCTGCACAACAAGGGCGCCAACCCGATCGCGAGCATCAACGTGAAGCAGGGTGCCGCCAAATTCGGCGGGACGATGCGGATGCTCGGCGCATTGACGAGCAAGGCCTGTAAGTACAGCAACGGGGGCTGCTCTATGGGAACGGCCAACTGGCGCTACGAGGCGATTGGAACTTCTGCTCCCACGTCGAGCGGCGTCGTCACCGCGGGCTACCTGGCGACCGCCAAGGCCTACTACTTCCACACGGCCCTGCAGGCGACGAGCACGATCGCAATCGAGGGCTCGCGCTTTCCGTGGACGACGGGAAGCGTCACGGTCACCGCCGTGGGGCGCGGTCCGCACAAGACCGTCCACTACGCGCAGGGTTACGACAACCGCGCCACCTACAACGGGGATGTCACCGGAACGATCCAACTTGTGACGCCCACGCTCACGCGCTGGCTCCAGCCCGCGATCAATTTCGAGACGGCCGGTATCGGAGTCTTCAAACTCAATTTCCTTCCCCCCGTCGGGTGTGGCGATTGTGACGGCGTAGCCGACCATCTGGACAACTGCTCGGAAGTTGCGAATCCGGTACAGGACGACACCGATGCAGATGACTGCGGGAACGTCTGCGATGCGGATTACGACAACAACGGCACGGTGGGATTCGCGGATTTCGGCGCGTTCGCGCAGAACTTCGGCACGACCAACCAACTGTACAACCACACCGAGCCCGTCCACGACCTCGTCGGCTTCGGCGACTTCGGCATCTTTGCGGCGAACTTCGGTGCGGCTCCGGGCCCGTCGGGCTCGACGAGCGGAACGACCGCCTGCCCGTAAAGGTCCCAAAAACGAAGGCCGGCGGCCCCCCGTTTCGGGGTGGCGCGCCGGCCTCGCATTTCGATCGTCACCCGGCAGTGACCGGGCGTCGAATGCCTGGATCTAGGCGGCGTACCTGCGCTTGGCCTGGATCTTCCCGTTGCGTCCCTTGATCTTGAGCACGCCGCGCGCGCGCTTGGCGAGCGAGCGACCCTTGCGGACCGCGGTTTCCTTCTTGCGGTGCGTGCTCTCGGGGCTCTTCTTGCCCTCGCGCTGAACCATCCAACCATCTTGATGCTTGCGTACGACGAACGACTTCATCGGCATTGCTTCCTCCAATTGGTTCCGTACATGAAAAAGTGGAACCGTGGATACAATCGACCAAAAGAACAGCCCTCTGTAGCAAAAGCGACACCGACGCGGTTCACTCAGAGGCAACAGTTGTGCGGCAAGCGGCAACTCATGTGCAACTCGGATGGGACTCGAAGCCCAGACGGTGTCAAATGTTCGATTTCAGCCAGTTCACGAACAGCGGGATCCACTGGGCGGTGCCGTCTTCTCTTCGCCCAGCACCGAATCCGTGTCCGCCCTTGGGGAACAGGTGCATCTCGACGGGCACTCCGTGTTCGACACATTTCTCGGCGTAGAGCGTCGACTCGCGCACGTTGCAGACATCGTCGTCGTAGGCGTGCACCAGGAATGCGGGCGGCGTGTCTTTGGACACCAGCTCGAGCAGCGTGTTCTGGGCGACTTCCCCGTCGGTCATCTTGCGGTGGTAGAGACTCTCTTCAAGCCACTTTCGGTTTTCCGCATCGAGCTCCGTGACGCCGTAGATGAGCCCGGAGAAATTCGGGTTCTCCGCTTCGTCATCGCTCCTCCAGAGGCTCGCGACCGTCGCGAGATGGCTCCCGGCCGAAAAACCCACCACGCCGAGCTTGTCCTTCGCGAATCCGTACTTCTCCGCGTGTGCCCGCAGCAGCTCGAGCGCCCGGCGGGTATCGGCGAGCGGAACGAGGTGGGGTTGGTCCGAGGATTCCGTTCTGGGCAGCCGGTACTTCAATACCCCCGTCGTGATGCCTCGCTTCGCCAGGAGCTTGGCCAGATCGTGCCCCTCGTGGTAGATCGCGACGAGTTCATAACCGCCACCCGGCAACAGGATGACCGCCCGGCCCGAGTTCTCACCCTCCGCTCTGTAGACGCTGAGCGTGGGCTCGGTGACGTCGTACGCGCAGACGACACCGAACGATGACACCTTCTCGTACTCTTCGAGATCGTTTTCCCTGTAGTGGGGCTTCTCCTGACCTGCCCAGAGTTCGTAGACATCCTGGGCCGCACCTTCGCCGGATAGGAACAGGATCAGAAACGCTGCGATGACCCGAGCCGCCAGATGCATGTCCGCCTCCCGCGAGGAATATAGGCGGATTGCGAAGAGGTAGGAATTCCGAGCCGGCGCAGGGTCCTCCTCGGTGCATCTTCCCCTGGTGGCCGGCCTCGTGCGCCACTAGCATCGGGTGCGAGGAGCCGCCATTGAGTTCCGCTGTTCTGAAGTGGACGCGATCTGCACTCGTGATCGCTGCGGGCTGCGCGCTCGGCCTCGCGCTCGCGCTGCCGCCGCTGGCTTCGCCTCGCGCGAACCGAGAAATCGTCGAAGTTGCGAATGCCACCTTCGCGATCCGGGACCGCTGCATGACGTGTCACGCCGCGTCGGTCGACGGATACCACCCAACGGACGGCCCCGTCGCAGAGGGCTTCCACAGGCCTGCGCTGCTCGAAGCACACCCCGTCGCCGAGATGGGTTGCGAGGTGTGCCACGGCGGAAATCCGCTGGCCATCGAAAAGAGGCGAGCGCACGGCCTCGAAGAGGGCGAGAGAACGCCGCTGTTCACCGGGCTTCACACACAGAGCCGCTGCGCGCGCTGTCATCTGGATACGCAGCTTCCGGGCGCCGAATTCCTCGAGCGGGGGCTCGCGCTCATCGACGACCGCGCGTGTTTCGCCTGCCACGAGATCCCGGGCGGAAAACAACGGGAGCGCGTGGCGCCGACGCTCGGGAACATCGCGGCGAAGGTACATCCCGAGTGGATCGTGGGATGGCTCACCGATCCGACCTCGTATTTTTCAGGCGCCCGCATGCCCAACTACTACCTGACCGAAGAGCAGGCGAAGGCCATCACGAGCTATCTCGTGTTGTCGCTCTCCGAGCCCGTGCCGGAATCGCCCGGCGAAACGGCTGAACACGAGGAGAAACTCGACCGCACCGAAGCGCGGCGCCTGCTGAAGCAATCGGCCTGCCTGGATTGCCATCGCATGCGCGGAACCGGCGGCTCTCCGGGAATCCGCGCGCCCGACCTGAGCCGAATCGGCGACAAGGTGCGGGTGCCCTGGCTGATCGAGTGGTTGCAGGGCCCCCAGCATCTGCAACCGGGAGCGGGGATGCCCTCCTTCCGCTTCACCGAGGCCCAGGCCACGACGCTCGCGCGCTACCTCGCGGAGACCCTGACCACGCGCCGCGAAGCAGAGGGTTCCGCGAAGACCAGGGTCGCCGTCGATCCGGCTCTCACTGAAGCGGGGAAGGTGCTGTTCAACGGCCTCGGGTGCATGAACTGCCACGGCGGCCCAGGTGAGAAACCCGAATTCAAGCTGGGACCCGATCTGCGGCAGGTGGGAAATCGCGACGTTCGGGGCCTCTACTGGGCGAGCATGGGACAGGATTGGAACATGCGCCTCGAGAGTTATCTGCGTACCAAGGTCTCGACACCGCGGGCGTTCAACGAGAACCATCTGATGCCGAATTACCAATTCGCACCCGACGAGGTGGAAGCCATCGTCGTCGCGCTGATGAGCTTCGCGGAGAATCCCGTCCCCGAAGCGTCGCGCTTCCGCCTGGTCCCGGACGAACCCGCGCTACAGCCGCCCACCGGCGCCGCCGCCGCCGTCTTCCAGCGCTACCAGTGCCTTCAGTGTCACGCGCTGCGCGGTCGCTTCGGAAACGTGGCACCCGACCTCGGCTGGCAGGGCGACAAAGTCAAACGCGACTGGCTCGTCGACTTCCTGAAGGCGCCCTATCTGATTCGTCCGGCGAGCAATCTGCGAATGCCGAACTTCGGCATGACCGACGAGGAAATCCAGATCACGGCCGATTTCATCGAGTCCACCTGGTGGGACGATGAAGTTCCCCCCGACCCGTTCTCCGGAGAGGCTCCACCCCCAGCGCTCGTCGAGCGGGGAGAGGAACTGTTCGAGGATGACTACTCGTGCCTCGATTGCCACCAGGTCGGCGAAGAGGGTGAGTTGGATGGACCCGTTCTCACCGACGTCGGGAATCGACTGCAACCGGGTTGGATCTACCAATGGATTCTCGACCCGCAGCGCTTCTACCAAAGCGACATGGATAGCCCGGAAGCGACTCCCGAAGACGCGCTGGCGCTCACCGCCTACCTGATCACGCTTCGAGATCAGACCGACGACTGAAGGCGCGAACTCTGCAAAATTCGCGTTTCACGACTTGACGCAGCGGAATGCAGGGCGCCATCATCGGAGCCGCACCCACCGGACTGGAGGTCCTGACCGTGACGCGAATCATCTCCCGGACTTGCGGCGCAAGCACCCGAACTGCGCGTAGCTTGATTGCCCTGCTCGCCATCGCGACGCTCGGTTCGACCGTTGCCTGTGCGCCCAGTTCGGGCTGGACCCCAGTTCAGATAGGGTTCTTCAATCCGGGCCAGCTCTTCACGCAAGAGACCGACGTGCACGGCATGCGAATCAGCGTGCCCTACACGCGAAACGAGAACCTCTACGGGCTCGACGCCGGAATCGCCAGCACGGCGGAAACCCTGACCGGCGTTCAGACCAACTTCCTGTTCAACGGAGCCCAGGACGCCCGCGCTCTTCAGATGACCATTTGCATGAATTCGTCGATCCAGGCGAAGGGCGTTCAGATGAGCGTGTTCAATCTGGTAGAGCAGAACTTCACCGGATTGCAGCTGGGCGGGCTCGTGAACACGGCCGGCGACGCCAAGGGCGCACAGATCGCGGGAATCCACAACCGATCCGAAAGCATCGTCGGTCTCCAGATCAGCTCACTGGTCAACGAAACCAACGACCTCAGGGGCCTGCAGCTCGGGGCGCTGAACTTCAACGACAGTGGCCCGCTGCCGTTCTTCCCGATCTTCAATTTCGGCTGGGGCAGCGACAGCGACGAAGACGAAGACGAAGAATAGAGCGGAGGCGCATCCGCAGCGGAAAGCCCTCTTGCGCAGCTGGGTGCCCAAACCCGAAACGGATGGGTGTCGCCGACACTTTCAGCCGTGACAAGCGACGCCCAGCGCTCGGATCAGTTGCTGGCCTTGATGGGCAGGCCCTCTTTGTCGGTAAAGCTGCCGACGGCGATCATCACGAAATCGACCATCGTCCAGATCCCGAACCCGCCGAAGCTAATCAGCTGCAGGATGCCGGTTCCGATCTTGCCCACGTAGAAGCGGTGCACACCCAGCACGCCCACGAAAAAGCACAACAACAATACGGGCACGAAGCCCTTTTCTGAAACCTGAGCGCTCGATGCGCCCGTCGTCGAAGCGGTCGTCATTGCGGTCTCCTCATATCTTGATTTTTGGTGTGAATTCCGGTCAGATTCTGTCCGGGATAGGCCACGATCCGGCCCTGTGAATCGCGGAATTTCCCGGTCAGCAACAGGAACGTGACGGTCAGGGAATGGGCGAAATCGCACACCAGGAACAGCGCTCCCCAGGCGGCCAGTCCGCTGGCAAAGCAATAGATCCAGGCGATCGTCAGACCCACATCGACCAGACCCTCCCCGATGCGACCCAGATAGAAGTGCTGCAGGCCGACGAAGCCCAGCACCCCGGACAAGACGACGGCGTGGGCGTAGCTCTTGGGAGAACACCTCCCGAACGGATCCGCCACTGCACCCGGCTCGATCGACTGCACGTCACCCCTTCCCACTTCCCCAGCGCCGTATCGGCCGACCAGATAGCAAGCTGAGCGCCCGGCAATCTCGAACGACCGGCGATTGGCGCTCCCAAGCTTCCATCCGATGACCCATATTGCTGTCACGCCCAGAGAGGAGCGCCCGCTGGAGGCCGCCGTGCTCGGGGCGCAGGCGGCGCCGGACCGCGCGAGCCGCTCGGGGATCTGTCAGGTATGCAGCTCGCTTCGCAAGTCCTCGAATGGGGGTCGGTTTCGAGCTCAGGGGGATTCCCCGCGGGAGTCTCCGGGTCGCGCAGCCCCCTTGCGAAACCGATCCGGCGCCCCCACGCTCCCCACTCAATGGCGTCCCCCTCGGCCCTCCAACACGAGACCACCCCGCGTCTGCCACAGCGCTACAAGCTGCGCGGCGGTGGAGGCGAACCGACCCACATCGTCTGCGACGAAGCTCCGCGGGTAAAGGTCCAGGTACGCCGCGATTTCGCGTTCTCGCTCGCCGAAGCGAAGGAATTGGGCGAGCGCGTCATCCTGCTGGATGGCGCCGGCACGTTCGGCCCGCTGCTCGACAACAAGCGGCGCCTCTACAACCTCGATCACCACCAGGGCTGCGAGCGCACCTTCACCCTCGCCACCTGCGAGCAGGCGCTGCTGATGGTGACCAGCGGCCTCGACCTGGGTGAGGGCGATTGGCGCATTTTCGCCAACGAACCCGACCTCGACACCGTGCTGGCTCTCTGGTGCCTGCTGAATCACGTCCGCCTCAGGGAATTGCGCCCCGAGGTCCGCGACATCCTCTACCCGCTGATCCGCCTCGAAGGGGCGATCGACGCCAACGGCACCGAGTTGGCGGAAGTCTGCGGCTTGCCGAAGGACGTCTACGAGAAGGCGCAGCGGCGCCTCGGCGAACTGCTCGAGCGCGAAAAGTGCGTGAAGGGCGGCGGCGATTGGCAGACCCTCGACCTGGACGCCTACACGATCGAAATGCTCGGCGCGATCGACCGGATCATCTACTCGGTCGAAGACTTTCGCGGTTATGCGAGCATCGACGAAGTCTACGGGCACGTAGAAATCGGCGAGCGCAGCGTCGCCATACTCTGCCGCGACGACTCGGGTATCTACGCCGTCGAAAAATTGCTGAAGGAGCGCTGGGGCGAACAGCTCGGGGTCATCGCACTCGAGCGCGAGCCCGGCCACTACACGCTGCGACGCGCATCCACGCTCGCGGACATCGATTTGAACGACGCCTACAGCCTGCTCAACCAGCTCGACCGGAACGTCGACGGCCGCCCACCCGGCAAGCGCTGGGGCGGTTCCGAAAGCATCGGCGGCTCGCCCCGCCAGGGCGGCTCGACATTTGGCCCGAGCGAACTGCTGCAGTTGTTGGGCCGGGCTTTCGAGCCGACCAATCACTGGCAGCGCCTCCGCACCGCGGCGTACGCGGCGTCGCTCACCGCGCTGATCGTGGGTCTCGGCGCGGCCGCAGCGGCCCTGGTTTTGCCGAACCTCGGTCGAGCGGCGGCCGCGGTTGTGGGTGGAGGCATCCTGCTGCTGGGCAGCGCGCTCGCTTCGCACATCACTTCGGAGCGCCGCATGTGGCTCTACGGCTGGCGAAGGCCCGGCGGGGCGCGATGGCTGCTAGCGGCGGTGTTCGCCGCGCCGCTGGCCATCCCGCTGAGAGGTCTCTTTCCGGCTCCCGAAAGCTTCGCGCTCGACCGCGTCGCCCTGTCGATCGTCGGTGTCGCAGTGCTGGCACTCGCAGTCGAGGCCTGCTTCCGCGGGCTCGTGTACGGGCTCTTGCTGCGAAATTCGCGCCTACCCGGCCCGGATGACGGTGCGCGCATCACCTACCCGGCAGCCGTCTCCGCCCTGCTCTACGCGATCGTCGCCACCGGGCTGTGCCTGCCCGCCATCTGGAACGGCGCTCAACCGCTGCTGCTTCCCGTCGAAGAAACCGCGCTCGTCTTCGGCGCGGCCTTTGGCGGTGGACTGCTGCTCGCGCACGTCCGCGAGCGTTCGCTCTCGCTCTGGCCCGGCGCGGCGGCGCAGTTGCTCGGCGGCATCGCGTCCGCGGGTCTCGCGGCGCTACTGCTCGGCTGACGAGCCACCCAACCAATCAGAGCCCTTCGAATCCAGAATTTCGCGGTTGAGGCGGCCGGAGGCCTAGGCGCGAGAATTTTCCTCCTCGGCGCCGATCGGCCCCAGCGCGGCGTGGGCCGCGGCGAGCCGCGCGATCGGAACGCGAAACGGCGAGCAGGAGACGTAGTCCAGCCCCAACGCGTGGCAGAGCGCGATGCTCTTGGGATCTCCGCCGTGTTCGCCGCAAACGCCCACTTCCAGATCGGGACGCGTCTGCCGACCGAGCGTCACGGCGATCTCCATCAGCTTGCCGACACCGGCCGCATCGAGCGTATGGAAGGGGTTCTCGGGAACGATCCGGTTGCCCACGTAGTGCAGCAAGAAGCCGCGCTCGGCGTCGTCACGCGAGATGCCGAAGACGGTCTGGGTGAGATCGTTGGTGCCAAAGGAGAAGAACTCGGCGCAGTGCGCCATTTCGTCGGCCGTCAGCGCCGCGCGCGGAAGCTCGATCATCGTGCCGAACCGGTATTCGACTTCGACGCCCTGCTCGGCCATGACGGTCACGGCTTCCGCTCGAAGCAGCGTCGCCTGCGATTCGAGTTCGCGAGCGTGCATCGTGAGCGGAATCATGATCTCGGGGTGGACGTCCACGCCGTCCTTCGCACACGCGCAGGCCGCCTCGAAGACGGCGCGGACCTGCATCTGCGTCAGCTCGGGAACCAGGATCCCCAGGCGCACTCCGCGCGTCCCCAGCATCGGGTTCACCTCGCGCAGCGCCTTCACGCGCTGCAGGAAGTCCTGTTTGATCCGAACCTGATCGAGCGCCTCGTCGACCTCGCTCATGGTGTTGAAGTGCTGCAAACGCATCTTCAGGTCGGCCAGATCCTGAACCAACTCGTCGTGAGAGGGCAGGAATTCGTGCAGTGGGGGATCGAGCAGGCGAATGATCACCGGATAGCCGGCCATCGCCCTGAAGAGCCCCTCGAAGTCTGCGCGTTGGAGTGGAAGGAGCTCGTCGATCGCGTCGTTTCGCTCGCTGTGGTATTTGGCCAGGATCATCTTCTGCACGATCGGCAGTCGATTCTTCTCGAAGAACATGTGTTCGGTTCGACACAATCCGATGCCCTCGGCGCCGTACTCGCGCGCGCGCTCCGCGTCCTGAGGGGAATCGGCGTTGGCCCGGACGCCGAGCGTGCGAATCTCGTCGGCCCAACCCAGGATCTTCAGCAGGTAGGGGTTCTTGAGATCGGGCACCACGGTCGGCAGCTTGCCCAGGCGGATCTCACCGCGACTGCCATCGATCGAAATCCAGTCGCCCTCGCGAACGACCGCGCTGCCGATCGTCATCTGGCGATCGTCGAAATCGATCCCCAGGGCTTCGACACCGACGACGGCCGGCTTGCCGAATTGCCGAGCGACGACCGCGGCGTGACTGGTGCGGCCACCCCGGGCGGTGACGATGCCGTTTGCGGCGAGCAGGCCGTGTATGTCGTCGGGCTTCGTCTCCGGGCGCACCATGATCACGTCCTTGCCCTCGTCCGCCCAGCGCTGGGTCGTATCTGCGTCGAAGGCCACCATGCCCATGGCCGCGCCCGGAGATACGTCGAGACCCTTCGCGACCGGCTTGTGGGCGAGCGCCGCATCGGGATCCAGCTGCGGGTGAAAGAAGAAATCGAGTTGCTCCGGCTGGACGCGCCGAACCGCCTCCTCCCTGGTGATCAACTCCTCTTCCGCCATGTCGGCCGCGATCCGCACCTCGGCCTGTGCGGTCCGCTTGCCATCGCGCGTCTGCAGGATCCACAGCTTGTCGTGCTCGATGGTGAATTCCATGTCCTGCATGTTGCGGTAATGCGTCTCCAACTTGCGCGCGATCTCCACCAACTCGTCATAGATGTCCGGCATCTCGCTCTGCAGAGCGGTCAGGGGGAGGGTCTGACGGATGCCGGCCACGACATCCTCGCCCTGGGCGTTGAGGAGGAAGTCTCCCTCGAGTTCGTGCGCCCCGGTCGAGGCGTTGCGGGACATGGCCACGCCGGTGCCCGAATCGGAGCCCAGGTTGCCGAATACCATCCGCTGGATGGTGACTGCGGTTCCGAGATCGTGGGGAATCCCCGCGGCATTGCGGTAGTCGATGGCCCGATTGCTGTTCCACGACTTGAAAACGGCTGCTGTCGCGAGCTTCAGCTGCTCGTAGGGATCCGACGGGAACTCGGTCCCCGACGTGTAACTGCGCACGATCCCCTTGAATTTCTCCGTCAGGATGCGCCAGTCGTCTCCCGAGAGATCCGTATCCTTTTGCGCACCGGCCGCCTCGCGGTGCGCGAGGATCATGGCCCCGAAGACCTCGTCCGGCACGCCGAGCACGACGCTGCCGAACATTTGAACCAGTCGCCGATAGAGATCGTAGGCGAACCGCGAATCGCCCATTTCGGCGACCATGCCCGCGGCGACCTCGTCGTTGAGACCGATGTTGAGGATGGTGTCCATCATTCCGGGCATCGAGAACTTGGAGCCGGAGCGGCAGGAAACGAGCAGGGGATTGTCCGGCGAGCCGAACTTCTTGCCGCTGACTTTTTCGATGGCTTCGATCTGTTCGAGTTCCTGCTCCCACATCTGTTCCGGAAACTCGTCGTCGCCCGCCAGGAAGGCGTTGCAGGCCTCCGTCGTCACGATGAAGCCCGGCGGAACGGGCACTCCCAGGCGGGACATGTCCGCCAGATTGGCGCCCTTGCCGCCCAGCAACGCGCGGACGCTCTCCCACGAACCGCCACCGAGCGCTTCGGCCTGCTCCACTTCGCTGAACGGGTAGACCCACTTCACTGCTCGGGCCATCGGTGCTCCTCCTATCTCACGAGTGGCAGGCCGCCGGCGCGGGCGCGTCTCGCCGCTCTCCGGCGCCAACCAACGCGATGTGTTCGGCTGAGTACTGCTGTGAATCCGATTGATCTGGAACGACCGCCGTCAACACCTCGCGCTCACGTGGAGGAGTCCCGGTCGGCAATACGAGAGCGCTTCGACCGCGAGCCGCCCCAGCGTTCGCAGATTGCTCGATGTAGAGCCGCATGACCGCGCTCCCTCAGCGCCCGTCGGTCCGAACCTCTACTCTACAGAATCCTGCCGCTCGGCGGCGAGAGCCCCCCCGCTTCGAGCATTGATTTCGGGGCGGATTCGGAGGCCGAAAACGAGGCCCGCGGAGGCTGTTTTCATCTCCTCCGTACGGCGCGAAATCCGGCACCGTTCCGGGGGGCGCAGTCCCGGTCTGCGAGAGCATGTATGCTTGCGCGATGATCCGCGATCGAGCCGAACAGACCGCCGCGCGCCTCGGCGCCGCGCTCTCCGAGTCGCTTCAGGTCATCACGCAGCTGTTTCTGCACGCTTCGATTCTCAAGCATCGAGGGCACCCGCTCGCACCGCGCTACTACCAGGAGTGGGTCGACACCATGCGCCGCTCCGACAATCTCCTCCAGGGCATCCTCGCCCTGGGCGGGCGGCCGGCGTCGCGCGAGCCCGCGCGCCTGAACCTGGGTCGCGAGCCCCAGCGCATCCTCGAATTCGACATCGCACTGGGTGAGCGCTGGATCGCTGCCCTCGAAGCGACCGCAGCGGACTGCGCGGCCGAGGGATCGGATGAAACCGCGTCGATGGTTGGAGAGCTGCTCGAAGCCGAGCGCGCTTCGCTGGACTGGCGCCGCAGCCAGCGGACTGAATTGGCAAACGGGGGCAACGAGCCCGCTCCCTCCCGGCCCGTCGACGGCGCCCTCATCGATGCCCTCGACGACGTACTTCGCGCCGAACTCTCGGCCATCACCCAGGTCTACTACCACGGGCAGCTGTTCGAGGCGTGGGGCGCCGAGAAGTTCGGCGAATTCATGGCGAAAGAGACGTGGGAAAAGACGTGGCGCTCGCTCGATCTCACCAAGCACCTGCTCGCCACGGGCGGGCAGCCGGCAGAAAATGGCCACGGCCGCCTCCGCATCGGACGCGACATCCGCGAGATTCTCGACCGCGACCGCGAGCTCGTAGAATCGCAGCTCGCGGCGCTCGAAACCGCACTCGATCGGTGTGATCCCGCGGGCAACCCGGAGACCCACGACCTGCTGTTGCGGATCGAGGCAGGCGAGCAAAAACACGCCGACTGGATCGCGGCACAGGCGATTTCCGCAGCGGGCTGACGCGAGTCCCGTTTTCTCCGATCTGCGGTTGCTCGCAGAGAGATTCGAAAATGGCAAGCGACGACATCGACGGGTTCTGCATCCCGTACACCATTCGCGACACTGCCGACAAGGGCCGGGGTGTCTTTGCCGATGCGCCGGTACGCAAAGGAACGATCTTGTGGCGTTTCGTGCGCGGACGGTATGCGGTCTACGACGAGCGCTCGCTCAGAGAGTTCCTGGCGCCATTGTCGCGCAGCGAAGTGATCTACGAGCTGGAGCACATGTTCGGCGCCCCCGAGTTTCCGGGCTACGTCATCCGGGTGCTCGACGAAGGCGCACTGATCAATCACTCGAGCCAACCGAATGTGGCGGTGAACGGCATCGTCAGCGACGATGAGATTCCATACGACACTTCAGTGCAGAACGCACGAGATGTAGAAGATGCACTGTTGAATGATCGTTTTGCGCTGGTTGCGATACGCGACCTGGAAGTTGGCGACGAATTGACACACGACTACAACGTGGGTGTAGCGGACCCGCCGTATTACGAAGCCCTGCGCGAGCAATACGACCTGTCGGATCCGTGGCTGTAAGCGGCACCCCGATCGAGACCACGGTGCCGAAATGTTCCAGAGCCGCGAGTCTGGACCGAACTGTTTCGGGCCGTGCCAGTTTCGCGGCTTCAGTACGCGGCTTTGAGCGCGATGAGCAGATCGGCGCGGTCCGTAAACAGACCGTCGACCCCGAGTTCGATCAGGCGCTCCATTTCGGTGGGGTCGTTCACCGTCCAGGCATGCACCAACAACCCGTGACGGTGGGCCGCGGCAACGAATGCCGAGTCGACGTCGCGATGGTTGGGGCCGACGCCGATTGCGTAGCTCGCAATTTCCCGCAATCCGCTCTCGAGTTTCCCGGCGAGGCCTCCCCGGTCGACGAGTTGAACTCGCGGCAACGCGGGTGCCAGCGCATTCATTTTCTCGAGGCTGTCACGGCTGAAGGATTGAATCACGACCGAAGCGGGCAGCCCGGGTTGCGACTCGTCGAGAAAGCCGAAGCGCCCCAGTTCGGCGACCAGCTTCTCCTCCATACCCAGCATCTGATCCGGATGCTTGGTCTCGATGTAGTAACGCGTCGTGCGCCCGTACTTCGCTAGCAGTTCTTCGAGTGTGATGATCTTCTGCCCGTGGAAGGCCGCGCCGAACCACGATCCGAAATCGCAACTCCGAAGTTCGTCGAGGGTCTTTTCCCGCGCGGGACCCGAACAATTGGATTCGGGGCCGCGAGCCGTGCGCTCCAGGGAGTCGTCGTGAAGGATGACCAGCACCCCATCGGCGCTCAGGTGCAGGTCTTGCTCGATGTAATCCGCACCGATCTCGATGGCGCGGTCGTACGCCTCCCAGGTGTGCTCCGGAGCGAGGCCCGAGAGGCCCCGGTGAGCGATCACCGCAACCGGAACGCCGCCCGATTTGCCGACCGCCCAGAAAGCGGCGCACGAAATCGACAGCAGCACCAGGGCGCCGCAGATCGATCGGAGATACAGATCGGGCATTCGATCCTCTCGCGGCAGACTACGCGCAGAAGTTGCCGCTTTCGCAAAAGAGTCGGGCGCGGCCGAGAGGATTCGCATCGCCCTCATTTGCTCATGCTCTGGTACAGATCGATCATCGGCTGCTGGTTCACGGCCACCAGGCCCTCTCCCGCCCGGTCGAGGTCGAATGCGAGCAGCATCACCAACGCGAACGTCACCGAGAGCGCGAAATTGGCCGTATGCACGCGCCGATTGCTCCCCATTCCAAACTGAAATCCGACTGCGACCATCGCCACGCAAGAGGCGGCTATGAGCACGCACCAAACGAAACCCGGAATCCGATAGTGGGCCCCGAGCACGACGCGCCGGGTGTGCAGACCGAAGACCTCGTTCAGCGCCGAGGCGAAGAGTCCGTGGCTTCTGGCGTCGTTTCCGGATTCGATCAGGGCCTCGACGTGGGACCACATCGACTCCTGCAGCGCTTCGGCCCGCCGCTGCACCAGGCGCAGCGTGGTGGGGTTTCCGTAGGCGTGAACGATCCCCACGCGAGCCTCGACGTAATCGCGCAGCAAGCTCCGCACGGTGGTGCGCTGCGGCTCGGGTAACAGGTTCGCGCGCAGGTAGGCGGTCTGGATGGCCGTCACGTCGTCGAGCAGCGCCGCCTTGCGGGCGTCGAATCGGCTATTGGCCGATCCAAACGTCAGCGCGATCACGAACGCCATCATGCCGAGCACAGCCCCCACCACGGTGGCGACGGGGCGCACCGGCTCATTCACGAGCTTCTTCTGACTGCGCCTCCCGAGCCAGAAACCCAATTCGATCGCCAGCAGCGCGATTGCGACCATGAAGGTGAACGCCACCCAGAGGGGAACCCGGTCGAACGTGTGGCCGTCGTCAGTATCGGCCTTCGGAGATTCGCGGGTCGATGGCAACAGAATGCGAACTTCTTCGAAGTGCGCCGAAGCGATCTCCTGCATCGCCCTGGCCAGCAGACTCCGATCGACCGATCGCCGAATCTCGGGCCCGCTCTTCCCGGCGCCCCGCCTCCACGCCGCTCCCTGTTCGAGTGTTTCGATCTGCTCGTCGGTGAGTTCGAGGTCGATGTCGTGGACCGATTTCGCGCTGAAATTCGGATCGACGCTCGCGCCGGAGATGAGCGCTTCGGGGGTGTAGTCGAGCTGCGTGTCGTCGATGTACCACTGTCTGACGCGGTCGGGATTCTGCGCAAAAAAGCCCCACGCTCGAATCAGCGCGACCAGAAACTGGACCGCGGCCTCGGGATGTCTGGCGATGAACTCGTCGGAGAACGCGACCACGCCCAGCGTGCGCTTCGAGGTCAGGCTGCGGGCGAGCCCCTCGAGCTCGAAGCGCGAAACAATGGGCTCCCAAACCACCGCGGCGTCGATTCCGTTCCAGTCGTCGATGCCTCCGCTCATCACCCGGCGACTGATTTCGAGGATGTCCAGGTTCCGGTTCTCGACATCCACGCCCTCGTCCAATCCCGCCGCGCGCTGTTCGAGAAACGCCTCTCGGTGGGCCACCGAGCCGAAGGGACTGGCCACGGTCTTGCCCCGCAGATCCGCAACGCTCTGGATCGGTGAGTTGGGCGGCACGATGAAAGCGATCCGGTCGTAGAAGATGCGGCCCACGATCTTCCACTTGCCGCCGCGCGCGATCAGGTTGATCGCCGGTTGATCGCCCGAGAAGAAGACATCGAGTTTTCCCGCAAACGCGGCATCCACCTGCGGGCCGCCGTAACTGAACGGTACGAGACTCGGATCCAGCCCGTGGCTGTCGAGGATGTCGGTTCGCTTCAGAACCTGCACGATCTGCGCTTGCGTCGCCGCGGGGATCTGCCAGCCGATTCGGATCGGGACGGGTTCCGCGACGGGCGCGGCGCCCCAGCCCTCCGCCGCACAAATCAGCAGGGCGCTGACGGCTCCGGCGCAGAAGAAACCAACCACCCGTTGGAAATTCATGCTTCCCCTCTACTTCGAGATGTGGTTGGGAAGCATACGCTGGATTTTCGCCAACGCTCGGACCCGGCGCGGCTCGAACCGAGCGCGGCCATTCCGGGTTCCTGGCCCCACGACGAGGCGGTTCCGCGCGCCGGGAGCACCCCGCCAAGAGGGGCGAGGCGGGCCAGGCCGAATCCAGCTTCGCATCGGATCGAAGCCTCGACTGGCCGAAAGCTGCGGAAACGCATTGTCTTTCGACGATTGTGCTGACACAATGCGTCCAGTGCGATCGATCATTTCCACGATCAGTTTCGAATGGAGGAAGGCTGCAATGGCAAGATGGAACCCGCGCGTCCTGGCGTCGATTCTCTCGATGGTGACGGCCACTGGCGCAGGCGCGGAAATGATCGATGGCATCGAAGTGGAAATCGGCAGCAGTGCGGCTGTCTTCGCCGAAAACGCGGAGAGTCCGCTGGCGCTGGCCGCGCCGCCGGATGCGATTTCGATCGACTTCGACGCAGTCTCCGCGCCCTGCGGGTTCAACCGCACCGCGGCGCTGCGGGACGAATTCGCCGATCTCGGAGTGCTCTTCGATGGGCCGGCCGAAAACGACGGCGGCGCCATCCTCGACGAGTGCGGCTCATTCGGCCTATCCGGATACAGCTCGCCGAACCTGTTTGCATTCAACGCAAATTCGCAGATGCCCGACGGGGGCACCGCGCGAGGTCCGGCAACGCTGCTGTTCGATCCACTCGTGAACCTCGTCCAGGTCCTGGCGGGCAGTCGAACCGACGAGGGCCAGGTGCTGAGCATGACCGCTTACGGTCCCGATGGAGCTTGGGTCGACATGGCTTCCGTGACCCTGACTCCCGAAATGCAGGCGCTATCCGTCTCGGGACCGAGCATCCGCGAGGTCGTCGTCAGCGGTCCCGGCATCTTCGCGCTCGATGACCTCGCGTTCGTCGTGGCGACCATCGAAGTCGACCTCGACATCCGGCCGCGAAACGATCGCAACCGCGTCAAACCGGCCAGTCGAGGCGTGATCCCGGTGGCCATCCTCGGTTCCGACCACTTCGATGTCGCAGACGTGGACGTCAGCACGCTGGCGTTCGGGCCCAGCGGGGCGCCGCGCGCGCACCCGCGCGGGCCGCACTTCAGGGACGTGAACCGCGACGGCTGGAAGGATCTCCTGACGCACTTCCGCAGCGACGAGACCGGCATCGAGCCCGGTCAGATGCAGGCGTGCATCAGCGGCGCAAGACTCGATGGAACCCCCTTCAGGGGTTGCGACGCCATCCGCACCGTTCCCGACATGGACGGCGACGGCCTCCACGACAGGCACGAGAAGAGATTTGGAACCGACCCGCTCAACCCGGACACCGATGGAGACGGCTTCGGAGACGGCGCGGAAGTTCACGTGACGGGAACGGATCCACTGAATTCGCGGGATCTGCCCCCTCCTCCGCTCGACTAGAGAGGCGTGTAGTCAGCTCGACACTGCGGCCTTGGTGCTGCTTTCGACCCTGTGCAGCGCCTGATCCAGGTCTGCGATGACGTCGTCGGGATGCTCGCCGCCGACACATAGGCGCACCAGGTTGGGCGGGATGCCGGCCAGCTGCCGACCCTCCTCGCCCTGCTGCAGGTGTGTCGAGATCGCGGGGATCGTCGCCACGCTCTTGATCCGGCCCAGGTCGGTCGCGCGCCAGATGCGCTGGAGCCCATCGAAGAATTCGCGGGCGCGCTCCGGACCCCCCTTCACGCAAAACGACATCAGATGTCCGTAGCGATTGACGGGCTTGCCGTAGAGTTCGTCGTGTTCGGCATCGACCAGCCACATGTATTTGCTGGCCAGCTCGTGCAGCGGGTGGTTGGGCAGCCCCAGGTATTGAACGCTCTCCACGGCGGGGTGCTGCTCCAGAAACCGGGCCACTTTCATCGTGCTCTGGCTCATCCGGTCGATCTTGGTGCGCAGCGTGCGCATGTCGTTGAGGCTCATCACCGCCTGCAGCGGGTGCAGGTTGGGCCCGTAGTCGCGGTTGGGGAGATATTTGACGTAGATCGCGAAGTTGTTCTTCAGGTCGTCGTTGTCGATGGTCGTGACGAGAGGGCTGCGCGCGATGACCGCACCGGCCACGCCAAATCCGCTCGAGGTGAGCGTCTTGGTCGCCGATTGCACCACGATGTCCGCGCCGTGACAGATCGGCCGCAGCAGCGCGGGGGTCGCCACGGTGGAATCCACGATCAGTGGCAAATCGTGGCTGTGCGCCAGATCGGCCACCGCCGCGATGTCGAAGAAGCCGAGGCCGGGGTTGCTCGGAAGCTCGCCGTACAGAAAGCGGGTTTCCTAGTCGATCTTCGACGCCCACTCGTCGAGATCGGTCGGATCCTCGACCCAGCGGCATTCGATGTCGCGCTCTTCGGCCAGGCGAACCTGGAACTGCTGAAACGTGCCCCCGTAGCACTGTGCGGTCGCCACGAAGTTGCGCCGCTCGAGTTCGTTGTGGGAGCGATGCACGAGGAAGGGCTGCACCGCCGTCATGATCGCCGCCATCCCGGAGGAAGTCGAACAGCACTCGGTGTGTCCGTCGAAGCCGTAACCTTCGAGCAGCGCCAGCGTCCACTCGTAGTAGTAGGTCGAGGGGTTCGCGATGCGCGAGTAGGACCAGCTCGGGATCAGGTAGCCCAGCGCCGCGGCCATCTCATCGGAGTCGTGAAACGCTTGAGCGGTGCTCATGAAGATCGGCTCGATGATCGACCCCTGGTAGTCCTCGAGCGCGTCCTGCATGGTGTAGAGGCCGTGCACCGCGATCGTGTCGAACTTCGATTTCTTGACGACCTCCCGGATGTAGCGGTCTCGCTCGGCGAGATAGGCGTTGTTCTTTTCGATGTAGCGCTGCATCCCCGGTGTGACGTGGACATCGTCGGCGGTGCTCATGGCTCCCCCCTGCAGATCAGCTTCACCGAACTCGGTTCCGACACGGCCTCAGTTCGTTTCATTTGTAGCACGCAGAACGTTCATCTGGAACTCGAAAGCCCTGCGGCGAAGCTTCGCAGTCGGCTACCATGTGCCGATGCCGAATCCGACCGCAAAGAACGGGGCGTTGCATGTTCGAACGCCCATCGTTCGGGACGCCGAAGTCGAAGCCGCACTCCGAAAGACGGTGTGGATGAAGATGGAGTGCCTCCAGCCCGTCGGGTCTTTCAAGATTCGGGGCATCGGCCTCCTCTGCCAGGAGCTGAAATCCGCGGGCTGCACCCGATTCGTTTCTTCATCCGGGGGCAACGCGGGTTACGCGGTGGCCTATGCAGGGCGCGAGTTGTCGCTGCCGGTGTCGGTCGTGGTGCCATCGACCACGTCCGATGCGACACGCGACAAGCTCCGCACAATGGGTGCTGAAGTCCGGGTTGCCGGGGATGTCTGGGACGAAGCCGACGTCGAGGCTCGAAAGCTCGCGCTTGAAGAGGGCGCTGCCTACATCCCCCCCTTCGATCATCCGACGTTGTGGCGCGGGCACAGCACAATGATCGACGAAGTTGCCGAGAGTCACGGCAAACCCGATCGGGTCGTCGTCACGGTGGGTGGCGGGGGATTGCTCTGCGGCGTACTCGAAGGGATGCACCGATCTGGCTGGTCGGACGTCCCGGTTCTGGCAGTCGAAACCGCCGGCGCAGAATCGCTGCACGCCGCGATTTCGGCGGGAGAGGTGGTTTCGCTGCAAGAAATCACTTCCATCGCTACGTGTCTGGGCGCGCGTCGCGTCGCGAGTGCCGCACTCGAATGGACCGGAAAGCACCGCGTCCGATCGGTCGTCGTTTCGGATGCGTCGGCCGTCAAGGGATGCCTGGAGTTCGCGAATCGCCATCGAATTCTGGTCGAGCCCGCCTGCGGTGCGGGACTGTCGTTGATCTACGAGAACGCGGAGTGTCTCTCCGATGCGCGGCGGATTCTCGTCGTGGTATGTGGCGGCATCGGTGTCGATTTCGATCAACTCAACCGTTGGGCGGCCGAGACCGGATTGCGACAGTGAACCCGTACGGGTGGGTACGGAGCACGGGTCGAAACCCGCCCCTCGCCACCAGAGCTAACGCCTCTCGAATACGATGCCCCGCTCTGAACCCGCGCTCAGACCGAACCCGACCACGGCGCCCGCGCGGTTGCGATCGAACTCGAGGCCGACCGGCTGTGGCTCCGACCAGCCCTTGGGTTGGAAGCTGAATTCGAATCGATCATCGGCGACCGCCGCGAGCGCAATCGGCGGTTCCTGCTCGATGCGCACTGCGAGGTCACCGTCGACCAGCGCGAAGCGGTAGGTGGCGTCGAGTTCGGGAGAGAAGAAGGCACCGGTGAATTCTGCCAGCTGGTCGGATGTCAGAACGCGCGGCTCGGATGCCGCGTCGGTGGCCTGGTCGTCGCCCGCAACCTCCTCGCCGCTCTCGGGCCCGAGTTGGTCGGCCAGGTAGTGGTCGGCGACGCGTTGGGCCAGATCTTCGGGATCGGCGGAGTCGGCGTTACAGCAGATGGCGATCGAGAGGCCGGGCTCTACGAAGCGCACGAGTTCGGTGCGAAAGCCCCAGGAGCTGCCGCTGTGCCCCACGGTGCGCAGGCCGCGGTATGCGTCGAGCCGAATGCCCTGGGCGTAGCCGATCGGCTCCCCGTCGTTGAGGTGCCCCTCCGTCAGCATCATCGAATGGATCGCGGGTTTGTCGGCGCCGTGCAGGTAGTCGTCCCAGCGCAGCAGATCCTCGACGGTCGAGTAGAGTTGCCCGTCGCCCGCGACGTCGAAGTTGGAATTGTGCACGACCCGCACGCGGCCGTCTTCATCGCGATCGTAGCCGGTGGCGCGCCGAGGAATGATTTCCTCGCGGTCGTCGTACATGAAACTGCCTGCCATCCCCAGCGGCTCGAAGATGCGCTCTCGCGTGAACTCGCCCAACGATTGGCCGCCAGCCCGCTCGAGAACCTGCGCCAACAGCATGTAGGCCGTGTTGCTGTAGAGATATCGATCACCCGGCGGAAAATTCAACGCGCGCTGCCGCGACATCATCGCCAGGATCTGGGCGTGCGAAATCGGGAAGTAGTCGTCGCGCCCGGCGAGTGGAAACAGAGTCAGATAATCGCGCAGGCCGCTGGTGTGGTGAAGCATGTGCCGCAAGCGGATCGGCCACTCGTACTCGGGTAGCTCCGGCAGCCACTTGCGAACGTCGTCGTCGGGCGACAGCACGCCCTCCAGAGCCAGCATGCTCAGGCTCGCGGCGTTGAATTGCTTGGTTACCGAGCCGACGTCGAACACCGTCTGCGGTGTGATCGGAATCTCGTAGTCGAGGTTCGCGTAACCGTAGCCGCGCGAGTACACCAGGGCGCCATCCTGCGCCACGGCGAGCGCACACCCCGGCGATCCCCGCAGATCCCAGGATGCGAACACGGCATCGACCGCGGGATTTTCTTCGAATACGTGCGGGTCGTCCTGGCGCATACAACCGGCTACGAGCGCCAGAATGGTCAAGCCAGCTGTGAAGTGATGACGGTGGCTCATACGCAATTCGGCGCTCGCTAGGCGTACTCGAGCGTGTGGCCGAACGTCGTTCCGCGCGGCCTGTCCGACAGGCCGATCCAGCCCCGCTCGTTCTCGCGACGCAACCGCACCACGACGGCCGTCGCGTCGCACTCGGGGTTGAAACGATGGGCCGCACCCACGATCCGGCTCGCCAACAGTCGCGGAGAGAGGGTCGCGACAGCGCGCGCGATCGCTTCGTCTTCGATGACCTGCTCGGCGCCGTCCGTGCACAGAACGATCGTGTCGCCGGGCTTGAGATCGATCGCAAACACGTCGCAGTCGACCTCCCCGTCTCCGCCGTTCCCTGCCGCTTCGGTCAGCTCGTGGTCCACGGTCAGCTGATGCGCTCGACCGTATCGGAAGAGGTAGGCGCGGCTGTCCCCCCGGTGACCGATGATGCCGATATTCCCGTGCGTCAACAGCATGGTGACGGTCGTCGCCAGACCCCGAAGTTCGGGATTGTTGCGCTCGGCGTCTCGAACCGATGCCATCGCAAATGTCATCGCCTCGGCCACGAACGGGCGCGCAATCCAACCCCACCGAAGATCCAGCTCCTCATCGGAGCGCGCGACGAATTCTTCCAGGGCCTCGGTAGCGATACCGGCCGCAATCTCACCCGCGGAGGCGTTGCTCGCACCGTCGCACACGACATAGAGACCCATCCCCTCCTCTACGAGATAGGCGTCCTCGTTGTGAATTCCCTCCCCGCCCGCGCGGGACGCGCCGCTGCCTTCGGTTTCCATGGCGCCTGCCCTCCGTGTCAGTCGGGTGTTCTGGGCTTCCGTCAAAAGGTACAACGTCGCAGCGCTACCGCCCGCAACCCAGAACCCGAAATTGGGTCCAATGTTCGGGTTTTGGGTCGCTGATGTTAGTATCTGGCGAAGCCACGACACCTCGCAGCCGCCACTCCGGATGAGCATGCTCAAGAGCTTCACCGCACAGATCGTTTCGCTGATCCGCAGCCGCCGTGGTATCCGGAACCTGCGTGTCCTCGCGCGCTTCTTCTTCGCGCTCGCGGTGATGATCTCCGTCTATTCGGTCGGCTTTCACCTGCTGATGCTGCGGGAAGGCCAGGAGCACACCTGGATCACCGGTTTCTACTGGACGCTCACCGTGATGTCGACGCTCGGCTTCGGCGACATCACCTTCCACACCGATCTCGGCCGCATGTTTTCGATCGTGGTGTTGCTCTCCGGAATGATCTTCCTGCTCGTATTGCTCCCCTTCACCTTCATCGAATTCTTCTACGAACCGTGGATGGAAGCACAGGCCGCTGCGCGGGCGCCCAACGAGCTGCCTGTGGGAACGCGCGGCCACGTGTTGCTCACCCAATACGGCTCGGTGACGAGCGCGCTGATCCGCCGCCTCGAGCGGCATGGCTACCGCTATGCACTGCTGGTCCCAGAACTGGAAGAGGCCCTGAGGCTGCACGACCTCGGGGTGAACACGGTGGTGGGAAACCTCGACGATCCCGAGATCTGGAAACACATGCGTGTGGAAGAGGCGGCGCTCGTCGCCAGCACGGGGACCGACTTTGCGAACTCGAACGTGGCCTTCACCGTGCGCGGACTCGTCGAAAAATTGCCGATCATCACCACTGCGAGCGACGAGGCTTCGATCGACATCCTCAAACTCGCGGGAAGTACCGCTGTGCTGCGCCTCGAAGAGATGATCGGCCAGTCGTTTGCGCGCCGGACGGTGGGCGGGGATGCGATGTCCCACGCGATCGGTCAATTCGGCGACCTCGTGATCGCCGAGGCAACCGCGCACCGCACACCACTGGTCGGAAAGACTCTGCTCGAAAATCGACTGCGCGAGAAAACGGGGGTCACCGTGGTCGGCGTGTGGGAGCGCGGGCGTTTCGAGCCGGGCCGCCCCGAAACGATGATCCAGGACAACACCGTGCTCGTGCTCGCGGGTTCGCGCGAGCACATGGGGCGCTACGACGAACTCTTCTGCATCTACAACGTTTCGAACGCGCCCGTGGTGATCCTGGGCGGCGGGCGCGTCGGTCGCGCAACCGCGCGGGCTTTCGAGCGGCGCGAGGTCGACTACCGGATCGTCGAAATCCTGCCCGAGCGAATCCGCGACTCGGAAAAATACATACGCGGCAGTGCGGCCGATCTGTCGGTACTCGAAGCAGCCGGCATTCGCGAAACGCCGACCGTGATCATCACACCACACGAGGACGACCTGAACGTCTACCTCACGATCTACTGTCGGCAGCTTCGCCCCGACGTCCAGATTCTCAGCCGCGCGACCCACGAACGCAATGTCGCAACCCTGCACCGCGCGGGAGCGGACAGCGTGTTGTCCTACGCGTCGATGGGAGCGAACACCGTGATGAATTTCCTGCAGCGCAACAAGATCCTGATGGTCGCGGAGGGCCTCGACCTGTTCGAAGTGCAAATCCCCGCGGAATTCGTCGGCAAGACGATCGCCGAGACCTCGATTCGCGAGAACACCGGCTGCAGCATCGTGGCGATCCGCACCGCAGGCGGCGTCGAGGTCGTTCCGGACCCCTTCAAGGTCCTTCCAGCCGACGCGGAGATCGTGCTGATCGGCACCATCGAGGCCGAAGATCGCTTCCTCGAGCGCTATCGGGAGTCGGGCGAAACGAACGGCGAACGAAAGTGAATCTGCGCCGAGTATCGAAGCCCGACTGGACTCCGCCCCCTCCTGGAAGAGCGCTCTCCTCGGACTCACAACGACATCGCAATCGAGTATATTGCGGACGCCGCTCCGGCCAGGGCGGGATTCTTCCTCCTCGAGAGAAGCTGACTGCGAGGCGCCGCGAATAGGAGCAGCGAGCCCATGTCCGACGCAACGGGAGGTGGCCCGACCGAAATGGATCCCGAGGTGGCCTCTGCATCACTGGCGGAAAAGCTGCCTTCGATCGTCGATCTGATTCCCGAGAGCGTTCAGCCGTACTGGGACCTGGTCGCCGACATCCCCATCATCGCAGCGCTCATTCTGGTAATCGCGTCACTGATTCTCGCCCTTCTGGTGCGCGTCGTCGTCTTTCGCAGCCTCAGGCACCTGACCGGTCTCACGACTTCCAAGAGAGACGACGAGGTTCTGCACGGCCTCCGCAAACCGGTCTTCACGACGATCTTCTTTCTGGGTCTCGCTCTCGCGACTCGGGTCGCCGAGCCCCCTCTGATCGCTGGGACCTTGGTCAATCTCCTGCTCTCCGTCATCGTTGCGAGCTGGATGCGCGCGATCCTGCGGGTCTCGAGCGCGCTGCTCGAGGCCGCGGAGTGCAGCAATCGATTCACCCTGGTCGAAAAACGCACCGTTCCGCTATTCGATCTCTCGCTGAAACTCCTGACGATCCTCGTGGGCAGTTACGTGCTGCTGCTCATCTGGGGCATCAATCCGGTGGGCTGGCTGGCCTCGGCGGGCATCGTCGGAATCGCGGTCGGATTCGCCGCCAAGGACACGCTGGCCAATCTATTCTCGGGCTTCTTCATCGTCGCCGACGCCCCCTACAAGATCGGCGACTACATCAATCTCGACACCGGCGAGCGCGGCAAGGTCTCCGCGATCGGGCTGCGCAGTACGCGGCTGCTGACCCGCGACGACGTCGAGATCACGATCCCCAACGGGGTGATCGCGAATGCCAAGATCGTGAACGAGAGCGGCGGGCCGCACACCAAGATCCGCACCCGGATCCGAGTTGGGGTCGCCTACGGATCCGACGTCGACCGGGTGTCGGAGATCCTCCACACAGTCGCCACTTCCCACGACAAAACCTGCCTCAATCCGCCACCGGTCGTCCGCCTGCGGGGCTTCGGGGCATCGAGTCTCGACTTCGACCTGCTCTTCTGGATCGACCACCCGGAAAATCGCGGTCGCATCGCGCACGAACTCTTCATGGAGGTCTACCGCACATTCGCCCGCGAAAACATCGAGATCCCGTACTCGAAGCACGACGTCTACATCAAGCAGATGGCGCCTGCAGCGCCCGCGACGGATTGACGGCAGCCCGCAGGTCCCCGGCCACCCGTGAGCCGCTCGATGGTAGAGGCGGCCGGAAAAGGCTTAAATACCGGGGCCGCGCGACCGGTCGACGCGCGAGACGGGATGCGACCCGTAATGCGACGCGGATCCAGGAGAAGAACCGATGGCAGCGGAAGCCGAGGGAACGGGGCTGAAGCAGCACCAGATGACGACCTCCACGGTCGTCTTCATGATCTTTTGCCTTTGCGCGGCGGGCGCCTACGGAATCGAAGAGATGATTCCGGCGGCGGGGCCCGGTTTGACGATCGTGATGCTGATCGTGCTGCCGTTTCTGTGGAGCACGCCGATGGCGCTGATCGCCGCGGAACTCGGCTCGGCCATTCCGCAGGAAGGCGGCTACTACAAATGGGTACAGCGCGCCTGCGGCGAATTCTGGGGCTTCCAGGCCGGCTGGTGGCGCACGATCTCGGTCTACATCGACAACACGATCTACGTCGTGCTCGCGGGATCCTATCTCGCCTCGGTCGCGGAGCTCTCGCCTCTCGCGGAATACGCGTTCAAAGCGACGGTCATCATCGTCTTCACCTACATCAACATCCGCGGGATTCGGGATGTGGGCTTCGTGAGCACGGCCATCTCGATCCTCGTGATGGCCGCCTTCGGGATGGTCGCGGTGGTCGGTTTCGCAAACTGGCAGATGAATCCGTTCGATCCCTTCACACCGCCCGACCAGACGCTGCTGCAGAGCATCGGCGGCGCGATCGCCATCGGAATGTGGATGTACGCGGGCTACGAGTCGATGTCGACCGTGGCGGGAGAGCTCAAGGACCCGCAGGTGATCCCGCGGGCCACGCTGATCACGGTTCCCCTCATCATGGCGGTCTACATCCTGCCCACCATGGGCGGGCTCGCCTCGCTCGGCGAGTGGACGCAATGGGCGTCGGACGGCGGGTACTCGTACGGCGATGTGGTGACACAGGTCGCGCCCGCCTTCGGGCTCTTCTTCGTGTTCGTCGCGATCATGGCCCAGTTTTCGATCTTCAATACCTACATCGCCTCCGGATCGAGGGGATTCTTCGCCCTGGCCGACGACAATCTGGCCCCGAGGATCCTGGTCAAGTGCAGCAAGGACCGCGGCGTTCCGTATGTCGCCGTGCTGTCGCTCGGGATCTTCAGCCTGATCATCTGCATGTTCCCGTTCACCGTCATCGTCGTCTTCGACGTGATGCTGTTCATGTCCGCCTACGTGCTGATCTTCGTTTCCGCGTGCATCCTGCGATTCAAAGAGGGCGGATTGCACCGGCCGTTCCGAATTCCGCTCGGGAACCTGGGATTCCTGCTCATGTGCGTCCCGCCGGTGGCCATCGCCACGCTCGCGCTCTTCATCAACGGAACCGACTACTTCGTCGGCGGCATCTTCGCGCTCATGAGCGGCCCGCTCGTCTACGTGCTCTTCAAGCGGCGCTACGGCGGACTGACGGTCAACGATGCCGAGAAACACCCGAGCAATCCCGAAACCGGATTGGCGATCGGAGACCTCAAGCGGATCGCTTCGTTCTTCGCGGGGGTGGCGCTGATCGGGCTGATCGCGAACTTCTTCCTGCCCTGGTACGACGACCCGCCGTCCTACGACACGACCTACGGCGTGGTGGGCCTGTTCGACATACTGATGGCGTGCGTCCGCTGGATCACCTTGGGATCGGGCGCGTTGGCCGCGATTCTCTGGATCGCGTCGCGAAGGATCGAGCCGAAGAGCCCGACCGAGTTGGCGATGCCCGTCAGACCCATCGACTAGCGTCGCCGGCAGGTCGGCGGAGCAGCTGGGAATTCGGGACCGTTTTTCCTCGGCCCGGGCCGACGACGCGCGAGGGAGGAAATGTCAGAGCGCCCGCAGCAAACTCGATTCACGGCGCTGCTCGTCGCCGTTACGGCGCTGGTCGGCTGCGTCAGCCCCGCCCGGATCGCCGAGCTCGGCGCCGAAGAAGCGACCAAGGTCGAGCAGTCGATGGGCATCCTGGGGGATGCGGAAATCGAGCGCTACGTGGCGGCGATCGGTCACAAGCTCGCCGCCGTTTCCGACCGGCCGCAGGGGCCCTGGAAGTTCCAGATCGTCGACACCCCGGAGCCGAACGCCTTCGCGCTGCCCGGTGGTTACATCTACGTCTCGCGCGGGCTGCTCGCGCTCGTCAACTCGGAGGACGAACTCGCCGGCGTGATCGGGCACGAAATCGGGCACGTGACGGCCGCTCACGTCGAGCGTCGAATCCGTGCCTCCGTCATGACCTCGCCGGTTTCGATCGCCTCGGGCCTCGCCGGCCTGGCGACCGGAATCCTCAGCCCCTCCCTGGGCCGGATGGTCTCGTCGAGCGGCCAGGCGCTCCAGACCGGCCTCGTGATCGCGCCCTACGGGAGAGCCCAGGAGAACGAAGCGGATCGGATTGGCCAGACGCTGGCCGCCCGGGCCGGCTACGACCCCGCTGGGATTTCGAATTTCCTACACACCCTCGAACGCGAGGTCGCACTGCTCGGCGACCAACCGCGCGAGCGGGGTTTTCTGCGCACCCACCCGATCACGGCCGATCGCATCGCGAAGACGCAAGAGCGCTCGCCGAGCCTCGCGCGCATGCCGGGGCAGTCCATCGCGCGCGATCGGGCCGACCTCTTCGCGCGCCTCGAGGGCATCGTCGTCGGCGCCGACCCCGCCCACGGCGTCATTCGCGACAACGTCGCCATCCATCCCGAGCTCGACATTGCGATCACCTTCCCCGTCGGGTGGCCGCTGGCCAACACCCGTCAGGCGGTGGGTGCGGCGAGTCCCGAGAAGGACGCGCTGTTGGTGGCCACCGTCGCCGAGCGCAACACCTCGCTCGATGCGCTGCTCGCCAAGCTCGAGCGCGAGCAGTCCGGATTGGGCTTCGAGCGCTTCTACATTCGCGATCTGCCGGCAGCGCGCACGCAGATGAGCGATCGCAATCGCTTCATCGCGCTCACGCTGATCGAATATCGCGGTGACGTGTATTCGCTGCTCGGTCAGAGCGCGGCGTCGAGCGCCGCTCGCTACAACAAACTTTTCGATTCGACGGATCGGAGCTTTCGGGCGCTGAACGCCGGCGAGTGGCAATCACTCGAGGAGACGCGGCTGCGCATCCGCCAGGCGCGCGCGGGCCAGACGGCGGCCGCGGTGATGGAGCACACGGGCTCGAGCTGGAGCGCCGAACAGATCGCCGTGGCCAACGCCATCGATGCCGAGCAGCCGCTGGGCGCCGGCCAGCTGCTCAAGGTGGGCATCCCCCAGGCCTACACGCCGCGCAACCGCTGACTGCGATCCCCCGCCGCGTGTGCCCGGAAGAAATTCGACGCGGGCGCACTACAATTGCGACCCAGCCTTCCATTCTTCCACCGGGAGCCGCCATGAGCCGCACAGTCGAAACGCCGAGCAACAAAGAACGCACATTGAGCTGCGGGCAGCCGCAGCCCGAGATCGCCTTTCCGCGCGAGGAATACGACCGTCGCCTCGATGCCGTGCGCGACAACATGTCGCGAGCTGGGGTCGATCTGCTGTACGTCACCATGCCGGATCACTTGTGTTACTTGAGCGGCTACCAGGCGGAATGGTTCCAGGAGGGCGGACCTCAGACCTGGCCGGGCGTCAGTGGCATTGCGGTTCACGTGGATTGCGATCGACTGATTCATTTCGAGAATCAGGACGAGAAGCTGCTCGCCGAATTCACGACCCACGCGCTCGATCTGCGCATCATGCCCGAGCACGACATCACTTCGGGTTTCATGGCTTGGGTCATTCGCGAATTGAAGCAGCAGGGTTGGCTGGGCGGCCGAGCGGCCATCGAGAAGCACTCGTATCGCCCAAATCCGGCCGACAGCGCGCAGATGCAGGCGCTGTTCGAGCGCGAGGGCTGCGAAGTGGTGGACGGCACCCATCTGGTTGCGGCCGCCCGCAAATTGAAATCGCCCCTCGAAATCGAAGCCGTTCGCGAAGCTGCGCGCATCGGCGACATCGGCCTTCGAGCGGCGATCGACAAGATCGAAGTGGGGATGACCGAACTCGACGTCTACGCGGAGATCGTCTACGCGATGGCCAAAGCCGGCGGAGAGAATCCCGCGATCACGGTACCCGTCGTATCCGGCAAGAAGAGCGCGTGTTTCCACGCCATGTCGTCCCGCAAGAAGATCGAGCCGGGCGACATCGTGAACGTGGACGTGTGTGGCGTATACAAGCGCTACCACTCCGACGTATGCCGCACGATCTCGATGGGCGAACCCGATCCCAAACTGAAGGCGTACATCGACAACGTCGTCGGCGCCCTCGCAGTCGCGGGAGAGTTGATCAAACCGGGCCTTTCGGTCAGTGCGTTCCTGTCCGACATGAAGCGCTACTACGAGCAGCACGACATGCTTCAGGACCAGTGGTGGATTGGCGGATACGAGCTGGGCATCGCGTTTCCGCCGGATTGGGTGGGCGCCTATTACTTCGACATCTACAAGGACGTCGACGACGACGTATTCGAGCTTGGGTTCGTGAGCAACTACGAAGCCAACTTCTATCTACCCTGCGACGCGGGCCTGGCCGCCTTGATCGATACCATGGTATTTGGCGAGACCCGGGCCGAGTTCATCCACGCAGTACCCGCCAAGCTCTTCATCGCGGAGTAGATGATGTGTCGCGTCAGCCGAGTTCGAGTCATTGGCGGGCTGCAGGTTGGGGCAGCACGCTGGGCGAAAGCGACGCAGCGCGGCCAGCATCTCCGGCACTGGAGCAAGCGGCGTGCCGAGAACAATCTTTGGGACTCAATCAATCGAATCAGTCCGGGAGCGACTCCGCCAACGGGCGGTACTGGAGAGCGTAGAGCATCTCCAGATAGCGCCGAGTCTCTTCGCGCTCCAGGTCCGTGACGTATTTCCAGAAGCCGTAGACGCGCGCGAGTGTCATCATCCGCTGCGCGTAGAGTTCCCACGTGTATCGGAGCCTGACGCGCTCCAGCGCGCCTTGCGAGATCTCCAGCCAGTACTCGGGCTCTGCCGCGCAGCGCTCGAAGAAATCCGCGATCTCTGCGGCCGCGGCGTCGCCGCGTTGGGGATCGATGTGAAAGCCCGAAACGCCGTGCTCGATCACCTCGGACGGGCCGCCGTAGCAGGTCGCAAAGACCGGGAGACCCGAACTCATGGCCTCGATCACGGTCAGTCCGTAGGCCTCGAAGAGCGCGGGCTGGACGAAGACGCCGCGCCCATCGGCGACACGACGATAGAGTTCGCCGACGAGACTCCGATCGGACTGAAATTCCACCCAACGGACCTGACCCTCGAGATCGTACTCGTCGAATAGCCGGTGCAGCGTATCGATCTGCTCCCGCTCCTCGTGATCGGTCGAATGCTCGACGTCGATGTGACCTCCGACGACGAGCAGGTTCGCCGCCGCCCGGAGGCGCGGGCTGCGCCCGTACCACTCCACGAGGCCAGCGATGTTCTTCACGCGGTCGAGCCGTGCCATGGTGAAAATGCTGGGCTTCGAGGCGTCCGCGAAGCCGCCGCGGCAAGGCGTACCGCCGCCGTCGCCCAGCACGAGCGATTCCAGTCGGTCGTGCAGTGCCGTCAAGCGACGATCCTCTTCCGTATAGGGAAAGCAGATCTCGGGCGCCGCTCCCGGTGACACGACATTGAACTTGGGATCGAAGACGTCAATGCCGTTCACCACTCGGTAGAGGTCGGGCATCGTGAAGGCGCCGTAGTTTTCATACTGGCCGATGGAATCTTCGGTCCCCCGTATCTCCTGGTAGGTGCTCGTGATGATGAAGTCCGCCGTGTTCATGGAGATCAGGTCGGCGGTGAACTGACAGGCGAAGTGGTAGGTCTCCTCGTTCTCCCTCCAGTAGAGGTCCGAGTAGAGGTACTTGGACTTCTCGAGCGCGTGCGCGATGTTGCACTGCGTGACCTGCAGGCGGCCCGACATGATCGAAGCCACCAGGTTGCCGTCGGAGTAGTTCCCGATGATCAGCGCGGGGCATCCGCCGAGTTCGGCCAGGGTCTCCTTCTCGGCGTCGATCGCGAACCGTTCGAGATACGGCCAGATCTCGAAGCGCGAGATCCAATTCGGCACGACGGCTCCGCTGCGATCCCGGAACGGCACGCGCAGGATGCGGGCGTGTTGCGTGCCCTCGACCCGTTCGATGCGCTGATCGCAGGTCGTCCCCACCGCCTGGGGAATCAGCCGGGTCACGATGAGAATCTGGGGGTCGATGTCGATGCCCTGTTCGTCGAGGCGCTTGTGCAGCTCCTGCTCCAGGGCGCGGGCCTGGTCGAGGATGTAGACGACCTGACCACCCGTGTCCGGTAGGCCGAGGACGTCGGATTGCCCGAAGTAGCCGTGCGGGGAGAGGATGACGACGCTGAAGATCATCGGGATGCGAGCGAGGAACTGCTCGAGCACGGAGGGTTCGGGAGCCTCGAGGATCTCGGAGAGGAGGCTCAGCGTGTCGCGCATGCGCTCCGCGGTCTTCCCCCAACCCGGTTCGAAGCCCAGCTTCTGCATGCGCGGGGCGACGTCGTCCCAACTGGCGCTTTCGGGCTGCTCGCGCAGGAAGTCGTCGGCTCGCCGGATCGCGCGCCGCAGTTCGGGCACGTCGCTGATGCGCCCGTTGAGCATCAGTTGCCGCCCCCGGACCGAGTGCACGCGGAGGAACTCGAGAAGGCGCCGATCTCCCTTGTCGAGGTCGCGAAAGATCTCGCTCGACAGTCGTCGGTTCAAGAACGACACGCCGTGGCCGATGGAGCGCGACTCTTTGAGCCTCGGAAACTCGCGGTTGAACGGGCGCAGGTCCACTTCGAGCGGCCAGCGGTCGGGTCGGAGCCGCCCATTCACGAGGCGTTCCTTGGATTTGAGAAATTTCGAGACGCTCGTCTGCTCCGCTTCCAGCGTCTCGACGTTGAGCCGGTAGTAGCGCCAGCGCCCGATCCGGAATCTCACCGCCAGATGGACCCAGGGCGCGTCGATCGCCGCTTCCTGGGCAGCCTCCAGCAGCCGTCCGAGCGGCGTCGCGCGGGGGTCTCCCCGGTCGCCGAGTTCGTCGGCGAAGGCCGTCAGCTCGGTCTGGACGTCGCACCGCAGCAGGAAGAGCTGGCCGCGGTCGAGCAGACGGCGCAGCAGCCGAGTCGCCTCGTCGCGATGCTTCTTTAGATAGAACTCCAGCTTCTCAGTCATCGATTGAGGCTTCCGGAACGCGGATTTTGCCGAGGAAATCGTAGTAGTCGATGCCCTCTAGGATGCCCCAAGCGTACTCTGCGCGCGCAAAATAGATGCGGGGTTCGTCCCTCAATTTCGCGAGTTCTGGCTCGTGGTTTCCGACCACGACGCCCAGCACGTTGCCGGTCAACATCTCCTCATCGTTTCCCGAATCGCCCGCGACCAGGATGCGCTCGGGGGGGAATCCCCACTTCAGCGCGAGATACCGCAGCGCCATGCCCTTGGAGCTGCGAATGGGCAGCAGATCCAGGTAGGCGTCGTGGGAGCGTACGATCTTCGCCGCGAGCTTGAGGCTGCGCAGATGGCGCCGGATCTCCTTGTCGCTCGGCGCTTTTCTGGGATCGATGAAGTAGCTGATCTTGAAGTCCCCCTGACCCTCCTTGGGTTGTAGCTTGAGGCCGGGCAGCTTGCGCATCGCGCTGCGCAGGCCCGTTGGGTTCCAGCGAAAATTGATGTGCTGCTCCCAGTCTCCGTCCTCGACGAGGCGCGGGCCGTAGTGAATCGCGCTGCCGACGGACGTGATCAGGGCGGTCGGCATGGGGATCTTCCACTGCCTCAGCGCCTCGAGGGTGAGTTCCGTCCGGCGCCCCGTCGCGATCCCGAAGGCGACCCGGTCACCGGCGTCCTGTAACCGGTCCAGCAGCTCGCGCAGCCCCTTCTCGTCTCCGATGAGTGTGTTGTCGATATCCGTCATCACCAGTCGATCGGCGGCGATCAGGCGTCTCTTGACGCTGAAAACGTTTCTTCTCTTCTTGGTGCGGTTGATGGCCAGCCTGGCCGCGCGCAGGTACCGATCGGCGTGCGCGGTCCACGAGAAGTGGCGGTGCACTCCCACGAGGCCACTGCGGGACCATTTTCCCCACCGCTCGGTATCCGCGATCGCCCCCAGCAGTGCCTCGCCCAGTGCCGCGGGGTCGAGCGGATCGACGAGGAGTCCGTTCTGACAGGCCGCGAGGATGTCTCGGGGACCGCCGTCTTCCGTCGCGACGATCGGAAGCCCGCTCGCCGCCGCCTCGAGCAGTGTGAGGCCGAACGGCTCGGTGAGCGCGGAATTCACGAAGACTCCCCCCGTGCGCGTGGCCAGCCGGTAGAGTTCGGGAACGTCGTCGGGTAGGTGGCGTTTGGGGTAGGAGATGCTGCCGTACAGGTCGTAGCGGTCGATCAGGTAGAGGACTTCCGTCATCACCTTGCGGACCGCGCGGTTCGCGAGCCGCAGATCGTCCCGAGTCCCGATCACCAGCACGAGATTCGCCGCCTCGCGCAGCCGGTCGTTGCGCCCGTAGGCCCGCAGCAGCGTTGGGATGTTCTTGCGCGGATCCGGCCGCGACAGCGAGAGAATCATGGGTTTGTCGCGATCGTGGAGAAATCGATGCACTTCGCGCTGAATCGGGGGGTCGGTCCAATTGCCGCGCTCGGGTGGGCTGAAGCGATCCAGATCCACGCCGGGCGGGATCACGAGCATCCGGGACGGCGCGTACTTGTCGTACAGCTGGTACTGCTCCTCGATCTCCTGGTGCGTGCTCGCGACGACGAAGGCCGCGTTGTCGAGCGCAGTCTCCTCGGCCTCGATCCTCTGCGCGATCCGATAGCGCTTCTCGATCGCAGCGGACTTCGTTCCCCGCGCGAGCAGGCGTTGCCGCTTCACGCGCCCCAGAGAATGGCCGGTAAACGCCATCGGCACGTCGAGCAGGCCGGCCAGGCGGGCTGCCACGTATCCCGCGTCGGCGTAATGGCCGTGGACGAGATCGGGGGCTCGCCCCTCCGAGCGCAGGAACCGCACGAGGTTGTCGGTGAACGCGTCCAGGTGCGACCAGAGCCTTTCCTTCGCGAGATAACGGCGCGGACCGGCCGAGATTCGCACGATGCGCGCATCGGGGGCGATCTCTTCGACGGGGACGGCGTAATCCGGATCGACGCGCGAATCGTCGACCAACCTCGTGACGAGGTCTACTTTGTCGACGACTTCATGCTTGGCCAGCGCGCGCGCCAGCTCTACGACGTAGGTCACTTGCCCGCCGGTATCGGCGTCGCGGCCGAGTTCGAGTTCGTGACCGCGCACGAGCCCGTGGAGGCTCAGCAGCATGAGGTAGAAGCCGTCTCTGTGGGTCGCCATGAAAGCCGTCCGAGCAGCTTATTCGAACGCGCGCGGCGAGCAGAAGACTTCTCGCCGCGTTCAGTTGTCGAACGCGGCCAGCAGCGCGTCTATGTCGCGCCCCAGGGCGGGCATGGCTCCGGGGCAACGAGCGACGAGCGCCCCGAGTTCATTGGCGAATCTGGCGATCCTTTCGAGTGGCCAATCCCGCAAGAAACCCGAGATCAGGCCGGCGGTGAAGGCATCGCCGGCACCCACGGCGTCGATCACCTCGACCGCTTTTCCGGCCACGTCGACCGACTCGTCCGGACCGAGCAGCACGCATCCGCGCTCCGCCCGCGTGACGCACGTCAGTTCCACGTCATAGCGCTCTCGCAGGAAATTCGCGAATTCACTCAGGCGCGTGGCACTCGTTCCCAGCAGGTCGCCGACCGCGGAAACCTCGTCCTCGTTCAGCTTCACCACGCGGGACGCGCTCAGCGACCACTCGACCCACTCGCGCGCGTACCAGTTCTGACGCAGATTCACGTCGTACACGATCAGCGCGTCCCCGGCCGCATCCAAGCAGCGACGAATCGCCGACCGACTCGTCGAGTCGCGCTGGGCGAGCGTTCCGAAGCAGACGGCGGAGGCGCCGCCCATCAGCGCTGAGAACTCGGTGCTGAACCTCAGGCGGTCCCAGGCGACGCCCTCGTGAATGGTAAAGACCGGCCGCGCGGAATCCTCGGAATCCACGCTGACCCAGCCAGTCGGCCGCTCGGAGTCGCGCTGGATGTAGCGCACGTCCAACCCGCGGGTTTCGAGATAATCGACGAGAGCTTCGCCGGCGTCGTCGCAGCCGACGCGAGAAACGACGACACCGCGGTGCCCGAGCTGGGATGCGTGATAGGCCACGTTGGCCGGCGCCCCGCCGGGGCTGCGCGTGTCGGCGAAGCAATCCCAGAGGATCTCGCCAATACCGACAACGATCGATTCCAATTTCTCCGGCATTGCGGTGTCGTATTGTATCCCGCATCGGGCGCTTTCGGAGATCCGCAAGACGGCAATCTCGTCTGCGCAGGCATTGCTCGCCCCTACCAACGTCTTCGACCGTTTCGAGCCGGCCCGCTATCGGTGCTGCTCGCTCGTTTACGCCCCGATCCGCTCGTCCTCGATGTGATGGACGTGGCGGGAATCGAATTCAGGCAATCAGCTGCCCGATGAAGATTGCTCTGCGGCAGAAACCAGGATCGGGGATTCCGGCGCGTATCGCTCGCCTGGATCTCGCTTCCGTCGCAGGAGCACAAACGCGGCGCCGACGCCCACCGTCATCGCGGCGGTGACTCCGGTGAAGAGCAGCCGATAACCCGATGCGCCCGGATTCCCGTCGAGTATCACGCCGCCGATCAGCGGCATATAGATTTCGGGGAGGAAACCGATCACTGAAGCGGCACCCGCAGCGGTTCCAGTGAGTGAAGCTGGCACGCTACCTTCGTCGAGCAGCGCCCAATAGATTCCCCTCAGCGAAAAGATTCCCGCAGCTGCAACCGCCAAATTCACGACGACCAGGGGCAGCAGGGCTTCATTCGAGGGAGTGATGGCAAACAACCCAAAGCTGATGGTCGTCACGACCATGAAGAACGCCACCGTACGCGAGATTCCGAAGCGATCCGCGACGAATCCAGAGGCCAACGCAGCGAAGGGCTTGACCCACATCCTCCCGATGGAGAGTAGCCCCGCAATGGCGACACTCAGCAGGAACACTTCCGAAGCATATGGGGTGAAATAGTAGGTCGCCCAATAGGCGGTATTCGTAGCCATGATGATGATCGCGGTCAGCCAGACCGTGGGCATCTTCAGCACGGTCACAACTCGAGCCCAACCGTTTCCGCTCATTCGGGGCATCGAGTCGCATTCGCCGATATCGGACCGATCCTCCAGGACCCACCACGCGGCCAGCCCGAGAGTGATGTTCACGACCGAGAAGCCGACGAGGACCGTGGCCAATGCCGCATCCGTGCTGCCAAGCCATGCGAATACGGCGAGCATGGCCATCGCTGGAAGAACTTCGAAGACCCCGCGTCCCGCTTCGAGAGTGCCAAACGCCCTGCCCTGCTCGGCGCTCGGCGCCCAATCCCGAGTCGCCTTGATCATGGCACTCCAAAAGACCAGGTTGATGCTCACCCCCCAGTACGCGTGCAGCCACAAGAGGGATCCGTAGTCGGGAAACGTCGCGAAGTAGAAGCCACCGAGACCGGTGGAAGTCATGCCCAACGCAATGAGCTTGCGCGGCGAGAAGCGATCGGCCAACCATCCGCCGGGAAAGTACGCGGCCATCGAAACGCCAGCGAAAAGCCCCATCAGCACGCCCATCTGGGTCTTGCTCAAACCCATCGCCTGCTGCATCGGGATGTAGAAGACTTCGAAGGTGTAGGGCAGACCAAATATGGTGCCGCCCGTGAGGCAGAGAATCAGCATGATCAGCGAGCGGCGCAGTCGATTCAAAATGGCTCCGTCAGTGCCGGCTCTTCTTTAGTTGATTTAGCTGTGCATAGCAAGCCCGCAGAATCTCATGAGCGAAGCACAATCGGCTCACCGTCGCCGATAAGCGCGCTAAATAGTCGATGTCGTCAACGAATGCTGGAGGCAACTTGAACCGAACCCGCCACCTCGCCTGGAAATCGATTTGATTTTAGATACTTATCGACGCTTTTCGGCGTCTCGATTCACACCAGGACTACAATCGCGAAGTCGACCTCGCTACGCAGAATCGGGTAATGTATTCATCCATGACCCGTCAGACGAATCTGGCCTCACCGAGGGGCGCTTCGAGGCCCGAGAAGGCCCGGCGACCTACAATCCTTTATTCCCTCATGCTTCCACCTCCACGCATTCGAAGGAGGCATACCGTGCTCGAACCGAGAATTGCGAAAGGCCCGAGTCGATTGTCTTTCCCAATATTGGTACTCGCTTTTTTCGTCTCAAGCTGCCACTCAGCTGACGCACCTGATTTCGAACAGGGTGTAAAACGAATCAACGGCACCAAACTTTTTTATCGCGCAATCGGCGAAGGTGAACCTCTGGTGATTGCGCATGGCGGGCCGGGAATGGACCAGAACTACCTTCTACCCCAGATGGAAGAACTCGCCAAACAGCATCGCCTGATCTTCTACGACCAAAGAGGGACCGGAGGCTCTTCCCCCGAGATCGATCCTTCGGCAATCACGATCGAGCGGTTCGTCGATGACCTGAATGAAATCCGAAAAGCATTCGACATCGAGAAGATGAACCTGCTTGGCCACTCCTGGGGCGGCTTGCTTTCGATGTATTATGCGACGACACACCCCGACAAGATGAAAACGCTCATCCTGGCAAACACGATGCCGGCCACTTCGGAATTCTGGGCTTCATTCGCAGAAAATCTCAATCGAAACAGAAAACCCGCCGACAGCCTCGCGCTATCCGAGATCGCGGCATCCGAGGAATTTGCGGCGAAATCTCCAGCTGCACTCAGGAACTACTGGCAGATCTTCTTTCGATCCTATTTCTACGATCAATCCCTGTCATACAGCCTGAACCTCGAGCAGACCAAAACGACATGGGCAAACGGAGATGCTGTTTCCAATCTTCTCTGGGAAGATCGACTCGAGGATTTCGATATCTACGATCAATTGGCTTCGGTCAGCTGCCCGACGTTGATCGTTCATGGAGATTTCGATCCCGTTCCTCTGAAATATGCACAGGAGATCCATGAAACGATCGCGAATTCGCAACTCGTGATCCTCGAGAACAGCGGGCATTTTTCCTACATCGAAACTCCAGCAGAGTTCTACTCCGCTGTTACTGACTTTCTAAAAAACGGTCACGACTGACAAAAAGCGAATTTCACCCGACCCAGATCTTCGAGCGGATCGGAGCGCATGTGGCGTGCAAGCCATTTCGCCATCTACCAAATAGCCGGCCTCGAGCGCGGTTTGCGCGGGCCGAAACGGTGCTTCGGTTGGTGTCGAGGCAGCACTCCCAGCGGGGCCACGCCGTGTTAGACTCATCCGGCGCGTCGAGCCGGCGTGGGGTCCAGGTTGCATCGGCTACCGTTCGATACTAGAGCGCCTCTCGGGCACCCAGAAGACCAACTCGTCCTCTCGATGTGCGGGTCGAGTGGACTCGACTGGCTCTCCTTCTCACCTGGAGGTGGATCATCGATCGCTACAAGCCACTGTTGAGTCTCGACGTTACGAGCCAGATTCCGCTGTAGGCCGTCAGGTGCAGATCCAAAACGCTCGGGTGTTCGTTCGCCTCTCCTGCCTGGGGACGATCGCCCTCATGCCGCTCCTGATCCTGCCGGCCATGATCGGCGTGCTGGTGGATCGGTCCGGGATGGCGGAGTCCTTCGCCGGCTGGTCCGCTTCCTGCAACTTCTTCGGCGCCGCTCTGGTGGCCCTGTTGATGTCCCTGCGCATGCACCACCTGAGCCTGAAGACGTTTGCCACGCTGGGCCTATCGCTGGCCACCGTCGCCGATCTTCTCTCGGTGCTCAGCACGGGTTGGCCCACGCTCTTTCTGACGGTTCGCTTCCTCGGCGGCATCGGTACGGGTGCGGCCTACACGGCTGCACTGGCAGCCTTCGCTCGCTATGAAGATACGGATCGCGGATACGGCATCTTCATCACCCTCCAATTCATCGTCAGCGGCCTGAGTCTGTACCTCCTGCCGGTGTACTCCTCGACTCTGGGCACGACGGGGATGTTCTTCATCCTTGCCGGGTTCGATTCCGCGGGTGTGCTGCTGGCCCGCCACCTTCCCGGCAAGGCGATCGATGAACGCGCGGAGAAGAGCGGAACTTCCGAGATGAGCGTACTGATGACCGCGGTCGCCGTATCTGCTCTGCTCGGTTTCTGCACCTTCGAGGCGGCAAATACTGCCCAGTTCACCTACATCGAACGACTGGGCATGGCACTACAGTTCGGCGAGCACAAGGTGGGCACCAGCCTGCTGATCGCATCCTTCATGGGAATACCCGGTGCCTTCGCCATTGTGCTCATGGGCGAGCGCTACGGCCGGCTCAAACCCCTGCTCGCGGGGATCGGTGTCGCCATCGCCGGGCTGGTCCTCTTGATCGTGACCGATTCGTATCCCTTCTATCTGCTCGCCAATTGTTGCATCGGGTTTTCCTGGGCGTTTTGTCTGCCTTTCATCCAGGGTCTGCTGGCGTCGCTGGACCGGGATGGCAGTGTGCTGGCGGCGGGTTCATTTACAGCAACCATCGGCGGCGCTGGCGGTCCCGGCCTGGCGGCGCTGTTCGTCGATGGGGGACACTACGACCGGGTATTCATGATGGGAATCGCGCTGTTCATACTGGCCGTGATCGGTTTTTCGATCGCCAATCGCGAGACCGCCCCGCGCGCGCCATTGCCGCTGTAGAAACGACTGTCGGATCGCAAAATCCAGGAATTAGAACGAGATAGATGGTGGAGGCGGCGGGAATCGCGGACCCGCAAAGCTGGCCGAGCGCATCGCGGACGAGCTGAGCGCTTCCGCGCGCGAATCCGATTGCCCGCAATCGACCAACTGGCTGATGGCGCGTGACGTTTTTCGCAAGGCTTTGATTCCATGCCGCTTTTCACTGTTGATCGAGTCCCTTGCAGTCGCCTGGAGTCGACCCCAGTCGTGGAGATATCTTGGAGATGGCCGTGGCTGAGCTGCAGTCGACCTGATGCCCTCGACGCGGGTGGGCGAGGAAGTGGACGAGGATGACATCGCGACCGGCGAGCGACGTGAGGGAATCTAGCCATTCGCGGACGCGCACGACCCATGCGAAGCTCCTCGAACGGCGCGAAGTGCGCGACGGGGAGCGCTGACCTCATGGTCCTGGGCGGAGAGACGGCGACTCGCTTCCACGGCTGGCGCATGGTCGGTGTGGCCTTCGTCGTCGAGTTCTTCGCCGTGGGCTTCTTCTTCTACTCCTTTGGCGTGTACCTCAAGGCGATCGAAGCCGAGCTGACGGGCTCGCGGCTCGGAGTCTCGCTCGGAATGATGGTGACGAGTGCGGTGGGCGCGATCCTCGCTCCCTTCGTGGGGCGCGCGCTCGATCGCTACCCAATCAAGCGTATCATGCTGATGGGAGCGGTGGCGTTGAGCTTCGGCTTTGCCCTGCTCTCGCGGGTCGACGCCATCTGGCAGTTCTACCTCGTGCTCGGCAGCTTCGTCGCCTTTGGCACGAGCATGATGGGAGGTCTCGCCAGCGCCAAGCTCGTGGCGAACTGGTTCCAGGCGCGTCGCGGCACCGCCCTGGGCATCGCCGGCGTGGGCATCTCGTTCTCGGGCGTGGTCATGCCGCCGGTCGCGGCCTGGCTCGTATCCGAGTACGGCTGGCGCGGGGGCTACCTCGTCTATGCGCTCGCCACGCTCGTCGTCGTCGTCCCGACGGTGGGGCTGTTCGTGGTGAACCGTCCCGAGGACATGGAGCTTCGCCCCGACGGGGCAGCACCGCAGCCAGAGCAGAGTCACGCCGATTCGATTGAGGTTGCCTGGAGCACGCGGCAGATCCTGCACTCTCGGAACTACTGGGCCATCGCGCTGCCATTCGCGTTGAGCTTTTCGACGCTCTCGGCGATCCTCGTCCACCTCGTTCCCCATGCCAGCGACAGCGGCATCCCGATCGCCCGCGCGGCCTGGGTGCTCTCGTTCGCGGCTGGTGCCGGGGTGCTCGGCAAGCTGGTCTTCGGCCGGCTGGTGGATTTCGTCGATCCGCGATTCGCCGTCTGGACCTCTTTCGGCACGCAGCTGGCGGGTCTGCTGGTGATCATGCAGCAGCCGGGCTACGCGGGGCTCGTGGCGGGCGCCGTGATCTTCGGCTTCGGCATGGGAGGCGTCGTGCCTCTCCAGGGAGCCGTGGCTGGCTTGGCTTTCGGACGCCTCTCCTTCGGGACGGTGTTGGGCTTGATTCGGCCTTTGCAGTTCTCATTCAACCTGATCGGAATCCCGCTGGCGGGCTGGATCCACGACACCACGGGCAGCTACGATGTGGCCTGGAAGTTCTTCTGCGGGGTCTACATCGTCGCCAGCCTGATGGTCGCGGCTCTGCGCGTGCAGCGCGCGCCGAGCGTGCCGGCGGCGGCATAGCTAGGGCGCCACGGCGCGCTCGCGCAGAATGCGTGTCTCGCCGGCGTCCATCTCGCGCGCGTAGCGGTGACCCGCGAACACGGCCGTCGCGATGGCGCCGGGCGCGCTGCAATCGCCGACGCGGGTGATGTCGATGCGCTCGCACAGCTCGTCGTACAGCGCGTCGTTCGGCTCGCGCGAGGTCACCATCACCACGCTGGCCGCCTCCACCTCGCGCGTGCGGCCGGTGTGTACGCAGGCCAGCTCGGCTCGACCGGCAGCCAGTGAGCGGATGGCGCAATCGATCTCGATGCGCACACCGAGCTCGATCAGGCGCGCCTGGATCCTGCTCTGCTCTTCGAAGAACAGCGTCCACTTGGAAACCCGCCCGGACGGTGTAACCAGGAGCACCTCGAGGCCAGCCCTGCGCAGCTTCTCCGCCACCACCCCGCCCATGTAGTAGTGGTCGTCGTCATAGACGAGCACCGGGCTCTGCGGCGTGGCGCCGTCCATCACGTCGTCGGGCGTCAGCACGTGAGCGTCCTGCCAGCCCGGGATGGGCTGCTCGTGCAGGCGCCCTCGGCCGTCCTTGCGCCACGTGGCGCCCGTCGCCAGCGCCACGCGGTCCGCCCCGAACTCGAGGATCTGCGCCGCGTCGACGCGGCTGCCCAGCAAGACCTGGACGTGCGGCAGCTGTTTGAGCTGCGCGAGGCGCCAGTCGCGCACGCGCGCCCACTCGGAGAGTCCGGGCAGCGTGGCCGACTCGCGCGTCACGCGGCCGCCGAGCTCGTTGCGCGCCTCGGCCAGCGTCACCGCGTAACCGCGCCGGCCCAGCCACACCGCAGCCTCGAGGCCGGCGGGCCCTCCGCCTACCACGAGCAGCTTGCGCTCGGACGCCTTGGGAGCGATGTGCTCGGGGTGCCAGCCCTGGCGCCACTCCTCGCCCATGGTCGCGTTCTGCGTGCAACGAATCGGCGAGGCTTGCACCGCGAACGGGTAGCAGAAGTTGCAGCCGATGCACTCCCGGATGTCCTCGAAGCGCCCTTCCCGGATCTTCGCGGGCAGAAAAGGATCGGCGATGGATGGCCGCGCGGCGCCCACGAAGTCGACGACGCCCTGCTGCACCTGGCGCAGCATCGTCTCGGGAGATGTGAAACGGCCGACAGTCACCACCGGCTTCGTCGTCACGAGCTTCACC
>JAFDBP010000204.1 GCA_019313245.1 Deltaproteobacteria bacterium
AAACGGCGGCTTATCCTGATGAAACGGAACGATTATATTCCCGTTGAATGTCAGATTTGCAACGAAGGGATTCATGACTCCAAATCTTCGACGCATACGCCATACTGTGGCAAATTCCTCCGAGAGAGTTTCCGGAACACACCAAAGCGGCAGAGAAGTCCCCGTGGTCCCGCTGGTCTGGCCTCGGATCAAGCTGCGGCGAGGGATGTCGCGGGCAATGAACGACTGCGGTTGATCGCCATAATCGGCCTTCTCGAGCGGCGGAATGGATGCGAGCGTCTCCGAAATCGCTCGGGACGGATCTTTCGCCTTCGATGGTTCAGGAAGATCCCTGTAGTAGGGAACATGCTGACGGGCTCGGCTCACGAGGAGATCGAGTCGCGTTCGCTGAAGCTCGTGGAGCCGCTCGAGCGGCCACCCGACCGTCTCTTCCCACTCTGCAATCTTGTCGTCGAAATGCTGGGTGAAGCGATCGCGAAAGCGGGTATAGCCCGAAGCGGTACATACGAGATTCTGGGCAAACAGAGGCAGCGCGCGATAGACGGCGGCGCTAACGCGATTCACGTGAGACGTCCGCGGAAGAGATCACTGTGTCGAAATAACCCCCTCGTTGAGAATAACATCGATGCCCCGGTGTGGCTCTCCGAGCGCTGACTGGGAAACCGAGCAAAAACCGCGAATTCGTGCTTGAATTGCGGCCCTTGCACCCCACGCAGCTCAGGAGTTCCCTCTGTCCTTTCCGCTCGACCCCCTAGCGGCCCTCGCGGTTTTTGCGCTGGTCGCGCTCGGATCCTGTATCCAATCTTCGGTCGGTTTCGGCCTCGGGTTGATCGCGGCGCCGTTTCTGTTCCTGATCTACCCGCCGCTCGTTCCGGGGCCGCTGATGGCCTCGAGCATCGCGCTGACACTGTTGATCTCGTTTCGCGAACGCGGGGCCATCGATTTTCAGGGTCTCGGATTCGCGGTGGCCGGAAGGCTCGTGGGGACGCTGATCGCCGCGCTCGTCTTGATCGCGATCCCCTCCGGGAGCTTCGACGTCTTGTTTGCGAGTCTGGTCCTGCTGGGCGTCGCACTCAGCCTCTCGCGCCTTCGGATCGAACCCAATCCGACCACTGCGTGTGCGGCGGGTGCACTGTCGGGTTTCATGGGAACGCTCTCTTCGATCGGCGGCCCGCCGATGGCCCTGCTCTACCAGCGCGAGCGCGGGCCTCGGATTCGGGGCACGCTCTCGGGCCACTTCGTGATCGGAGCGCTGGTTTCGCTGGTGGCGCTGGCGGCGGTCGGCCGCTACGGAAAAACGGAAATCGTCCTCTCGGTCGCGCTGCTACCGGGGATTCTCGCGGGCTACCTGGTTTCGGGTTGGGTGCGCGAATCGGTCGACCGCGTCGGGGCGAGGCCTTTCGTGCTCGGCCTCTCCGTGCTCGCGGCGATTGGCATTCTCTACCGGGCGGCCAGCTGAAGCCGGCGACGGCAACGCGCCGGAGCGATCAACCCCGATCGGATGCCATCGGGGCCGTGCGCTCTTCGGCCCACGACTCCCGGTGGTTGGCTCCGGGAAGGTGCACCTCCCAGCACGTCACCGAGCAGAACACCAACCCGGTTCGCTTGCGGTTGCAGGTGGAGACGCTGCACACCCAGTAGGTGGCGCCGCGCTCGATGGGATGCTTGCACGCACTGCAGCGGCGCCAACCCGTTTCGTCGCTCAACGTCTGAACCCCCTTACCGAAATCATCGATTCACCTCGAATCCCGTTGGACGCCGCAAATGCGGTCGACGCTATCTCTTCGGCATCCCCGCGCGGTACACGACGCCTTCTCCGGCGAGTTCATAGCGATCTACCGAATCGGGGATCAGCACCGAAGCGCCGTGCTCGAGCTTGAACGATTCGCCCGCAGTTCGATCCGCAACCGTCACATCTCCTGCGACGGAGAGCAGGATCTCGACGCCGCGAGACCTCGCGCTCTGCCAGGGCGTGCCGGCGCGAACCTGGAGCACCGCCAACTCGAATTCGTCGCTCGGTGTCTTGAAGACCCGCTCGCCCGGCGAAGCTTCGCGCGGCAATAGGACCTCCGGCTCGCCGGGCTCGAAGCGAAGCACTTGGCAGAGCTCCGGAACGTCGACGTGCTTCGTCGTCAACCCGCCGCGCAGCACGTTGTCGGAATTTCCCATGATCTCGATCCCGACCCCTTCGAGATAGCTGTGCAGCTGCCCCGCACCCAGATACATGCCTTCGCCGGGAGCCAACGCGACGAGATTCAGGAACAGCGGAGCGAGCACGCCGGCGTCTCCCGGGTAGAGCGCCGCAAGCGCTGTCATCCAGCGCGCCGCGGGGTCGTCCGATCGCCGCTCCGCACGCTTGACCGCCTGGTCGATCGCGCGCGTCAGTCGATCGCCTCGCGCATTCCACACCGCCGAGAAGAATCGCCCGAGCGCTGCCGCATCGGCGTCGCGCTCCAGCGCGTCGACCTCGGTCTCGAACGCCTCGACCTGCAGTTCCCGAAAGACCCGCGCGATCTCGGCAATCGGCCGAAAACCGCAAAGCGCCGAGAACGGCGAGAGCGCGCAGATCAGCTCTGACTTCGGGTGGGGGTCGGGGTAGTTGCGCTCTCGCGCCGCGAGAGCGATACCCGCCGCGTTCTCCCGCTCGAATCCCTCGCGCGCCTGCTCGCGATTCGGATGCGCCTGGATCGAGAGCGGCCGGGCGGCGGCCAGCACCTTGAAGAGAAACGGAAGCTCGCCGTCGAAGCGCGCGGCGGCGGATTCGCCGAGAATCTCGGCCGGGCTCTCGCGCAGAAGATCGGGCAGCAGAATCCAGTCACCGCGACAGCGCGCGCGCGATGGATCGCTCGGATGGTCGCCCATCCAGATCTCGGCTTGCGGCCGCGGCGCCGGGATCGGCTGACCGAGCAGCTCCGCAATCGCGTTGCGCGAACCCCACGCGTACTCCCGGATCGGATTCCTGAGCGGACAAATCCCAACCAAGCTCCCCTCCGCCCCCCCCTTCCAAGCGCGCCCCGGCCCGCTAGCAAAGCCTTCTCAAAAGAAAGCCCCCTCCCAGCGCAACCCAGCCAACTGGGCCCCCGCCTGTGAAGCGTAGCGAGTGACCCCAGCAGGCCTGCGCGGGCAACCCGGCCAACTGGGCCCCCGCCGGAGCCGAGTAGCGAATCCACCCAGCAGGTGTGCGCGGGCGTTTAGCCGGGCTCGAGCCCGCAGCCGCGAATCTTCTGTAGCAGGGTCTTGTAGCTGATGCCCAGCAGGCCCGCGGCCTGCTTGCGGTTCCAATCGGTGTAGCGAAGCATCTGGTCGATGGTCTCGCGCTCGGCCTCCTGAGCCGCGAGACGGCCGACCTCGCGCAGGGGAATCTCGCCCGCGGTCTCTTCCGAGTGCGCGATGAATTCGGCGAGCGCGTGGTAGGCGCCCTGCTTGCCCCGCTCGCGATCGAGCATCTCGTTGAGCACGGGGCGATCGGATTCGAGCACGATCACGCGCTTGATCAGGTTCTCGAGTTCGCGAACGTTACCCGGAAACGCATAACGCTGGAAGGCATTCATCAACTCCTGGCTGATGACGGGCACGGGCTTGCCGTAAAGCGCCGAATAGCGGTGCAGGAACGACTCGACGAGGATCGGAATTTCCTCGTAGCGCTCGCGCAGCGGCGGAATCGTGACGTTGACGACGTTGAGTCGGAAGAACAGATCTGCTCGAAAAGCCCCCTCCGCGACCATTTCATCGAGTTTTCGGTTGGTCGCGCAGACGACGCGCAAGTCGACCTTGACCTCCGCGTTGCCGCCGAGCCGCGTGAACTCGTGATCCTGCAGCACCTGCAAGAGCTTGGCCTGCAGCGATGCGCTCATCTCCCCGATTTCGTCGAGGAAGATGGTGCCCTTGTGGGCGTGCTCGAATTTCCCGGTCTTGCGGCGAACTGCGCCGGTGAAGGCGCCTTTTTCGTAGCCGAAGAGTTCGCTCTCGAGCAGGTCTTCGGGCAGCGCCGCGCAGTTGACCTTGACGAAGGGGTGCTCGGAGCGATTCGAAACCGTGTGGGCGGTGCGCGCGACGATTTCCTTGCCGACACCGCTCTCGCCCTGAATCAGGACGGTCACGTTGGTTTCACCCACCTGCTCCAGGACGCTCCGGATCTCCTGCATCGGCGCGCTGGCCCATACGACACCGTCGCGGTAGCGCTGCAGTTCTTCGCTCAACATCTGTCGCTGGCGCTCGAGGCTCTTCTTCTCGAGCACCTTGTCGAGCGTCAACTGGAGTTCTTCTTCCTCGAAGGGTTTGTTGATGTAGTCGGATGCGCCGATTTCCATGGCTTCGACGATGGTGCTCGCCTTGCCGACCACCGACAGCATGATCACGGGAACGTCGGCGTGACGGGCCTTGATCTGGCGAAGGGTCTCGATGCCGTCGATACCCGGCATCATCACGTCGAGGATGACCACGTCGGGCGCAGCTCCGCCATCGAGCAGGGCGAGAGCCCGCCGACCGTCTTCGGCCGAGTCGACGCCATAGCCCGACAACTCGAGGAGGTTTGCCAGATAGGTTCGAATGCCCTCGGCGTCATCCACCACGAGCACGCGAAACCCCCGGCCCGGGAGGCCCGATCGTCCGGCGGTCTGTTCGGAGTTCGAGTTCGATTTTTCAGCCATCAGCTGGAGCCTCCCTCGGGCGTTCCGGTGTGCGGAGCCGAGATGGGAATCGTGAAGACGAAACAGCTGCCGGATTCCGGGCGGCCTTCGGCCCAGATCTCGCCTCCGTGCGCCTCGACGAGTCGCCTGCAGATGGCGAGGCCCAGGCCGAGTCCACCGGCACCGCTTTCCTCACCCACCTGGACGTAGGGCTCGAAGATGCGTTGGCGATAGGCGGGCGCGATGCCGCGACCCTCGTCGGAAATACGAAATTCGACACACGGGCGCTCGACCCCACCCTTGCGGGTGTGCGAGGCCGCGCGAACCGCGAGTTCGATCGCAGCGCCCGGCGGCGAGAACTTGATCGCGTTGCCGATCAGATTGATCAGGATCTGTTCGAGACGGGTCCGATCGAATCGCGCGCGATCGACGTCGTCCTCGATGCCAACTCGAATTTCGAGTTTCGCTTCGTCGAACAGCGGACGGAGCAGACCGACCACATCGTCGACGACCGGCGCCACTCGGGCGTGGGTGATTTCGAGAACTTCACCGTCCGCACTCTGGCGAGACGCTTCCATCAGGTTGCCGATGAAGAGATCCAGGCGCTGGCAGGCCTTCGAGCTCTCGAGGAGAAAACCGCGCTGCTCATCGTTGAGCGGCCCGATCCTCTCTGCCAGGATCAACCGGTTGTAGCCGCTGATGATCGTCACCGGAGTGCGCAATTCGTGACTGACGACGTTGAGCAATTCCTCGCGCTCGTCGCTCTCTCGCCTCAGCCGCTCGCGCAAGCCGACCATTTCGCGATTCGCGGAGTGGATCTCCTGGCCCAGCCGCAACAGTTCGCGCTCGAGGCTGCGCAAATGGGTGATGTCTTCGATCACCCATGCAGTGGTGTCTCCCGCGGGCGCGAAACCGCTCGCGAATCGGCAGACGACGGTTCGAGCCGAACCGTTTGCGCGCACGAGTTCGCACTCGACCGCAGCGCGCGAGGTCGAAGTGGGCAACCCACTCCCCGTGTCGCAAAACAAATCGCTCAGCGGCCGTTGTTCGAGATCGGATGCGGAATCGAAGCCGGCCATTTCGGCGAGCCGCTCACTCGCCCAACAGACGCGATCGACGGAAGCGACGAGCACGCCTTCGGACATCGCGTTCGCAAATGCGCGAAGCAGCCCTTCATCGGGCTCTCGAATCTCACGCACTGCGGCCTCGCTCATTCGCTGATCTCCCGCGCACTCCGAGGAGATGGACCTCGCCGATCCGAGCCCGGCCGAATCCCTCCCAGTCAGGCCGCTCGCAACGAGCTGCCCCACTGCTCTCATCGCCCCGACCGAGCCTCTGCTTTAATGCGATTTTCTGAACAATGACGGGGAGTTGGGCGGAAATATGAGTAGAATAGGGGGATCGGCTGCGATTTCGAGCCGGATTCCGCCCGCCGGGTTCGCGGGCCCGGCCGGGCGCCCTGATAAGATCCGACAACCGATGCCGAAACCTCGCAAACAGCCCCCCGCGGCGAGCCGAATCGACGAGTTGGTCGAAGCGCTCGAGCGCCACAGCCGGCTCTACTACCTCGAGGACCGCCCGGAGATCTCGGACGCCGAATACGACGCGCTGTACCGCGAACTCGTCGCGCTCGAAGCGGAGCACCCCGAGTTGCGGAGGGCGGACTCGCCGACCGGGCGAGTCGGCGCGCCGCCGGGCCAGGGCTTCGCGCCCGTCGAGCACCGCGTACCGATGCTCTCGCTGGACAACGCCATGGACGCCGCCGAAATGCTCGCCTTCGACGAGCGGCTGCGCCGCGCGCTCGAATTCGAAGGCGAGATCGAGTATCTGGCCGAGCCCAAGCTCGACGGGGCGGGCATCGAACTCGTCTACGAGGCCGGACGGCTGCTGGTCGGATCCACCCGCGGCGACGGCCGCACGGGCGAGGACGTGACCGGAAATCTGCGGCTCTGCAAGACCATTCCAGCCAGCCTGAGCAGCCGTACACCATTTGGTAAACGCGTCTCGGTCAGAGGCGAGGTGACGCTGCCGATCGCGGGCTTCGAGCGACTCAACGCGGCGCGGCTCGAGCGCGGTCTCGAACCCTTCGCCAATCCGCGCAACGCCGCAGCGGGTTCACTGCGGCAGCTCCACGACATCGACCGGGATCGCCTGCGGGCACTCGACTTCCGCGCCTACGCGATCGGAGAGGGGCTTCCGAAAGGCGCGAAGACCCAGTTCGAGGTCGTCGAAACGCTGAAGGCCTGGGGCTTCGAAATCAGTCCAGAGACCCAGACCTGCGAGAACGTCGAGGCGGTCATCCGTTTCCACGAGCAGCTGCTCGAGCGCCGCAACGATCAGCCGATCGAAATCGACGGCACCGTGGTGAAGGTCAACCGCCTCGACCTGCAACGCGAACTCGGGACGCTCACGCGCACGCCGCGCTGGGCGATCGCGTTCAAGTTTCCGCCGCAGCAGAAGACCACCGTCGTGGAGGGGATCGAAGTCCAGGTCGGGCGCACGGGTGCCCTGACCCCCGTGGCGCGACTCGCACCGGTTCACGTCGGCGGCGTCACGGTCACGAGCGCGTCACTGCACAACCAGGACGAGATCGACCGCAAGGATGTGCGCGTGGGCGATACCGTGCTCGTGCAGCGCGCCGGCGACGTGATCCCCCAGATCGTGATGGTCGTGACCGACAAGCGGCCGGCGAAGACGCGGCGCTTCAAACTCCCCGATCGCTGCCCGGTGTGCAGTGCGGCGACCATCCGTTTGGAGGACGAGGTCGTCACGCGCTGCCCGGATCTCGACTGCCCCGCCCAGCTGAAGAACAACATCCGCCACCTCGCGAGCCGCGGCGCGCTCGACATCGAGGGTCTCGGCGAGAAATTGATCGACCAACTGGTCGAGCGCGGCGATGTCGCGCGCCTGTCGGACGTCTTCGCACTGGACGCCGAGACGCTGATGGCGCTGGAGCGAATGGGCGAGAAATCCGCCGCGAATCTGGTCGCCAGCCTCGACCGCGCAAAGGCCACCACGCTGGCGCGATTCCTGATCTCACTCGGAATTCGGCACGTGGGCGAGGGCGTCGCCGAACTGCTCGCGGTCCGCTTTGGGGATCTCGACCCGATCCTCGCCGCGAGCCGCGACGAACTCGAAGCGGTCGAAGGCGTCGGCCCGACGATCGCCGAAAGCCTCACCGCCTTCGCGGCCGACGCGCGCAACCGCGCCGAAATCGCCCAAATGCGCAAACTGGGCGTCCACTGGCCGGTCGCCGAGCGAGCCCCAGCCGACGGGGATGCGCTCGCGGGCAAGACCTTCGTCGTCACGGGAACGCTCGCAAACATGACCCGCGACGAAGCCAAACGCCGCATCCGCGCCCAGGGCGGCAAGGTCACCGGCAGCGTCTCCAAGAAGACCGACTACGTGGTCGTCGGCGCCGACCCGGGAAGCAAGGCTACCAAGGCCCAGGAACTCGAGATCGAAATTCTCGACGAGGCCGGGCTGATGCAGATGCTCGCGG
>JAFDBP010000205.1 GCA_019313245.1 Deltaproteobacteria bacterium
ACGCCATAATCGACGATCTCGATGCCGCAGGCTTCGATGAGGCAAAGTTTATGCTGGTGGCGTGTTCGGCGTGCTTGCCGTCAGCTGAGTTTGGACCAAATCGAGGGAATCGCTAAGAGACGGTTCTGGTCTCCGAGAGGAGGTAGGACCCATGCCCGAGAAGGACTCTGCCGAGAAGGCCGTCCGAGACATTCGCCGCAAAACCCGTCGCAAGTTCTCTGCCGAAGAGAAGATCCGGATCGTGCTCGAAGGCCTGCGGGGCGAGGAGAGCATCGCCTCGCTCTGCCGCCGCGAAGGCATCGCAGCGAATCTGTATTACCGCTGGAGCAAGGAGTTCCTCGAAGCGGGCAAGAAACGCTTGCTCGGAGACACCCAGCGCGAAGCGACTTCGACGGAAGTGACGGACCTACGGAAAGAAAACTCTCGGCTGAAGGAAGTCGTCGCCGAGTCGGTTCTCGAGATCCGTCTGCTCAAAAAAAGCATGATGGGCTCCGATTCGCCCGAGGACGAGGCGTGAGGGTGAGCACCGCAGAGAAGCTCGAACTGATCCGCCTGGTCGAAGGTTCCGCGCTTTCGGTCCGTCAAACGCTGAGGGAGATCGGACTTCCTCGGTCGACCTTCTACAGCTGGTACCAGCGCTATCTCGAAGGCGGTCCGGAGGCGCTCTGTGACCGGAAACCTCGGCCTCGCAGGGTGTGGAATCGAATCCCCGATCGGGTTCGCGAGCAGGTGATCGAAACGGCCCTGGTTCACACCCAGCTCTCGCCTCGGGAGTTGGCGTGTCGCATGACGGATCGCGAGAGCGAATTCCTCTCGGAATCGAGTGTCTACCGGATCTTGAAGGCCGCGGATCTGATCGAGAGCCCGGCCTACATCCTGATGCAGGCCGGTGATCGCTTCCAGCACCCTACACGCCGTCGCAACGAGCTTTGGCAGACAGACTTCACGTACCTGCCGGTGGTGGGCTGGGGCTGGTACTTCCTCTCGACCGTACTCGACGACTACTCGCGCAAGATCCTCGCGTGGAAGCTCGGTCCGACCATGCGGGTCGAGGACGTGACGGAGACGTTGGATCTGGCGCGTGCCGCGACGGGCGTCGATCGGGTTCGCGTGGACCACAAGCCGCGACTGCTCAGCGACAACGGGCCGTGCTACATCGCGAAGGAACTCAAGGCCTACATCAAGCAACACGAACTCGGGCACACCCGAGGCCGCCCCTACCACCCGATGACCCGGTGAAAAATCGAGCGCTACCACCGCTCGATGAAGAATGTGGTGCGGCTCAAGAACCACTACAGCCCCTGGGAGCTCGAGCGAGCCGTCGCTCGCTTCGTGAACTACTACAACCACGAGCGGCTGCACGAGGCGATTGGCAACGTGACGCCCGATGATATGTATCATGGCCGTCAGCGCGAGATCTTGACGCATCGAGAGAAGACCAAACGCTTGACATTGGAGCGCAGGAAGAAAGAGAATCTACGCAACGCGGCCTAGCCGCAAGGAGGAGCCAGAACCCTCTCTACGAAAAACGCCCGCTTGGTCCCAGAAGCTTTGACGACAAACACAACTCTAATCTGGTATGGGGACATTTATACGGACTTCGAGACGCAATCGGGCACGATTAGGCACAAAAATCGTGCTGGAAATGCTGTCATGACGCGTTAGAGCAGATATCGCATTTTCATAAGCCGTAGGTCGCTGGTTCAAGTCCAGCCACCGCTACCATTCATCCTTAGGACCCGCTGGATTCTTCACCCGAAAGATGTGCGATCATCGCTCTTCCACGTAGGGAGATCTGCCATGAGAACCGTCACCCTCAGCTTGCTCGTACTGCTCTGCGGCGTCGCCCATGCCGCGGACAAGCCCGCGATTCGAATTGCGAGCGGGGAGAGCGGAGGAACCTATCAGCGCATCTACGCGAAGAATTTCGAACGGGAGCTGCGCGACTACGACGTATTTCATCGCCCGACGACGGGCACCGGCGCGAACCTCGAGATGCTCGTCTCGGGCGAGGCGGACGTCGCCTTCGCCCAGGCCGACATCTACGCGGCGCAGCTTCGCCAGGACCCGGCGAGCCTCGAAAGCCTCGTCGTGATCGGCCAGATCGCGAAGGAGTGCGTCTACATCGCGTACCGCAAGGGTGGGAGTGTCGAATCGCTGGCTCAGCTCGGGCAGCCGGTGGACGGACGCCCCGCGAAGATCGCGGTCGGGCCCGCACTCGGTGGTTCGAGCGGAACCTGGCGACACTTCACAATTCTCGATCCGTCTTTGGCGAATGCAAACGTCGATCACGGCGGCGATATCCTGGCTCTGAACCAGCTCGCCGTGGGGGCCTTCGACGCGATGATCTGGGTAACCGATCCCAACAATCTCGGACACAAACTGCTGCAGGCGTTGCGCGAAAACGAGAAGCTCGGATTGATGCCGATCGACGATCCTAGATTCGACTACACCCTGCCCAATGGAACGAAGGTCTACGAACTCCGCGAGGTCGCCCTCGAAGACGGCTGGCGCCCCGACACGCTCGAGACCGTCTGCACCGGTGCCCTGGTCCTAGCGCGCAGAGATGGCGACCCAAAGTTCATCCAGAAGCTCGCCGAGATCGTGAGCAAGTATCCTCGCTGAGTTCGGCCCGCCTCATTCGATGTGGTGTCCCAGCGGCAGGTGCCGTGCGACCCCTGCCATGGTTCTCGCCAATGTCTCTGGAGATATTCTCGGCGGCGCTAGTAGCCCATCGCCGCGCCGTCGAAGCGCATCTCCGATGCGCCGTGGTAGACGCCGTTGGCCGGATCGCGCCAGATCCCCTGGTAGCCGCCCACGAACGGTTGTTCGCCGTGGATGACCGAGTGCCCTCGCGCGCGCAATGCCTCTGCGACTTCGGCAGGTACGCCGGCTTCGAGCCTCAAGATCCCGCCGTCGCGCATTACCTCGCCCGTGGGTTGACTGCTGCCGCTGTGGACGAAGCGCGCGGCGTCGCCGGCCTCCTGCACGTTCATGCCGAAGTCGATCAGGTTGACGAGGATCTGCACGTGCCCCTGGGGCTGCACGAAGCCGCCCATTACGCCAAAGCTGAAGACGGGTTTGCCGTCCTTCAGTACGAAAGCGGGAATGATGGTGTGGAAGGGGCGCTTGCCCGGGGCATATACGTTGGCGTGTTCTTTTTCGAGATTGAACGAGACCCCCCGGTTCTGCAGTGGGAAGCCGAGTTCATCGGGCACAAGGCCGCTGCCAAATTCCCAGTAGGTGCTCTGGATCAGGGACACCATCATGCCGTCGGCGTCCGCGGTCGAGATGTAGGTGGTGTCGCCGTGCTCGGCAGGTTCTCCGGCGGGCAGCTGCTGTGCGGCGCGACTCATCTCGATCCGCTTGCGGCGCTCGCTGGCGTACTCCTTCGAGAGCAATGCCTGCACGGGCGCAGCTGAAAAGTCCGGATCGGCGTAAAACCGCGCGCGATCCTCGTAGGCGAGCTTCTTGGCTTCGACCAGCAGATGCCAGAAGTCGGGGTTGGCGCGCCCCATCGCGGCCAGGTCGTAGGCCTCGATCAGGTTCAGGATCTGGAGTGCCGCGATCCCCTGGCCGTTGGGCGGCAATTCGAAGACCCGATATCCGCGGTAGGTTACGGACACGGGGTCCACCCATTCGCCACGGTGGCGCGCGAGATCCTCGGCATCGACGAATCCACCCATGCGCTCGAGATACGCGGCGATGGTCTTTGCTATGTCGCCGCGGTAGAACGCGTCGCGGCCGCCCTTCGCGATCATTTCGTAGCTGCGCGCTAGGTCTTCATTGCGGAAGATCTCAGCGGTCTTCGGCGCTCGACCGTTGACGAGATAGGTCTTCTTCAGGTTCTCGAACGCGTTAGCGGGATCGTCGGTTTCGAGAATGAACGCGATGGCTTCCGCCCAGTCTGAAGCTTCGACCTGACTCACGGGATAGCCCGCGCGCGCGTAGCGGATGGCCGGCGCGAGTAACTCGGCCATGGGGAGCCTTCCGAAGCGCTCGTGCAGCGCGTACCAGCCGTCCACGGCACCGGGCACCGAGACGGCCAGCGGGGTGAAGGGTTGAATCGGCCCTTTGCCCCCGAGCTGCTCGACGAGGTCTGCGTAACTCAGGCCGCGCGGCGAGCGGCCGCTGCCGTTGTAACCGTGCAGCCGCTGGGTCTTGGGATCCCAGACGATCGCGAAGAGATCGCCGCCGATTCCGCAGGCGCTGGGTTCCACCAGGCCGAGCATGGCGTTGGCGGCGATCGCTGCATCGATTGCGCTACCGCCGCGCTTGAGCACGTCCAGCGCCACCGTGCTCGCCAGCGGTTGCGAAGTCGCCACCATGCCGTTGCTTCCGAGCACGGGGCTGCGGCTCGCGAAGGTCTTTCCCGTGTAGCGGCTTCCGCCGTCGTCACCTGCCATGGCCAGCCCACCGATCGATGCCAGGGAAATCAGTGCGAGAAGCCATCGGCTCTTTGCGGGGAATCGAGTGCTTCGCATGCGTCGCTCTCCTCTCGCGATCTGTTGCTGCGGACATTCGAATAGTTGCTCCCATGAATTGCAAATCCCGCGGTCAGAATCTACCCCGACTCTGAGATGCCGGGAATGGGGCGCGATGGTGCAGTGTGGCACAAATTCTCTGAATTTACGTGTTCGTGATGGTTTTCTTGTGTTAGGCGCCAGCGAGAACGGGAAAGTTGGAAGCCAGACGCGTCTTCGCTTATCGGGGAGCGCCGTTTTGCCGATAAGGCTGTTTGGATGCGAAGCGTCGGAAGCTCCGCGTTGAGAAACGCGATGGAACCAGCCAGAATCTTCTTTGCCGCGATGGCATCTATTCTGATGCTATCGGGTCCGCAACTCGCCAGAGGGGCGGAGTCGACTGTTACTTTCGATTGGATGGGCGCCGAAGTCGCGATCGTCTCTTCGGCCGACCGAGCCTACGGTCAGCCCTTCGACATCTCGTTCTCGGTCGACATTTCGCCGCGCCCTCCGGGCGACACCTTTGCATTCGAGACCTTCCTGTACGCATCAGACGCGGTCGACCTGAGCGGCACCACCTGGACGTACACCTTCATCAGCGACGTGCCCGTCCAGAATCTCCTGTACACCGGAGTTCTGGGCGATGTCACCACGCCGACCACCTTTGATGGATCGGGCTACTCGATCCGACTGTACGATCCTGAATACGGGGATTACACCTGGCTGTTTTCAGATTACAATCACAAGGTCGTGTGGACATTACACGACGTTGTGCTGCTCGCCGATGCGGACTTCGATCTGACCCTCCAGTACTTCCTGATGCTGCCCGAGACCTTCAGTGCCCAGGTAACGCCCACGCCAGAGCCCTCGACAGTCACCCTCCTGGGGTTGGGGCTCGGCTGCCTGGCTGTCGTCCGACGCAGGTTAGGTCGGGCCTAGCGCGCCCCCTCGAAATTTCGAGGGGAACTCGAATTGCGATTTTTGCGGGTTCGGGATCGAATCGCACGAGTTCGTGCTCTCGACGAGAAATACTTGAAGCGCAGAATCTCGCCGTCACCCTTCCGACCCCAAAACGCGCTGTTCCCGCCAAGCGGGGGCGCTCGGAAAGGACCCCGATGACCGCAAAACACACCCCGAAGGATCTCTTCGAACTCGCCAACAAGCACCTCTGGATCTACTTCTCCAAACCTGCCGAGCGGAGGACAAGGGCGAACCAGTCGTCCAGCTCTCGCCGCTGCTCGTGGCGGGCCCAGAGAAATTCAGCGAGATCGCGCGGATCTTGAGGCAGGCGCTCGGCGAAGCCTGGGACCGGATGAACTGATCCGCGCCGGTTCGGCTGGCGATCTAATCGACGGTGATCTTCGCGTTTTCGACGAGGACGTCGTAGCGGTAGCCGGAGCCGAAGTCCCGGTCGGTCGCGACGGTACCGCGCACGACGACGGTGCTTCCGACCGCAGGGATCGCATCCGTGGTCACCGTGAGGTCCTTCTCGCCGCTCGGACCGACCGTGCCGTCCGACAGGTGCACCCAATTGCGCCCCATGATCCCGGTGTTCAGCTTGACGACCTCGCCGCGCACCGCGACCTCGCTGCCGGCGAGACTCGCCTTGCCTGCGATGACTTCAGCGACGGTGTGGCCGCCTTCGACGCGCTCGATCTTCGAAACCGATGGAGCTGCCGATGCGTCTCCAGCGCTCGGCTCGTCTTTTGATCCGCCGCCCTGCGTCGACCACACTTGAATCGTGGAGACGAAGCGGATCTCGTCGAAGGTGCGGTCGAGGCTGGTGCTGTGAAAATTGACCATTGGGAAGCCGGGGGAAGTTTCTACCGAGTCGCCCACCTTCACCTTCGTCGCCGGCCCCGCGGCCCAGAGCAGGCCGTTGCCGGTATCGATTTCGATGATGGTGTACTCGCCGGCCTCCATCGCCTGGGCGACCTTCCCGGCGATCTTCTGCTGGGCCGGGAGCGGAATGCCCGCGGATGCCTTGGGCGCCGGCGCCGGGTCGGTTTTTTCGACAGCCGAGTCGTTGGCGCCGGCGGTCGCAGCAATCCAGAACAGGGCGGTCAACAGAGCGAGGTGGGACTTATGCACGGCAGGTCTCCTCATTGATTCCGGTGTGCTTCGGGTTTCGCTCAGGCCGATCCATCAGCGGACAACGGCTTTCGCGCTTTCACGTTCCCATACCGAATCCACGCTGCGGCGATGATGACGAGTTCGGTGAGGGTGTAGATCCCAACCCAGATCTGACCACCCTCCGAGAAGCCGTATGCGTGCATTCCGGCGGCGAGAATGAAGTTCACGCCGTAGTAGGTCATGATGACCGCGAGGAAACCCAGGATCGCCGAGGCGGCCAGCCCGAAGTGCCGCAGCCAGCCGGCGAAACGGGCGTGAATGATCGCGAGGTAGACGAAGAAGGTGATGAGCGACCAGGTCTCCTTGGGATCCCAGCCCCAATAGCGGCCCCAGCTCTCGTTGGCCCAGATGGCGCCGAAGATGATGCCGGCCGCCAGGAAGAGCACGCCCACCTGAAGCGTCTTGTAGAGCAGCTTCGAGAGCGAGGTCAGCAGGTCGACCCGTTGCCTCTGGAAGACCAGTTCGACCAGAAGCATCACGTGGCCTAACACCATCGCGATCGCGAAGGCCGAGTAGGACAGCATCACGGTCATCACGTGGACGGAGAGCCAGTAGGTGTGCGCCAGCACCGGCACCAGCGGGTTGATGGCTGCATCGATCGGCAGATTTTCGGCAAACGCGAGGCAGACGAATCCCATCAGGCCCGCCGCCAACCCCAGGAAGCGCTTGCGGTAGATGAATTCGGGGATCAGCCCGATCGCGATCGCGCCCCATCCCATGAACACGAGCGATTCGTACATGTTCGACACGGGGGCTCGGTCGGCGATGCTCCAGCGGAGTCCGATGCCGACGGTGTGGCAGATGAAGCCGGTCGTGATGAAAGCCATGCCCGCCGCGTAGCCCCAGGGGCGTTCCGAGAAGCCGAAGAGCAGGATCGCGAGAAAGCCCGCGAGATAGAACACCCAGGCTTTTCCGAAGGCGTTGAAATCCTCATAGAAGAGTTCCCGCGCGAGCAACGTCTCGGAAGGGTAGGCGTCGGGGTTCACGTTGCGGAGCGCGACCGTGAGCGCTGCGGTTTCCCGGCTGAAGGTCGCCGCGTCTCCGCTCGCGTAGGCGGCCGCGAGCCGGCCGAAGCCCTCGCGAATGGCCATTGCGTGCGGCCCCGCGGTAGCGTCGAGCTTCGCGGGCGCGGCCCAGCCTCCCGACGCATCGACGATGGGTACGATCGTCAGCGCTGCACCGGATGCGATCGCGTCCAGACGCTGGAGCTTTGCGTACGCCTCGAGTGCGCCCTTGTCTCGGCGGCTCAGCTCCTGCTCCGCATCCCGGCGTGCGATCGCCTGCTGGACCAGCGGCTGGAACGCTTGGTTGCCCAGCAGCACATTGAAGGAGAAGCGCTTCTCGTCAGAGGGGAGGCCCAGGGCCTTCTTCAACTCGAGACCGTCGACGCGAACGTAGGGGCGGTTGGTGAAGTCACCCGGATTCAGCGCGTAGCCCCAGAAGATCTCGAGCGCGTCGAGACCGTCGAGGCTTTCTCGTCCGGTTACAGCCAGGCTGATTTCCTTTGCGTAGGTGATGAGCGGTTTTACCCGCCCATCGGCCACGATCGCCCAGCCGCGCGTCCCTTCGACCGAGAGCGGCTGGCCCGCGGGCTGAGCCGACGCGTCCGGGACGGCTGCAAATCCGAGCAGCATGGCGAAGAGCAGGGCGAGCTTGCCCGCACCCGCCCGGCGAGCCGACGGTGCGCTCTCCTCCTGCGTCTCGTGATCCGTTTCGTCACCCGGCTCGGTGGATGCGTCGGGCCGCTTCGCAAGAGAATGGATCGGATTTTCGAGTTTGTTGCTCACGCCGCGCAACCCCCAGGCAATTCCCACGATGATCAGCAGGAAGGAAGTGTAGACGATGGGCACGCCGGGGTCGTAGGCGACCGAAAAGATCGTGGCGTCGGGTCCCCCCGCCTCGCCGAGTTTGTAGCTGCTCTGGAACAGCCGGAAGTCCACGACGTCGTGCGGTTTGTTCATCGAGACGACCGCGTCGTAGGCCGGTAGCCCCGACACGGTGGGATCGACCCGAATTCGGCTGCGGTACTCGGCGGGCCTGTTGGAGCCCGGGTAGGTGACCAACTCGAATTCCTCGAGCGCAACGCTGAAGGGGACTTCGCGCCTCTGCGGACCGAAGGACACCTCGAGTGTGCCGCCTCCCTGCAGGTTCGTTTCGCGGAACTTGCCCGAGTGATTCAGCCACAGGGAGTGTCGCGTCCCGTTCATGGCGGCTTCGAGCCGGATGAATTCTCCCTCGCCATCGCTGCCGGGCGGGGCGGGCGCGGCGACGAACTCGCTTCTCGCGTTCGCGAGCAGGCGGTCGACGCTCAGACGGTAACCGGCCAGCGATACGTTCTGACCCAACGTCACCGGGACGGCCGGACTCGCGCCGGCCGGGTTGCTGGCCTGGAGATACAGCTCGCCGCTCGGGGCGAGAAGTACGCTGATTCGCGGCTTCGCCGGGAGTCCGGGAAGACCCAGCTGCACGGTCTCGACCAGCGGGCGCTCCGAATTGCGACCGGCAAGGGTATTGCGTTCCGGCTGACGGCCAAAAAGGGTGTGGGTCTCGCTGTCGTCGTTCGCGCGGATTTCCACGATTGCGGCCGGATTGGAAATTCCGGTGGCGCCCTCGGACAGCACGCCATCCACTTCGAGAACGTTCTCGAAGTAGCTCTCGACCTGCGCGACGAGTCCGGGGCCGATCGGAATCTCTGCGCCGACTTTCAGCGGCAGCGGAATCTGAACCGTTTCGGAACCACCCCGAGGCGTGACATTCAGGGTCGCGCCGGCGCCGATGAGGGATCGGCGATCTCCGCTCGACTCCAGCTGTCTCGAGTCGATTTCGACCACGCCAAAATCCCGTCGTCCGAAGCTCGGATCGCCGGCGATCAACCACTGACGATATTGCTGATCGCCGCTGATGATGGTGAACTCGACGCCGGGCGGATCCTGAGGGCCGCCCGCTCCGAGTTCGAATCGGGTCACGCCTTGGGCGATGTACTCGGCGATCTGGATGCCGGGCCCGTTCGCGCCTTCCTCCTGCAGGGTCCGATTCCTCTGCAGCTCTCTCTTCGACAGCGGAAAAGTAGCCTCGACGGCTTCAGCGCCCGCCGAGGGGGTCCAGCGAACCTGAACCTCCGAGCCGTCGAGATAGAGGCGATTCTCCTCGCTCCCCTCGTAGATGAACAGCCGCCCCTCGTAACCGTAGGTTCTGGAAATCCAGGCGCCGAGCAGCAGAAGCACGATCGCGAAGTGGGTGAGCACGAAGGGCCATTGAGCCCGCTGGATCGGGATCCGATTGACCACGGCGATGATCAGGTTGATTCCGATCAAGAACAGGAAGAGGTCGAACCACGCCGTTCCATAAACCGCGTCCCAGGCGATCTCGCGGCTTCCACGCGATTCCAGGATGGTCCCGACCGTCATGATGACGACGCCAGCCAGCAGCAGAAACGTGGTGAACTTGACCTTCCCGAGGAATTGGAGGAAGCGGATGAGGGGCGAAGCGGGAGTGGTCATGGTGGTCCTTTCCGAAATTTGATCTTTCTGCGGGTCATTCCGCTGGCGGCGCCCCGCGGGGTCGAAAATCTCGCCCACCAAGTAGCAAGAATTGGACCAAAAGGGGTTTCAGCGCTCAGTTTTATAGCCCGTTAGTTCGATTGGGGGAGGGATCGGTGGGTATACCTCAAAGGTGAAGGTATTCCCTTCATATCCGCCCAAAAAATGGAGCCCGTCGGCGCCCCGCCAACACATAGCCCATGACCGAACGCATCCTGATCGTCGACGACGAGAAACTCATCCGCTGGTCTCTGCAAAAAAATCTCGTCCACGCGGGTTACGAAGTCCTCGAGGCGGTGGACGGCCAGCAAGCGCTGGAGATGATCGAAGATGAAGGCGCCGATCTGATGCTTCTCGACGTTCGAATGCCGCGCATGAGCGGCCTCGAAGTGCTCGCGCACACGGTGGAACACCATCCCGAGATTCCGGTCGTGTTGATGACCGCATTCAGTTCCGTGGAAGGGGCTGTGGACGCGATGAAGCGGGGCGCGTTCGACTACCTGATGAAGCCCTTCAACCACGACGAAGTGCTGCTCGTGGTGCGCAAGGCGCTACACGCCACGCGCCTCCAACGAGAACTCGCGCTGTTGCAGCAGCAGCAACGGTCCGAGTTTGGGACCGACAATCTGATTGGCAAGAGCGCGAAGGTTCGGGAGGTGTGTCAGCTCATCAACAAGATCGCGGTGAGTACGGCCACGACCGTGCTCGTTCTGGGAGAAAGCGGCACGGGCAAGGATCTCACCGCCAAGGCGATCCATTACTCGAGCAATCGAGCCGCGCAACCGTTCGTAAACATCACGTGTTCGGCCCTGCCAGAGCAACTGCTCGAGAGCGAACTGATGGGGCACGAGAAGGGGTCTTTCACGGGCGCGCGCGAGCGTAAGCGCGGACTGTTCGAAGTGGCAGACGGTGGCACGGTATTTCTCGATGAAATCGGCGACATGGGCGTCGGGCTGCAGGCGAAGCTGTTGCGGATCCTCGAGGAGAAGACCTTTCGAAGGGTGGGCGGGACCAAAGATCTTCACGTCGACGTGCGCATCGTGGCCGCGACCAACCGCAACCTCGAACAGGCGGTGCGAGAGGGAAACTTCCGAGAAGACCTCTATTACCGCCTGATGGTCATCCCCGTCGAGATCCCGCCGCTTCGCGAGAGAATCGAGGACATCCCGCTGCTGATTACGCACTTCATCGATCGCTTCAACGTCGAATTCAACAAGAAGACACTCGGCCTCACTTCCGATGCGATGGATTGCTGCGAGCAGTACGGCTGGCCGGGCAATGTGCGAGAGCTTCGCAACGTGATCGAGCGGGCGATGATTCTGGAGAACAAGGAATACCTGGATCTAGAGGATCTTCCTCATGCGCTTCGCGCGCCATTCGAGGGTATCGAAGGCAGTGGATTGATCGGTCGCACGGATACCGCAGTATTCCAGCTACCGGATTGCGGCTACGCGTTGCAGGATATGGAGCGGGAGATGGTGCGTCAGGCGCTCGAAAAGACGGAAGGCAACCAGAGTCGTGCCGCCGGACTGCTCGACATTTCGCGCGATTCGCTGCGCTACAAGATGAGAAAGTTCGGCATGCTCTAATCGGAATTGGCCGCTTGCTCTGAACTGTCCTCTACAGCGCCTGCCTTCACGGGAAGTTTGAAGGTGAAGGTCGTCCCCTCGCCGGGTGCGCTCTGTACGTGCATTTCGCCGCCGTAGTTTTCGACCGCGCGGCGCACGAGTGACAGGCCGAGTCCGGTTCCGCGCGCTTTGGTGGTGAAGAATGGTTCGAAGATCTTGTCGCGCACTTCGGCGTCTATGCCCGCGCCGTCGTCACGGATCGAGATCAGAACGTGGTCGCCCGAGTGCTGAGTTCGCACCTCGATGATTCCCTCTCCGGAGATGGCCTGGAACGCATTCAATACCAGGTTTTCGAGCGCGTGCTCGAGGTCTCGGGCGTCGACGTAGATCTCGGGAACCGTCGGGTCCAGTTCGAGAATGAGTTCGACTTTGGGGTCGGTCTGGCGCTGACCGATGGATGCGACGGCCTGCCGTAAGATCGCGTGCACATCGGTCCATTCGGGGCGCAGCGCGCCCGGTCGTGCGTAGGCGAGCAATTCCTGGACGAGACGCTCCATCCGGTCGATCTGCGTCTGGATTTCGTTCATGACTTCCCGGGTGTCTTCGTCCTCGGGGATTTCCCGGGCCAGCATCGTCAAGGCCCCGCCGATCCCCGCCAGCGGGTTGCGGATTTCGTGGGCGACTCCCCCCGCCAGCTCACCCACGGCTGCGAGCCGCTCCTTGCGGATCAGTTCCTGTTGGAGCGCCGCCACATTCCGATCGTGGCGCTTGCGGCTCCTCAGCAATAGGGCTGCGATGCCGACCGAAACCAGTACGCCAGTGCTGACCCCGCGCGCGATGTGCATCCTATGGATGAAGTTTTCGCTGGCATCCGACTGGTAGGTGTGCTCGATCAGGTCCCAGCCGAGTAGCAGTGCACCTGTGGCAATAAAGGACAGCAAAGCGACCCAGGGAAGTGTTAATCGGCGATTCTCGGAGCGCGAATCTTCCACGGTCGACTTCATCCGATTGCCCCGCTGCTGGCTGCGCGATTGCGCACAAGGGTGTGGGAATTTGCGCACGATTCCACCCACCGAAAGCTGCCGGAGACGAACGAGACCCCTCCAGCTCTTGGCGGCACGTCATCTACCTCGCTGTACCCGACCGTAGCAAGATGCGAACCAACTTCTGCGAAACGCTTTTTTCACTCGATTTTTCGGTCGGTTCGGTCGATTAGATTCGCATTGAGGAACAAGTCCGGGTCGCCGTTTGGCGGCCCGGACTCTCTTGGGGGGGTGCCTCGGTGAGCCCAAGCAGCGGGGAGATGTTTCATCTGCGGCTCGCCGCTCTCCTGGCGGCATCGGCGTTGCTGGGTACACCGAGCTGGGTGGCAGCGGCCGAAGCGCCAGCGTCGATAGATCCCTCCGCCTCGTGTTCGGGCGGGGATTGCCATGCAGATGCCGGAGATCACGAGAACATTCACTGGTCGGATTTCACTGCGGCCGGGGAATGTCAGAAATGTCACGAGCCCGAAGGCGACCTGCACTCGTTTTCCGTCGAAGATCCACCGGATCTGTGCGTCGGCTGTCACGAGGAAATCGCATCCAAGCTCTCGTCGGGGAAAACGGTTCACGATGCGGCGGAAGGATGTACCGATTGCCACGATCCGCATGGGGGTGCGATTGGCGGATTACTACTCGAAGTCGAGGCAGCGGATGACCTGAAGCCGCTCTGCTTCGGGTGTCATGACGAGGAACTCGTCACACAGGAGTACACGCACGGGCCGGCCGAGCAGGGTGAGTGCACCATCTGCCACGATCCCCATGCCTCGTCCGAAAAATCGCTGTTACTCGCGGAGGGCGTAGAGCTCTGCGGGGACTGCCACGATGAGGTCGCCGAACTCATCGGAGGTGCCGAATCCGTCCACAGCCCGGTGGAAGATGGCTGTACCGAGTGTCATAACCCACACAGCGGCCCCAGCGAGTACATGTTGGCTGCTGAAGGAAAGGAACTCTGTAACGAGTGCCACGACGACGTCGTGGACGAGGCGAAAAGCGCCCCCGTAGATCATGCCCCGGCACTCGATCAGGCCGGATGTCTCAACTGTCATTCTCCGCATGCTTCGAGCGTCGCGGCGAATCTGCTGAAACCCCAACAGGAACTCTGCCTGAGCTGCCACAACAAACCCGTCGAGTCGGAAGACGCGAAGTTGATGGACATGCAGAGTCTGTTGGAGGAGAACGAGCAGTGGCATGCGCCGATTCGCAAGGACGGCTGTTCGGGGTGTCACCAGCCCCACGGAAGCGCGAATTTCCGCCTGCTAAAGGCGCCGTTTCCACCCCGGTTCTATGCCGCTTTCGATTTCGATGCATACGGGCTCTGCTTCTCGTGCCATGAAGATCTGGCGATCACTGTCGAGAGGACGCGAACTCTCACGAACTTCCGCGATGGCGATCGGAACCTTCACTTTCTCCACGTCAACAAGGAGAAGCGGGGGCGAACGTGCCGGGCTTGTCACGACCTTCACGCGACCGAGGAGCCTCTGCATATCCGCAAGCGGGTTCAGTTTGGCAACTGGTTGATGCCGATCCACTTCGAGAAGAGTGAAACCGGCGGCTCGTGTCACCCGGGTTGTCACTCGATCAAAGCATACGATCGCGAAGCCGACGATTACCCAGAGAAGCAGTGAGTGAGGGGCCGGAGATGCGGTGCCCGCGAAGATCGGCGCTCGCTGCGAGGCTCACCGGCGAAAACGTTCGCTCGTGCTTCGCGCGAAACAGTGCGTGGCGAACTGTCTCTCCCGTGTTCACGGTTGGCCCGCAACCGAGGGGCGCGTGATTCGTCGTAAACCGCTCATATGGGCGGCGATCGCCGCTTTGATCCTGGGGTTGATCCTTCAGGGAGTCGGTTGTGCAACGCCCGAAGAGCGGCATCGCCTGCTGACGATCTTCTTCGATGGTGTCCCGCCCCTTTATCCGGAAGAACCCGAACCGGTAGCTGAAGAGATCGCCGAGGGTGTAGACCCGCGGGCTTCGCGGGCGAGGGCCGAAAATCGCATCGTCTCGGTGCACGGACCTGTCGCAGAAAAGGAATGCGACCAGTGTCACTCGAGCCGGTATTCGAACAAGCTCAAGGTCGAGAAAGAAAAACTCTGTTGGACCTGCCACGACCCTGAAGATTTCGCTGGCGAGGTCGTTCACGGCCCGTTCGCGGCGGGTTTTTGCCAGGCCTGCCACGATCCGCACCGCTCGAAACACGACTACCTGCTCGTCAGTGATCGAACGGATCTCTGTGAGAGCTGTCATGAGCAGTACGACGTGGCGGCGATCCCCGAGCACAGCAGTGCTGAAGATCGCCTCTGTCAGAGTTGTCACGATCCGCACGCCGCCGCTCGGAAATTCATGTTGAAGGCCGATGAAGATTCCCCGTGACAGGACTGGAGCTGTGTCTCGCAGCGGCATACACGGCGCATTCGGTGTCATTGCAGTTCTGTGCTTGTTC
>JAFDBP010000206.1 GCA_019313245.1 Deltaproteobacteria bacterium
ACCAGCCAGCTGCAGCCCGAGACGGTTGGGGCGTGCGCAAGCCCTTACGGTCAGAGCGTTTTCTAGAACCGTTCGAGTCTGAATCTAGGAGGGTCGGCTGTGTCCCGCCCTCCTAGAATCCTGTCAACGACCGCGGGGAGCCGAGATGAGGGCGCGATCAAATTCTGAAGCGGGATTTACGCTGGTCGAGCTCGTCATCGTGGTGGGTATCATCGGGCTTCTCTCCGCGATCGCGATTCCCAATTTCCTTTCCTACCAGGCCCGATCTCGACGCAGTGAGGCCTACGTCAATCTCGCCGCCGTCGCGCGCCTCCAGAACACCTATCACGCCGAGCGCGGCGAATTCTTCGAGGTCGGATCCTGGCCCGACTGGGTTGGCCTCTACGGCGGCGACCTGAGTACCCGAAAGATGACCTGGGACGCGGCTTCGGAAGCCGCGTTTGGGGACCTCGGGTGGCGACCCGAAGGCGCGGTCTTCTACGCCTACGACTCCAACACGGGTGCCACCCCCTGCACCTGCACGAACTGTTTTACGGCTACGGCTCTCGGTGACGTCGACGACGACGATCTCGAATCCGCAGTCATGTACGTACACCCAGAGACCGATAACGACGGTAATGTAACCGGCGAGTGCCCGTCCGGTCTGCTCGGTTTTGGTACACCGGTCGACCGCGCCAGCGGCCAACCGATCTACGACACGGTGGCAGTCCAGGGATCTCTCGACCAATACTGAACGTCCTCGGCGGGCGCCAATCGAATGGCTCTAGGGGGGTAGGGCATTGCATTCGGCGGATTGGCGGAAGCGCGGCTACCTGCGCGTTGGGCTTCTCCTGATTGCAATCGCGACGACGGGCTTTGCCCACTCCCGCTTCGAAACCCGGTCCCGCGTAGAGCTGGGTCAATTGCAGGTGCCCAGTGCCGATTACGTGAAACTCTGGTCGCTCGGATTCGACGCGGCCGTCGCCGACTATTTCTGGCTGCGCGCCATTGGCGTCGTGGGCGCAGAACAGGGCGCGGTCGAGGAGCAGGGGGAGGTGCTCGCGGATCTGATCGATCTGGTGACGACGGTCGATCCCTGGGTGAGTCACCCCTACCGCTTTGCGGCCGTCTGGCTCACCCGCGACCGGGGAATGGTCGAGCGCGGAAATCGGCTGCTCGAGCGCGCCATCAGCTACCACCCGCTCGATTGGCGCAACCGCTATCACCTCGGCTTCAACCACTTCTACTACCTCGACGAACAACTGCGCGCCGCAGATCTGTTGGAGGGGGCCATCGGCCTCGAGGGTGCGCCGGATTATCTGGCTCCGCTGGTGGCCCGATTGAGGAGCCGGGAGGGCGGGCTGCAGGTGGCTGCCGCTTTCCTCGTGCAAATGATCGAGTCGGCCGAAGACGAGTACAAGAAAGCCGAGTATCTGAAGGCGTTGGACGAAATCCAGATCGAGGAGAGGGCGCGGTTTCTCGATGAAGCCCGTGTGGAATACTGGCGGCGCAACGGCCGCGACATCGAACAGGTCACCGATCTGCTCGCGGGGCCCAATCCGGTCCTGCAGCGCTTGCCGCGCGCTCAGATGCACCTCGACGGGTTCGAGTGGATCCTCGATCCCGAGACCAACCAGATCGTCTCGTCCTTCTATCGCATTCGCTACCAGTTGCACGAGTCGGAAACCGACCGCCAGCGCAAACAGGAATGGCGCGAGCGGGAAGCCGCTGCCGAAGCGGAGGGTGCGTGAGCGATCGAGCTGAAATCGTTCGGGTCGACGACCTCGTCAAGGACGTGCGCCCGGGTTTCGGGCTGCGTGTGAAGCGCATTCTCGAGGGCATTTCCTTTCGGGTTCGCGAGCGCGAAATCTTCGGCTTCATCGGACCCAACGGCGCGGGCAAGACGACGACCCTCAAGGTTCTGATGGGTCTGATCCGAGCCACGTCCGGCCGGGCCTCGATCCTCGGTCACGACGTCAGCGAGATCAGCTTCCGCCGCCAGATCGGCTTCCTGCCCGAGCAGCCGTATTTCTACGACTACCTGACCGGGCGCGAGATTCTGCGCTTCTACTCCAAGCTCTCGGGCGTTCGTCGAGAGCACCGCGAGCGGCGCGTGACCGAGTTGCTGGAGCTGGTGGGTCTGACAGCGGCCGGCAACACGCGTCTGCGCGGCTATTCGAAGGGAATGTTGCAGCGCATCGGGGTCGCGCAGGCACTGGTTCACGATCCGCAGGTCGTGTTTCTCGACGAACCCATGAGCGGGCTCGACCCGGTCGGCCGCAAGGAGGTGCGGGACATCATCCTGCGCCTGCGCGACGAGGGCAAGACGATCTTCATGAATACCCACATCCTCTCGGATGTGGAGATGGTGTGCGATCGGGTGGCCATCATCGTAAACGGCAGGATCCGCTACGAGGGCGCGATCGACGAATTTCTCGACGCGGGGGAGCCCGAGGCAGACCTGGTGTTCGCCAACCTGCCCGCGGAAACCGCTGTCCAGTTGGAGGAGTCCTTCGGCGCGCGGCTGCGCGGGCACGGCGATCGCATCGAGCTGCGGATCGCCGAGAAGGATTCCAGCGCGGCGTTGCGTCTGGCGCTCGACGCGGGTGCTGTCGTGATTTCGGCGACGCCCCATCGCGTGTCGCTCGAATCGATCTTCCTCTCCGCGGTGAACGAGGCGGGCGCCGAGGGAGGTGCGCGGTGATCGGTCGCATCTGGGCCATGGCGGTCAATACCGCGCGCGAGGCGGTTCGCAACAAGCTGCTCTACACGCTCTTGTTCTTCGCGCTGATCATGATGCTCTTCGGCACCGTGCTGTCGGCGCTCTCGTATGTCGATCGCGAGCGGATGGTGCAGGATTTCGCGTTTTCGTCGATCCGGTTGTTCTCGGTGGCGATTGCGGTTTTCGTCGGCGTCGGTTTGATCCACAAAGAGGTCGAGCGGAGAACCGTCTACACGATCCTGTCGAAGCCGCTTTCGCGAGCGGAGTTCCTGATCGGGAAATACACGGGGCTGGTTCTGATCATCTGGCTTCAAGTCGCGATCATGGCGCTGTTCTTTGCGGGCGTGTCGCTGCTGCTGGGGGCGCCGCTCGGTTTCGCGCATCTCGCCGCGCTCGCCCTGACCGCGGTCGAACTGGCGCTGGTCGTGGCACTCGCGACGCTGTTTTCGTCGTTTACCACGCCGTTGCTCTCGTCGTTCTTTTCGTGTGGCCTCTGGATCGCGGGTCATCTGACGCGGGATCTCCGCGACCACGGCGCGAGTTCCGCGAGTGCACTCGTGCGCGAAGGGACGACCTGGATGCACCGCATCCTGCCAGACCTCGAGAGCTTCAACCTCTCGCTCGAGGCGGCCCACCAACTGCCCGTCGCCGCCTCCGACGTCTGGTTCCCCGCGCTCTACGGTGCCGGCTACGTGGCCGCCGTCCTCGCGTTTGCGGTGATGATCTTCGAGCGGCGGGATTTCCGATAGCTCGCTCCAGCCCGCTCCGCGCCCTCGCGACGAGGGATCGCGAATAGGAGGGCTAGACTACCGCCATGAGCGAGCTCAACGCGCTTCCGCCCGCGTTCATCGCAATCGTCGCACTCGGGTTCGGGCTCGCGATCGGATCCTTTCTCAACGTCGTCATCTATCGGCTTCCCCGGGGCGAGTCGATCGTCCGCCCGGGGTCTCGCTGTCCCGGCTGTGGAGTTGCATTGTCTGCTTGGGACAACGTGCCCGTACTCTCCTACCTCTGCTTGCGCGGGCGTTGCCGTCGCTGCGGGTCGAAGATTTCGCTTCGCTATCCCGTCGTCGAACTCTTTACCGGCCTGGTGTTCGCGGCGATTGCGTGGCAGCACGGAGCGACACCGATGACACCCGTCTGGTGCGTCTTTGCGGCTGCGCTCATCGCGGCGTCGGTGATCGATATCGATCACCGGATCATTCCCGACGAGATTTCCGTCGGCGGCCTCGTCGTCGCGCTGGTCGCAGTACCCGCCGTCGAGTCGCTCTCGGGCACGCCAATCGTCGACGCACTGCTGCGTTCCGGCCTCGGGGCGCTGGTGGGGGGTGGTGTGCTCTGGGTGGTCGGGTTCGCTCACGCGCGCCTGTCGTGCGCGATGGGGCGCCGTTTCGAACACTGGCCCGGACCGGGCGAAGAAATTCCCAAGCCTTCGAGCCTGGACTACTGGGTCTGGTTCCCCGGTGTGGGCTTTGGAGACGTCAAGTTGCTGGCGATGATCGGTGCGGTGCTCGGCCCGATCGGCGTGATCGAGACCATCTTGGCGGCTTCGCTGATGGGCCTCGTGCTCGGCGTGGGCTGGGCGTTGGCGACCCGCAAATGGAACGCGCCCTTCGGGTTCGGGCCGGCGATTGCGGCGGGCGCGTTACTGGTGGTTCTACTGCCGGGGGGGCTCTTCTTCCCCGACTTATCAGCGGGTCGCAGGTGTGGATCCCCGGGGAGGATTCGAACCTCCATTGACAGGCTCAGAGCGCGCCCCGCTGGTCAAAAAAACGCTTAACCGGTAGGGGGTTACGAGAGAGCAGCGCAGATGGGGTGTTCGTTCCGGTCACCGTGTCTCGGGAGCTGTCCCGTCGGTGTGCCGATCCCCGAGCGCACGCGCGAAGCGCATCGGCTCCCGAGTCGTCGAAGATTGATCGCGTGAAGCCGCTCTTGGAAACGCAGCGCACACTCTCGCCACAGCGGATATCATCGTTTCAGACCGAACTCAGAGGAGTCGATAGGCCGATCGGCTGACCGCGCTCGCAAACAGGCGGCGGGGGGAGTTTCGAATACCCATGGTGGTTCGGGGCGGCGCGATGGTGGCGGCAGTCCTCGGTGGAATTATTCTCGTGGGCGCGCTGCTGCGTTTCTACGGTCTCGGCGCGCAGTCGCTCTGGAGCGACGAGCTCGCGAGTTGGCGGCAGAGCCACCAGGCGTCGATTGCGGATGTGATCGAAGTCGGCGTGCGCCCGACCCCCTATCCGCCCGCCTTCCAAATCCTGCTCTTTTTCGTCGAGAAACACGTCGGCGAATCGGAGATCGCGCTGCGCGTGCCGTCCGCGATCGCGGGGGTGTTCGCGATCGTCGCGATGTTCTTTCTCGCGAAGCAACTCTACTCGGAACGCGAGGGTTTGATCGCCGCCGGGCTCCTGGCGTTTTCCTATCAGTCCGTCTACTACAGCCAGGAAGCGCGCGCGTATTCGCTGCTGCTGCTGTTCTCGATCCTCTCGGCTCATTTCTGGTTTCGCGCGCGCGAGCAACTCGAAGTCGACGATCGCATGGCGGCTTCGACCGCCGCCGCCTACGCGATGTGCGCGATCGTCACCCAGTATTTGCATCACTTCGGCCTGCTGTTGGTCGCGATCCAGCTCGGAGCGTTGGCTTTGTTGTTCGTGCGGCGACCGAGGGCGCTCGGCTGGGTGTTGGCCGTTGCCGCGGTCGTGGTTGCCGCCTATCTGCCGTGGCTCGGCTATTTGATCGAGGACTTCGGCGAAGGGCACGACTACCTGCCGCGCCCCGGCCTTCACTCGGTCAGCGAGTTCTGGCGCTTCTTGTATTTCGACACGAGCGGATACTTCGCGTGGTTCGTCGCGCTGCTGTTCGCGATCGCCATCGGGCGCACGCTGGCGGATCGTCGCGGATCCGGACGCGGCGATCTCGTGGCGTGGCTTCGATCGCCCACAGCGCTCTTGATCGCGTGGCTCGTCGTGCCGTTTGCGCTCGCCTACCTGCGCTCACTTTCATCGTCACCAATTCTCAACAACCGGAATCTCTTGATCTCGCTACCGCCAGCGATACTGCTGCTCGCGCGCGCGATGACCTGTGCGCTGGGCAACGTACGGCTTCAGCTGCTCACCGCGGCGGCGATCGCCGCGATCCTGATCTACGGCCCGTTCGTGAAGGGAGGCTACTACCGCTATCCGCGCAAAGAGCAGTTTCGCGAAGCGGCGGCCGCGGTCGCTGCGCGCGACGACGCGCTAGGCGATGTGCGCGTGGTCGCCTACGCGTGGGCCGCGGAGTCGTTCGACTACTACCTCGAGCGAACCGGGGCCGCGCGGCGTGTCGACCTGCTCGCGGGGTCGGAACAGGACATCTCCAGAACCCGGGCGTTTCTCGCAGCGGAAGATCCCGCGCACCTCTGGTTCCTCGCCGGTCACCGGCGCCCCGATCGCGCCTACATCCAGTTTCTCGATCGCGAGCTCGAATTCGTCGAACACGTGCCGCTGCACGGCGCGTTCGCGCGCCTGTATCGGCGACGAGAATAAGGGCAGCCCGCGATTCGCGAAGCGCGCATCGAACGAGAGCGACCCCACGGTGCCCCCATCTGTCTGCGCGATGTGTTGAGCCATCAACCGGAAGTTGAGGAAAGTCAATTGTTTGGGGTGGATCCCCGGGGAGGATTCGAACCTCCATTGACAGGTTCAGAGCCTGCTGTCCTGCCGTTAGACGACCGGGGAACTGGGTTTTCTATACCCGAGCTGCCGGGGAACCTCAACCGAGGTCGATCAGATCGATGGCGCGCTTCATTCTCGCGAGCGCGCGCGCCTGGCCGAGGACTTCGAGGGTTTCGAAGATGCCCGGCGACACGCTGCCGCCGGTGACCGCGACGCGCACCGGCTGGGCGAGCTTGCCCATCTTCAGATCTCCGTGAGCGGCGAGCGTCTCCAGGAACACCGCCTCGATCGGCTCTCGCGACCAGCCCTCGAGCTTTTCGAAGCCCTCGAGCAGCGCGCGCAGTGCGGGCTCGATCGCGGGCTTCAGGTGTTTCGCAACCGCCTTCGGATCGAAATCGACCTCGTCGACGACGAACCAGCGCGAGAGGCGGGCCATCTCCGACAGCGTCTTGCCGCGCTCGCGTTGCAGTTCCGCGAGTTCGGCGAGTTCGGCAGTGACGGGCACTTCGCGGCCGATCTCGGCGGATAGGAAGGGGGCGAGTTCTGCGGCCAGATCCGGCGCGGGCAGCTGCTTGAGGTAGTGCTGGTTGAGCCACAGCAGCTTGTCGGCATCCGCCTGCGCGGCCGAGCGGTTGACGGCGTCGAGGTCGAAGAGCGCACAGATTTCTTCGGAGCTGAAAACCTCCTGGTCGCCGTGCGACCAGCCGATCCGGATCAACCAGTTTCGCAGCGCCGGGGCCAGGTAGCCCTCCTCGCGAAAGTTCTGGACCGAGACCGGATCGCGCCGTTTGCTGAGCTTCTTGCCGCCGGCTCCGACGATCAGTGGCACGTGGGCGAACGCCGGGGGCTCTGCCTCCAGCGCGCGGTAGAGCGCGATCTGGAGCGGCGTGTTGGGGTGGTGGTCGGCGCCGCGGATCACGTGGGTGATCCGCATTTCGATGTCGTCCACCACCACGGCGAGGTGGTAGAGCGGCTGCCCGTCGCTGCGCTGGATGATCCGGTCGCCGATTTCCGAGGCGTCCTGGCCGCTCGGGCCGAATACTCCGTCGTCCCAGCCGAGAAAGCCGCTCTCGGGCAGCCTCAGGCGAACCGTGTGCGGCCCGGGATCGGCTCCGAGATCGAGATCCCGGCAGCGCCCGTCGTAGGTCCACTTCTCGCCGGCCGCGATGGTGGCCTGGCGCCGCTTCTCGAGCTGCTCGGCGCTGCACACGCAGCGGTAGGCCCGCCCATTCGCGAGCATGCGCTCGACGGCGGCCCGGTGGCGGTCCGCATACGCGCTCTGGCGCAGCGGGCCCTCGTCCCAGTCGATTCCGAGCCATTCGAGCCCCTCGATGACTGCGCGCTCGGATTCGGCGGTCGATCGCTCGCGGTCGGTATCCTCGATCCGGAGCACGAGTTTCCCCCCGTGGCGGCGGGCGAAGGCCCAGTTGAACAGGGCGGTCCTCGCGGATCCCACGTGCAGGAATCCCGTGGGGCTCGGTGCGAAGCGGGTGCGGATCTCGGACATGGCGCGCCAGCATACCCAAAGCCGGGCGGTTGCCTCAGAGGGCGTGCTTTGCTATTTGACAGCGCCACCCAAGCTACTGTTTTTGCTCACTTTCCAGACTGCGGGTGGGGGGCAGGGCTCGCGGATCGGCGCGGGCCCCGAGCGGTGTAGAGCATGAAAATCCCGGTCGATCGACTGAGTGACTCGCCCACTTCGTTTTCGTTCGAGGGGGATGCGAACTGGTGGCGCTCGGCGCTCGCGACCGAAGCCGGTCTGCCGGGCGAAATTGCAGAGCCCATCCGGTTCGCGTGTCGGGCCCAGCGGACCGGGGAGGACATCCAGCTCGAAGGCGGAGTCGACGGTGTCGTGGAACTCGAATGCGGCCGCTGCCTCGCGCGCTATCGTCACCGGTTCAGCGAGGCCTTCCGGTTCGTGCTCGAACCGGCGAGAAATCGGGTGCCGGCGGATCCGGAAGGAGCCGAGGCGCTGGCTCGCGACGGTTTGTACCTGGGTGATGAATTGGAGACCGGCTGGTTTCGGGGCAGCGAGATCCACCTGGGGTCGATGTTTACGGAGCTCGTCTCGCTGGCGCTTCCCGTGAAGCCACTGTGCCGAGAAGATTGTCCGGGTCTGTGCCCCCGGTGTGGAGCGAATCTCGCCGTTGCGGATTGCGGCTGCGAGGAAACGAAGTCGGATTCTCCGTTCTCAGTGCTCGAGAGAATCCGTGACGATCTGGTTCGAGGAGACAACTGATGGCTGTTCCCAAGCGGCGCACATCCAAATCCAAGCGCAACAAGCGGCGCTCGCACGACGCGATCGGGGTTCCCGCGCGGAGCATCTGCCCGCAGTGTCGGGAACCGAAACCACCGCATCGCGTCTGTTCGAACTGCGGCACCTATCGCGGCCGCGAAATCATCCGGACCGACGAGGAGTAGATCGGCCCGTGCTCGCACTGCTCTTTCCCGGTCAGGGGTCTCAGGAAATCGGCATGGGACGCGAGGTCTATCGCGCCTCGTCGGCTGCACGAGAGACCTTTGATGCCGCCGACGCCGCGTTGGGCTTCGCGCTCTCGAAGATCTGCTTCGAGGGGCCCGAAGAAGAGTTGTTGCGCACCGAAGTTCAGCAGCCCGCGATTCTCACCACCGGCATCGCGCTGTTGCGCGCATTCCGGGAGAGCAAGGCGATCGCTCCCGATTTCGTCGCGGGTCACAGTCTCGGCGAATACACGGCGCTTGTCGCGAGCGGTGCGCTCGACTTCGAGGAGGCCGTCCGCCTGGTGCACGCGCGGGGAAGATTCATGCAGGAGGCGGTTGCGGAAGGGCGCGGCGCGATGGCGGCGGTTCTCGGCCTGGCTTCGGACGAAGTCGCGCGCGTTTGCGAAGCGGTGCGCGACGCGACGGGCGGTGTGGTCACCCCCGCCAATTTCAACTCGCCTCAGC
>JAFDBP010000207.1 GCA_019313245.1 Deltaproteobacteria bacterium
ACACGCTCCCGTCGCACGGCATGCCGCTCTCGATCGCGGCGATGTACGCGATCTTCCTGCCGTTCCCGCTGATCGCGGCCTACCGCAAGCGCCGCCGTTAGCGATTCGCGCGGGCCCCCCCCCGACGCGGGCGTGGCGCGATTGCGTGCGAACTGCACGCGAGTTGCGCTCGGGTGTTCGCGAGCGCGCAGAATTTCCAGTTCCCCCTCAAGCCCGCTGCAATTTGTGTCGATTATTGTGGTGAAAATCACACAGGCTTTTCGCCTGTACGACAACAGAAAACGGAGCCCCTCATGCGCCCCCCCACGATTCTCATGCTGGCGCTGACAGCCCTGCTGGCCGTCGGTTGCGCCCAGATTTCGCCGCTTTCCTCTGATTTCATCACCGGGCTCAAGAGTCCACCGCTCGAACTCGAAGCGCGCGGCCCCGGGGCCGTCTTCGACAGCGTCGAGGAGGCGGCCATCGATGCCCTGACGTACAGCTATCTACAGGCTCGAGAGACCGGAGAAATCGCGCGTATGCGCGCGGGCACGATCCGACGCTCCGGCGCGGGATACACGTACGGCGAGATCCACGTCGCGAGTCAGAGGCTGAACCGCCAGATCGAATACGTCCTGAGCGGTCAGGATGTGGCGCGTTTCCACGTCTATCCGCGGCACTCGGATCGCAGCGTCAACCGCAGCAGCGAGCGGCTGTCGGCCAAGGACTGGCGTTCGCTGAACGTGATCGACCCGCTCCATCGGTCGCTCTACGTCCTGCACCCGTCGCTCGCGATTCGCGCCTATCACGGTGGCGAGAGCGAGGCCCTGGAAGTTGCGAATCTGCGCGGTCCGGCGATGGGTTGGAAGTGGCCGTCACTCTTCGCGAGGCGCTGATTTCGATCCACCGCTGCTGAGGGCCTGACAGAGCGCGCTGACGTGCTCGGGCCCCAGTCCGCAGCAACCGCCGACCATGCGCACGCCGCTGTTCACCCAGCCGCGCGCGGCTTCGGCCAGCGCTTCGGGCGCGATCACGTCCACGAACTGCCAATTCGGCATGCTGAAGTAGCCGGACTCGGGATAGACGCCCACCGGACCGTTCCAGTGTCGGCGGATCACGTCGAGCGCCTCTTCGACATCGGGAACGGGCGTGTGCATGACGCACATCGCGATGGCGGGATACCTGGCGAGCGCGCGCACGAGTTCGTCGAGGCTGCGATCTGCGTAGTCGAAGGTCGCGATCTCGGGGGCGTCCTTGTGGTGCTGAGCGGAGATCCCGATCCACAGTGGGAGGCCGGTTTTCAGCGCGGCTTCGACTTTGGCAATCGTGAACTCGACGCGCTCACACATTTCGAGTGCGAGTGCATCGACGCCAGCTGCTTGCAGCAGGCCCGCCTGTTCGCGCACCGACTCGCTGACAGCCTCTGGCGTGTTCCACTGGCTCTCTTCCATGAAAGTCCACTCGCAGATCGATCCGAGGATCGGAATCGGGTGCTCCGCGGCGTTCGCGCAAGCCTCCTGCGCGAGTCGGACTGCGTTGGTGTTGATGGTTTCCACGTGTTCGCCGAGGCCGCCCGGCTCGAGCATGTGGCGACCCGCTGCGAACGTGTTGGTGATGATGGCTTCGGCTCCCGCGCGGATGAAGTCCTCGTGCACGCGCCGCACGGCATCGGGATTGGACAACACGGCTTCGCCACTCCATACCTTGCCGTGCATCGCGACACCGACCTTTTCGAGTTGGGTTCCCATCCCGCCGTCGATGACGATCGGATCGCCTCGACCGTTCAATCGTTCGATCAGCCAGTCTGCCCGGGATGTCATCTGGACGTCTTCCCCTGAAGTCTGCGCGGGTGGGGAGAATAGGCGAAGCGATGCGAGAACCCACCGCCCCAGCGGCAATGCTGCGGCCCGTCGATTCCGTTCCTCACCCGAGTGCGGGAGTGGGGCGAGATTTCGACGCAGTCAGGTGGCCGGATCTCATCCCGAGGCGGACATGCGGCAGTCGCTCTGGCCGCGCACTGCGCTGCCGATCGCGCACAGCGACGCCAGCTGATCCACGCGATTCCGCAGCCGCCGCTCGGCGGTCAGCGCGAACGATCGGTAGATGCGGGCCGCGAAGGGCGCGTCTTCGCGGATCCGCTGGTTGAGCAGCTGGTTGTCGATTGCGAGAACCGCCGACTCCTCTTCCGCCACGATCGTCGCAGACGCGGGTGAGCCCTCGAGAAACGAGATCTCGCCGACGAGTTCGCCGACCCTGAGTACTGCCAACGGTTCAGCGGCGACGTTTTCCAGGCGCACGCTGAATTGACCGAGAATCACCAGGAAGATCGCGTTCGGGCGAACGCCTTCCCGTACGATCGCGGTGCCGGGGCTGACGACTCTCTCGACGCCCGTCTGGAACAACCAGGCCAGATCCTCGTCGTTCAATCCGTCTTTCAGACCGATGAAGGTATGCATGGTTTCGCTCCTTTGTGTTTCCTTCGATCCGGTGAATTTCTCTCACCGATTGACAGGAGCATCGGGAATCGCGCGCGCGATCCCCGTGAAGCGCTTCACACCCCCAGCACTTTTTTTTCGGCCGGCCGGCCCTGGGCCGGCCGACGCAATTCTGGGTGGATCTGCACCCGTCAAGGGGTTCTGGGCGCGAGGATTTGGCTCAGCAGGTCGGGGCGCTCTTCGACGCGCTCCAGGTGCGGATACCGCTGACCACCGGTGTAATCCAGCGCCGCTTCGCGGAAGAATTCCGAATTCTCCACGAGCAGTCGGATCGGTTTGCCGTTCGCAGCGGCTTCGTCGATCGCCCTTCGAAGCACGTCGCTCGACCAGCGCCGGCCGTTGACGGCGACCAGCACGGACCCGGGCGCAATGTCGGCGGCGGCGGCGGGTGAGTCCGGCAGCACGTCGCCGATGCGGCCGTCCTCGGTCGAGATCTGAATGCCCAGGGAGAAGCGCAGATCGAGCCCCTCGCCGGTTTCGTCGTAGTCCTCTTGGGCCAGGTTGGGCTCTGTGGTGTAGACGAGCTTCCAGCCCGCGTTTTCGATGCCGCCTAGTGGAGCCTTGGGGGCGACGGCGTAGATCCGATCCTCGAAGAACTTCTTCCAATCGTAGGCGGCGGTTCGGTTGAGTGCCGCGACGACTTCGTCATAGGTGAAGGACTTCAACTCGGGCTTGCCGCTGGCCCCACCGAAGAAGGAGGCGCAGAAATCGTCGAGACTTCGCGTGTTGCCGCTGAGGTTGCGGATCTGCGCGTCGACTTCGAGCCAGATCAGCACGCCCTCGTCGTAGAAGTCGACACCCCGCCTCCAGGAATTCCATTCGGACGGGATGCCGTAGAGCGTGTAGGCCGCGCGGGTCGTGTCGACGAGCGGGCGCCACGAGCGGCCGGGGCGGTTGGCGAGGCCCGCGGCGATCAGGGCGAGCGAGTCGCGCGCGTATTCGGGCTGCCACAGCCCACTTCTCGAGGTGAGGACATCGCCGAGGTAGCTGGTCAGCCCCTCGTAGAACCAGAGCAGGTCGGCTTCGTAGGGTTTCTGGTAGTCGTCGCGTGTGAGGCCTGCGGGCCGCAGGGTCTTGGCGTTCCAGGAGTGCACGTATTCATGCGGCAAGAGTCCCGCGTTCGAATTCAGCGGGGCATCGTCGATCAGCGCCCGCTCGGGAAGTCGGTTGTCGCTCGACTCGTGGTGTTCGAGGCCGAAGAACTCGATGTGGTCGCTCAGCGTGAGCAGGAAGTCGTAGCTGCGGTAGTGGTAGGAATCGAAGAGCGCGATCCCCTCGGCGACGAGTTTGCGGAAGGCCGCTTCGGTTTCGGGGCGGATTTCCAGCGCGGCTTCGCTGTCGGCCGAGATGTGGAGGCGATGCGCGGTGGCGGCGTTTCCGGTCAGGTCGATCTTCCGATGGTGGGCGCCCGTGGTGACCGGAGCGTCGATCAGTTCGGCGAGCGAGACATCCTCGAACTGAACCCGGTCGCGGCGGCTCTTCTTCGTTCGGAGCGCGGTGCCGTACTCCCAGCCGGCGGGCAACGTCATCGAGGGTCGGTAGATCAGCTCGTGAATCGAGATTCCGGCGGGGTAGAGGAGCAGCGTGTGCCAACTCATGACCGCCACCTGGTCGGAGGTCGCGGGTCCATTGCCGAACATTCCCGTCGCTCGCGGCGGCAGGTAATCGAGTTCGATCTCGAGCTCGTCCACTCCGTCTGGTACGTCGACGTAGAAGATGAACACGTCGTGCGGATCGCGATTCCAGGCGATCGGCTCGCCATTTCCCTTGAGGACCAGACCGACGAGCTCGGCGATCGGGCCGGTCGGCCCGTGTTCGCCGGGCATGTATTTGGGATAGAGCAGCGTCAGCGGTCCCGGCTCGACCGGCATCTGGAGCTGCGCGTGGATGATTCGCTGGGCCACGTCGCGCATGTCGACGTGGATTTCGACGGGTTCCACCGCGTGCTCGGCCGCCGTGGCGTCATGCTGGAGGGGCCAGCCGAGGACCAATAGGAGCAGGCTGAGCAACGTCAGCCTCGCGTGGGTGCACGGACGACGCGCGGGATGCATGGAGTTCCTCCAGTGAATCGGGGAATGTATTCGGCCGAAACGGGCCCCGCGGCCCGGGGGGATCCTATCACGGGCGCTGCAGCGCTCGGCGAACAATTGACTCGCGCGTACGACGACGCGGCGACCCCCGGGTCGGCTTGCCCCTGGAATCGCACGCGAGACCGAGAGCGCGCTCGAAAAACTGAGCTAAAAAAGGAGCTTGAATGAATGGGTTTCAAGAAAAGCCTCATGAGGGTGGAGCGCGCATTTGCAGCCCGCCCGCAATCGATCGGCTCGGCGAGCGCGATCGCAAAGCGGTTCTCCGTCGAGGTTTCGCGCGTTTGCGATCGGTTCATCGCGTGCGGGGCGCACCGCTATTCTCGGGTGGCTCAGCCGCAAAGGCGCAGGTCTGCGAGCGGTCTTTCCGAATGCGGCGTGGGTCTGAAGGTGACCGAATGAATCGGAGCTGCGCACGGAATGTCTGAGCGCTCGATCGAACAGCCGAGAGCGAGGGGGGCGCTTCTCGCCGGGCTGCTGGTGGGGATGGTCGTCGTCGCTTACGGGCCCGCGCTGAGTGCGGGGTTCATCTGGGATGACGATGACTACGTCACGGAAAACCCCCTGCTTCACGCGCCGAATGGCTTCGAGCGCATCTGGCTGTCGATGGACGCGCCGTCCCAGTATTTTCCGCTGGTCTATTCGGCCTTTCGGATCGAATACGGTCTCTGGGGCCTCGACCCGTTCGGTTACCACCTGATCAACGTGTTGTTCCACGCCGCCAACGCGCTGCTGCTCTGGCTGCTGCTGCGGCGGCTCGACGTCGCGGGCGCGTGGTTCGCGGCCGCCATTTTTGCGCTGCATCCGGTGCACGTGGAATCGGTCGCCTGGATCACCGAGCGAAAGAACGTGATGTCGCTGTTCTTCTCGCTGCTTTCGCTGCTCGCGTGGATGCGGTTCGTGGAGCCGCGCGGAAACTCCGCGCGGCGTTTCTATGCGCTCTCGCTGGTCTGGTATGCACTCGCGCTCGCGAGCAAGGTCACCGCCTGCACGCTGCCCGCCGCGCAGGTGCTGCTGCTCTGGGTGCGCGGGCATCCGATCGACCGGCGCCGCATCGCGCAGGTCGCGCCCTTCGCCGGACTCGGTGTCGCGATGGGGCTCGTCATCACCTATTGGGAGCGCTACCACATCGGAACGGTGGGCGAGCGGTTTGCGCTTGCGCCGATCGAATCGTTTCTGGTCGCGACCCGCGCAACCTGGTTCTACCTCGGCAAGCTGCTCTGGCCGACGCAGCTCACGTTCAGTTATCCGAAGTTTGCGGTCGACCCGAGCGATCCGCAGCAGTACATCTGGGCGCTCGCGGGTGCGATTCTTCTCGCGGCACTCTGGGGTTGGCGTCACGCGATCGGGCGCGCCCCATTGGCTGCGGCGATCTTCTTCGTCGCGACACTCTCTCCTCTGCTCGGCTTCATCCCGCTCTTCACCTTCTGGTACACCTACGTGGCGGACCACTACCAGTACGTGGCCAGTATCGGGCCGATCGCACTCCTGAGCGCGGGCGCAACGCAGTTGCTTCGCGACCACACGCGTTTGGGAAGAGTCGGTCTGGGATCGACGGCTGCGCTCGTGTTGGCGGTTCTGGGAATTCTGGTCTGGAATCAGAGTCGCGTCTACGAGAGCGAGGAGACACTCTTGCGCGACACGATTGCCAAGAACCCCAGCTCCTGGATGGCGCAAACGAACCTGGGGCGATACATGCTGCGCGAAGAGCGCTTCGAAGAGGCGGTCGAGGAGTACGGTCGGGTATTCGCGATCAAGCCCGACGCCTACCGCGCGTACGTCGGACGCGCGGGGGCGCTGGTGAAATTGGGCCGCGATCGGGAGGCCGAAAAGGACTTCAAGGCCGCACTCGAGCTGAAGCCCGATCTGTACGTCGCCCACCAGGCCCTCGCGCGCCTGAGCTGGAAACGCGGCGCGCGCGCGGTGGCGATCGCCCACTACAAGGCGATGATCGCGATCGCGCCGGAGAACCCCGCCGGTCATTTCTCGATGGGCCGCGCTCTCGAGCGCCGCGGGCGGTACCGAGACGCACTCGTCCACTACCGGAATGCGCTCGCGGTCGACCCGGAATACGAAGACGCGCGTCGAGGCCTGGAGCGAATCGAAGGCTCCTCGGCGAATCCCTCGGTGGAGCGTTAGCGGCCGCCCCGTCGATCGCCTCGATTGTCGGACGCGCCTCCCGCTGGTGTTGGATTTGCGGAGTGGGCCGAATGGGCGGTTTTCGATCGATTTGAGCTTTTGTACCCTGATCGCGTTGGAGGCACCGTGCGCGTATTGCAATGGATTGCCGCTGCGTTAGCGATCTTGTCGATGGCGGGCTGTGCGTCGCCCCTGGTGCCGGACGATTTCTGGAAGCGCAAGTTCAGCTCATATGCGTTGCCCGTCTGGACCACCGATGGCATGTACCTGGTGAGCGGGCGCTCCGGAGCGTTGTTCCTCACGCCCCCTCCGATGGATCTGGGTCGCTACCGCGCCGTGATGCTGGACGACATCGAGATCAGCACGAAAGATCGATCGCGCGAACTCACGCCGGCCGAAGAGGAGCGGCTGAGGGGTTATTTCACGCGCCGCCTCACACACGTATTCGAGCGCAACGGCTGGGCGGTGGTGGATGCGCCGGCCGATGATGTGCTCCGGGCTCGGCTCGCCGTCAGGGAGATCGATCTGGGAAGATCGCGCCGCTCCCATTCCGGCAAGATCGTTTTCGGTTCGTCGAGTACCCGAATCACGATCGCATTGGAGCTTCGCGACGCGGCCGAGGTCGATCGCAGGGTGTTGTACGGCGACAGGCGCGAGCTTCCGTTCGGCAGTTACGTCGGAACGGATGCGATTTCGATTCGTCGCGTCGAGGATGCGTTCTACGAATTCAGCATCGACATGCGTCGGCGCATCAAGCAGGCTCAGCAGGGGAAATTTCCGCCGCCCCCGCCGCGACCCAGTTGAGACTCAGCCGGTCTTCTTCCCAGAGCCTTCCATGACGATGTGTAGCCACGGCAGCCGTTCCGCTTCGTAGACCTGTCCTTGTGGAACGAGATCCGCGGCCCGCTCGAAGAGCCCTACGAAGAAGTGGATTTCGCTCGGCCAGCGCTCCCCCTGATAGGCGATCGGGCTGCCGCAGTCGGCACAGAAAGAGCGCGTCACCCCCTCGGAGGACGAATAGGTGCTCGGGGCTCCGGCTGGAAATCTCACGTTCTCCAATTCGACTCCGACATAGGTCGAAACCGCGGCGCCCGTCGCGCGCCGACAGTCCGCGCAATGACAATGGGCAATCCACTTCGGATCCCCTTCGAACTCGAATCGAACTGCGCCGCACTGGCACGACCCATCGAACCTCGTCATCCCGAATCCCTCCGACTCGAAATCGAAGCATGACACAAGCGATCGCCAAATGGTTGCCAGCTCGCGGGTGTGGAGATAGCCCTCTCGGCGTCGAATTCCCTGTTCGCGGTCGGGCGCGTTCTGGGCTCCGCTGGGGTCGGAGTGCCATTTGAGTGTCGTATCCGCCGACTTCTCCGCTAGAGTGGGCCGGGCTCGCGGGGTCGCCGATTTTCAGCCCGAGCTTCAACCGCGGAGGGAGTGCGTAGATGACTGCAAATTCGCCGCCGAACGACACGGACCGCGACACCCGATTCCGCTGGTTCGTTCTCGGCTTGATCATTCTGGCGAGCTTCATCTCCTATGTGTTGCGGACCAATATGTCGATCGCCGCCCCGACCATGAAACAAGATCTCGGTCTGACAGATGTCCAGCTCGGGATGGTGTTCTCGGCTTTTGCTGCGGGGTACGCGATCTTTCAGTTTCCGGCCGGCGTATTTGGGGGTCGCGTAGGGTCGCGCATGGCGGTCGCCGCGATCGCGGTCGTGTGGGGGGTGCTCACGATCGCGACCGGGCTCGTTCCGAGTTCGAGTCAGGCGTCGATCGGAGTCATTCTCGTGAGTCTGATCGCGTTGCGCTTTCTGGTCGGTGTGGCACACGCGCCGATCTTTCCCGTTACGGGCGGCACCACGGCCGACTGGTTTCCCGTCGGGCATTGGGGTCTGCCGCTCGGACTCTCGAGCACCGCGCTGCAGACCGGCATGGCTGCGACGGCTCCACTCATCATCTGGCTGATCGGATTCTCCGGCTGGCGCGGCTCGTTCTTTCTGACCGCGCCGGCGGCCTTCGCGCTGGCCGCCGCCTGGTGGTGGTACGTCCGCGACTTCCCGCGAGAGCATCCGAAGGTCAGCCCTCGAGAGCTGGCGCTGATCGACGCCGATCGGCCGCCCCCGCGATCTCACGCCGAGCACAAGGGCGCCTGGAAGCAGGTGATCCAGAATCGGGACATCCTGCTGTTGATGGCGAGCTATTTCTGCATGAATTATGTCTTCTACGTATTCTTCAGCTGGTTCTTCTTCTATCTGACCGATGTGAAGAACTTCGGCGAGCAGGAAGCCGGCGGGATGTTCGTGGCGATGGCGGTGATCGGGGCGATCGGCGCGACCATTGGCGGGTTGAGCTGCGATCGCCTGACCACGTACTTCGGCCTGCGGCGGGGTCCACAGATCCTCTGCATCGCGAGCCTGGTGCTCTGCGCCGCCTTCCTGACGCTGGGGGCGATCGCGCTCGACCCGTATCAAGCGGTGATCCTGCTGTGTATCGCTTACGGTTTTACGCAGATCACCGAAGCCGCGTATTGGGCGGCGACGATTTCGGTCGCCGGTCGAAACGCATCGGAGGCGTGCGGCGTGTTGAATACCGGAGGCAATATCCCCGGCGTGCTGGGCGGTGTTCTGGTGCCGATCACGGCGGAATATTTCGGCTGGGTGGCGGCCGTCTCGACTGGCTCCGTTTTTGCGCTGCTCGGCGCAGTGCTCTGGCTGTTCATTCGAGCCGATCGGCCGATGCCGGGATCGACCCAGACTCCGGGGGAGTGAATCCAAAGAGTCAGGCGCGCAGGGAAAATGCTTCTGAAACATCTGTTGCGCCGTCGCATGCGGGGCAAAGAGCGGGGGCGGCTCCGCTCTAATCGGCCGCGTGCCTCGCGGTGATGTAGTGCCAGTTCAGGATGCCGTTGTAGAGGTAGCGGCTGTCCGCGTGGTTCATGTCGCGGTGCATCGGGTTGAAGTTGTAGACCAGCACATTGCCGTCGCCGAGCGGCACGTCGAGGATGGCGGGACGCCCTTCGAGGGCCCGCTGATTCTTGCCTCCGCCGCTGATCAGAATGGGCGGCGCGCCGGCGAGAGCGGAGTCGTCGCCCAGATCGAAGGGCAGGGTGCCCCACTGCATCACGACGTAGCGCAGATCGAGCGGGCCCGTCAGGCACGAGGTGCAGTACGACATCGTGAGCCAGCGCCGCGGCGGATCGTAGAACGAATAGGGCGAGCGAAACGCGTAGCTCTCGGCGGGATAACCGTAGGCGATCGGATGCTCGGGCAGCAGGAAGGTCGTGCGCAGGTGAGCCCCCGGCGTCGTCACGCCGGGCAGTTCGGCTTTTTGCACGTTGCGGACGAGCCCGCTCTCGAGCACGAGGGTGGAACCGCTGCCGAGCGTGATCAACACGCCGCCCTCGCGCGCGAAGGCTTCGAGATTGGCGAGCCCGCGCCAGCCGATGCCGCCCGTGATGTCGTCGGAGGCGACGGGAGAACCGAGGCTCGGATATTCGGGGATGCGGTCGAAGGGCATCGGGCCGTGTTTGGCCTCGATGCCGTGGATCTGTCCCTGTAGGTCGAGCAGAACGGCTCCGTACACGATCACGTCCACGGCTTGCTTCAGGTTTCCGGCCCGGATCTCTTCGTCGCGCAGGTAGGTGTAGGGGATGCGCTGCTGGTCGAGGCTGAAGCGAATCCAGCCGATCATGTCCGTGTCCGCCCAGGGCACCCAGACGCCGAGCCGCGGAAGCGGGGCGCTGTGCAGCGGAACATCGGGAGCGCTCCGCGCCGTTTCGAAGTCGAGCGCAAGTTCTTCACTGATTGCGGTCAGAGCTTCCTGCAGGCCCGGTTGGTCGCGCAGCACCCAACTGCCCGCCGGGTAATCGCGCCGGCCCTCCTGAAAGGCGCGCTCCGCGATCTCGACCTCGAAATCCGCCAATCGGTAGCGCGCGGCGAGCAGCGCCTCTTGTCCCGAATCCTGTAGCAGGTAGACCTTCGCGCTGGCTGGCGCGGTGCCCACGGGTCGCACGCGCTCGCTGAGCTTTCGGACCGAAACCTTGAGGATCGCCGGGTCGTCCACCCTCACGGTTCGCGCGCGGTAGTGCACGGGGAGCGCCCAGGAGATGTCGTCGTAGGGTTCGTGCTCGGCGTCGGCCGGGAACTCCTGCGGTTGCAGCAGATCCACCGCGTAATCCCGATAGGGCTGGTCGAGCATGACGACGAAGTCTCCGGCCGCGAAGTTCTCATCGCCGATCGAAAATTTGCGGCGCGCCTGGCCGACTTCGATCTTCTGGTCCATCAGCCGGTTGATCATGCTGGCGATTCGCAATCGGTCACCCTGTTCGGCGGGGATCACGAACGCGTAGGGATCGCCGGATTTTCCGCGAGTCCACGAGTTGTAGCCCTTCTGATAGAAGTTGCGGAGCAGTTGCTTGGATTGGCCCGCGCTGTAGTCGAGTACCGCGAGACTGCCGCTCTGCGAATAATTGACGTTGTCCCGATGCGACCAGGTGAACTCGCGATCGGGTGGCGGATACGGCCGAAACCAGGTTCTCGTGAGATCGGCGCTGTCGAGTTTGCGCGTGACGCGGAGTGGGACCGCGTTGCCGTAGGTCTCGTAGCCGCGCCCGATCGCGTTGTGGTTCATCGCGATCGAATCGGTGTAGTGGTGACCGAAGCCCTCGCCGAAATCCCAGGTCCAGACGCCCGGCATTCCCTGCGCGCTGAGGGCAGACATCTCGTGAAAGCTCATCTCGAGGAATTCGGCGAAGACGATGGGGTCGAGGTTCGGGTTGTAGGGGCCCGTGCCATTCCAGGTCTGGAGCAGGGGGATGGCCTCGTGCAGGTCGTGGATCACCGTCGGGTGGTATTCGAAGAACATCTTTGCGACCGCCTGCGTGGCTCCGAAATCGAGTTGATGCGCATCGCGGTTCGCATCGACGTAGACGTACTTCCCCCAATAGGGAGGGGACTGGCGGGCGAGTGCGTCGAAGTCGGTCTTCCCGCGGTGAAAGCGGCGAAACCAGTCGGACATCTTGTCGCGACCGTCCGGATTTGCGACGGGGTTGATGAGCACGACCAGCTGCTCGCGGATGCGCCGAATCATCGGATCTTCGGATACGGCGAGGCGATAGGCGAGTTCCATCAGCATGTCCGGCGCACCGGACTCGTCGGCGTGAATCGCTCCGTTGAAGTAGTAGAAGGGGCGGGCTCGGGGAAGCATTTCTTCGAACTGCGCGGGCGTCGTCATCCGCGGATCCGCAATTCGCGCGCTGATGGCCTTGAGCTCGGGCAGTGCGCGGATCCCGGCCTCGTCCGCAATCGCCAGGAGCAGGATCTCTCGACCCTCCTCGGTCTGGCCGATGACCTCGACGTGGACCCGCGCCGAGGCCTGCGCCAGTTCACGCAGATAGGCGTAGATGGTCGTGCTGTTCGGGAGTTGATCGGCTGCACCCGCGATATGGCCGAGGAAATCGCTGGGGGAGGGGACGGTCGGCGAATCGGGTATCGATTCGACCCAGCTGCTCGAGAACCGCGGGTCCGAGGTCTCCTGTGCGATCGCTTCGATCGAACCGGGCTCGGGTGTGTCGAACCCCTGGGCCCACGTCGCGGTCGATGAAAACAGGCAGGAAAGCGCGATCGCGATCCATCGAGTCGTCGTAGAGGTCATTGCGGCCATCCTTTTGGGTTGAAGGATCCCGGGTGGAGCGAAACGAACCGCGAATTCATATCCCGATCAGAGCGGAGAGTCCAGCGCAGCCTCTAATGGGCGATCTGGCTCGCTCAGATGGTGCGGTGCATCTCGCGTTCGATTTCTCCTATGATGACGCTCCACGAAAAAGGGGAGGGCATTGAACGCCTACGCAATCGGCCTTTTGATCAGCATCCTGGTCTATCTGATCGTCGGAAGTTACGCGGGCCGCAAGGTCAAGCACCTGGACGACTATTTCGTCGCGGGGCGAAGTGCGCCCACTCTGCTGATCGTTGGGACGCTGGTTGCGAGTTTCTTGAGCACCAACGCGTTTCTCGGGGAGACCGGATTTTCCTACCAGGGCCATGGGCCGCAGATCCTGATCCTCACGTCGATCAACGCGATGGGGTATGTGATCGGCGCCCTGTTCTTCGGCCGCTTCCTGCGGCGGAGTGAATGTCTCACGGTCGCCGAGTACTTTGGCAGGCGATTCGAAAGCCAGGGGGCTCGCGTTCAGATCGCGGCGGGGCTGACGATCATCATCGGACTTTCGGCCTATCTGCTGGCGGTGACCCAGGGCGCGTCACTGATCGTCTCGGAAGTGACGGATATCCCGTATGCGGTTTCGCTGTTCGTGGTCTGGGCGGGATATGCGGCGTTCACGCTCTACTCGGGCTCGAGGGGAGTGATCATTACCGACACGATCATGTTCCTGCTGTTCACGGTGGTTGCCTTCGTTTCGCTGTATTTCATCATCGCTAGCACGGGTGGTTGGTTCGCGACGATCGAGGCGCTCTCGCGCTTCGAATCGAAGCCGGGTCTCATCTCCTGGCACGGCTACATCGGACCGGAGTCACTGTGGGAAACGCCGATCGAGAGTCTGACCTGGGCCGTACTCATGGGGGTGTCATGGGGGCTCGTCGTCGCGGTCAGCCCGTGGCAGTCGAGCCGCTATCTGATGGCGAAGGACGAACACACCGTGATTCGATCGGCCTGCATTGCGGTCGCTTCGATCCTGGCGGTATACATCGCGCTGGTTTTTGGCGCGACCGCTGTCAATCTCGTCAATCCCGGGATCGAAGTGTCGGAGCGGGTGATGATCTGGGCAGCGGTCAATCTGATGCCCACCTTGCCCGCGGTGCTCTTGATGACCGGCATCATGGCGGCCGCGCTCTCATCCGCATCGACGTTTCTGTCGCTCGTCTCGTTCAGCGCGTGCCACGACATCTTCCCGCATCACACCGAGGACGACCGCAGGCATCTTCGCGTCAGTCGATACACGATGTTCGCAGTGGGCGTGGTGATCCTGGGCCTGGCCTTCTTCCAGCCGCCCGCGATTCTCTGGATTACGTATTTTGCGGGGACACTGTTCGCCTCGTCCTGGGGACCACTTGCGTTCTTCAGCGTATGGAGCGATCGAATCACCGCTGCGGGAGCGTTCTGGGGAATCGTCACGGGCTTCCTGGGAAACGCCGTTGCCAAACTGTTGGCGACCTTCGAGGTGATCGATCTTCCCGTCTTTCTCGATCCGTTCGTAATCGGCATATCGTTGAGCGCTGTAACGATCTTGCTGGTTTCGAAAATGGGTCGGGTAACCGATGGAGAGCGGTCCTACCGCGCGATGCTGCATCAGATTCCGAGCGGAGAAGTGGGCGGGGCCAGGGCGCGCCAGACCCTGCAGATTTCGAAGATGCTGATGGCGACGGGCGCGCTGATGATCCTGGCGATGGTCATCTGCTATGCGCGCCCCTACGCGTCGGGCCAGGAGGCTGCGCCGCTCGAAGACTCGACGCCGGAGACTGGAAGCGATGACTATGAGCGGTGAACTCCTGCTGGCGATCGGGTACGGAGCGGCCGCGATTCTCGCAGGTGCAGTCGCTTACCGAATGATCAAGCGGGATTACGCCTCGAAGTCGCGCCGAGACGGCGAAGAGTAGACGCCGGGCGGATCAGCACGAGCTGGCAACGCCTACGGCGAACATCGCAAGCGGGTTCGGCTTCGCGATGAGGCCCGTCTTACGGAACGCAGGTGCTGAAGACGAGGTCGGATTCGCGCTCCTCGTCGACGGCAAACACGTTGAGCCGCAGTGTTCCGTCCGCGTAGGCGTCGAGGCGCATGTAGCCGGGCGCCGCGAGCGACATCAGGTCGGATCGCATGTCGCGCACGTAATCCACCTTGCTCGAGCTGCCCGCGCCGCTGACTGCGTGAAACACCCCGGTCGGATCGATGTGAACCTGGAGGCTGTGTTCGTGTCCGGCCGCGATCAGGGTCGGATGGTTCGGCGCGAACAGCGACTTTCCAGATTCGATGTAGGACTCGTAGGTTGCGCTCATCTGGTCGGTGTCGGTCACTCCGGCCAAACGGGCGAAGGGAAAGATCGAACCGACGATCGGAAGCGGGATCCAGAGGTGCCGGTTGAATACGCGCAGCGGAAAGATGTGCTCCTGCCAGCGAAAGTAGCCGCCGTGTGGACCGCTCGTGAGCATGGGGGGGTGAGCGACCACGATCGAGCGGCGCTCTCCCCTGTCGCCGAGTGCGGCGTCGACGACGGGGAGGAGTCGCCCTTCGCCGGCGGGTGGCTGGCAGTGGTCGAGCGGGCCGTCGGGGTACTCGATCTGATAGATCGCCGCCCAGATGTCCAGGAATACGAAGTGAAGATGATCCCCGAATTGCACGATCTCGGGTCCCGGGCAGGTGTTTCGCGGGTGGACCGAGATGTTGGAACCCTTGGAAGAGAGGTAGTCGGTCTGCGCCCTTGCGTGCGACAGGCCGTGCTCCTCGCCCTGGTCCCAGTCGTGGTTGCCGAGGGTGA
>JAFDBP010000208.1 GCA_019313245.1 Deltaproteobacteria bacterium
CGTGCCGCAGGGTAGGGGTGAAGGATCGCTGGGTTGTGGCGGGGTGAGTGACGGGAAGATTCCGGATCGGCGGCGGCCGCTACGCCTTCAGCGTCCGCGCCCGCGATCGGAGACACTGTCGCGACGCACGTGCTCGCGAGCGAGCCTCCGCTCGTTGTCGCGGACATTGAAGGCGTAGCGGCCGCCGGCGATCCGGAAGCTTCCCGTCACTCACCCCGCCACAACCCAGCGATCCTTCACCCCTCCCCTGCGGCACACGAGGTGCATTCACTTCCGCCATGTCCGGGCCTCGTGAACGACTTGCCGCCCATGGCGCCGCGAGTCTCTCCGATGCCGAGCTCGTCGCCGCGCTGCTTGGTACCGGACGGGCCGGCGAAAACGTGACCGTGGCCGCTGCACGGCTCCTCAGAGAGAGCGGCGGGCTTTGGGCGCTCCGGCGCATGGGCTTTGCGGAGTTGACGTGTATGCCGGGGATTGGACCTGCGACAGCCGCACGCCTCGCGGCCGCGTTCGAAGCGGGTCTTCGTGCGCTCACCTTTCCGGAAAATGATTCAGTGCCGCTCTGCAGCAGCGAGGCGGTGTTCCTCCGCCACGGAAGAAAGCTCATGCCAAGCCGGGTCGAGCGCTTCGTGGTCATCGCGGTCGATGCGAAGAACCGTCCGAGAGCCGAGCGGGAAGTCGCTCGCGGGGGCCGTACGAGCTGCCAGGTGGACCCGGCCGAGGTGTTCCGGGTGCTCCTCTCCGAGTCTGCATCCGGGGCCATCTTCCTTCACAACCACCCGAGCGGCGATCCGCAGCCGAGCGCACAAGATCTGGCCCTCACCGAGCGCCTGGTCGCGGCGGGCTCGCTGCTCGATATCCGGATCCTCGACCACCTCGTGGTCGGAAGCGGGCGGTACACCAGCCTGCGAGACGCCGGTCTTTGGCCTAGTAGTCCAGTGAAATCAGGCCCTTCGGCCTGCGTCATGGGCTGAGGGGGGCGACTTGACACCCCACCAGCCTCGTGCTTTCTTCGCGCCCTCTATTTCTCGGGAGCATTGCTGTGAAGCGGACCTATCAACCACATCGTAAGCGCCGTCTTCGGACACACGGGTTCCGCGCGCGTATGAAGACCAAAGGCGGTCGGAGCGTGCTCAACGCGCGCCGGCGGAAGGGACGAAAGCGTCTCTCCGTCTCCTGCTACAAGAAGTAGCGGAAGAGCTCGTGCGAAGATGCCTCGCGCATCTGGAACGACAGGGGCAACCAGCGGTCGTGCGCAGCGGTTTCGTAGCGCCGATCGGCTCCAAAAGCGTTACGAATTCAGACAAGTACAACTCAACGGGCGACGCATCCACACCCCCCACTTCCTTCTCGTCGTTCGACCGAATGAACTACCAAACACGCGACTGGGGATCACCGTGACGAAGAAAGTGGGAACCGCCGTCCAACGCAACCGCATCAAGCGGGTGGTGCGCGAGGTCTTCCGGCGCAATCGGCACCTGTTTCCGCCATCGCACGACGTCGTGTTCATCGCGAAGCGCGATGCGCAGCAGGTCAGCTACGACTCCCTTCTCGGAGAGCTGCGACGCGCCGCGCGCAAGCTTCAGCCTGAGGCATTGCGATGATCCGCGCCGTGCTCCTGTTCATGATCCGCGTCTACCAGCTCACGCTCTCGCGTCTGCTCGGCCCCTCCTGTCGCTTCGAGCCATCCTGCTCCCACTACACCGCGACCTGCATCGAGCGCTTCGGCGCGCTGCGTGGCTCCTGGCTCGGCATCAAACGGATCGGGCGCTGTCACCCTTTCAATCCAGGTGGCTTCGATCCCCCGCCGCGTGCCGAGGGTCGGCACCTGCATTGTGGCGAGGCACATCATGGATGAGCGGAAGAATCCGCCGATTTGGCTGATGATGCTGCCCCTGGTCGGCCTCGCGCTCCTGGTCACATACCAGTACTTCGCCCCGAAGCCCCCGAGCCCCGATCCAGCGTCCGCGACAGCGTCCGCGTCCGCGACAGCACCAGCGCCCGCGCCCGCGCCCGCGCCCGCGTCGGGAAGCCTGGCCGCGCTCGACCCGAAGTCCAGAGCTGACCTCGAGAAGCGATACCAGCTCGAAAACGATCGCTTCGTGGCGTCGTTCACCAACCTCAACACGGCGTTGGTGAGCTTGAAGGTCAAGGGCGAGCGCTACCTCGACGCCGAAGACGAGCCCCACGAGCTCGTGACCACCGACAAGGAGCGTTATCTTCCCTTGGCGCCGGAGCTCACGGGGGTTGCCGTTCCTGATGAAGCATTGTGGTCGGTCACCGAGGCGTCGCCGGATCGGATCCGATTCCAGTGGGCCGGTGACGGGGTCTCCATCACCCGGACCTGGGAGCTCGGGGAACCCCCTTATCAGCTTCTGTCTGCCATCGAAGTCCGCAATGACGCGGCGAGCAGCAAATCGATTGGACTCGGCATCACGTCGGCCCACTACGTACGGCGCGAGGATGAAAAGGGCGGCTTCTTCGGGCGACCTTCCCCTGCCCTCAGTCACGGCATCTGTCAGTACGGCGAGGAAACCGTCCGCGAAGACCGCGAGGGCTTGCTGAGCGAAGACGAGAGCCGCCCGCTGCAGCCGCACAGCTACGGCCCAGGCGTCGAGTTCGTCGCCTTGAGCAGTGTCTACTTCGCGATCATCGCCGCACCGGAGGCTGGCACGGCCGAACGCTGCGATCTCCTCTCCTCGAACCGTGGAGGCACGATCGACGAACCCGACGGGAGCCTATTCGAGTCGAGGTTGGCCTATGCACC
>JAFDBP010000209.1 GCA_019313245.1 Deltaproteobacteria bacterium
CCTCACCGGCCCACCGCGCATCGCCAGATGCGAGCAGAAGGTATGACGCAGGTTGGACAGGGGCCTGAGCGATGCGGCGGCGACGCCCTCAACGACTCGCCAGCAGTTCGATGCGTCGTTCGATCAGCTCGCGGCGTCGTTTGCGCGAGATCTCGCGCAACATCGGGCCCTCGAAGCTCTGGTAGACCGCGAACAACATTGTCCGCATCTCGAGATCGTCGCCCCCGAAGCCGAGTTCCGCGAAGGCGCTTCGAATGAATTCTAGTCGCGTCCGATTGACGCGCCGAACCGCGCGCGCCGCTGTTGCGTCCCGGAGGCCCCATAGGCGGACGCCAAGTTCGTGGGTGGTCAGATCGTATTCGAGGATCATCTCGGCCGTGCGGACGAGTCGGGCCTTCGGTTCGAGGGCGAGCACCTCGGAGTTTTCGGTGATGACCTCGGTGACCTCGTGGGACCAGTAGTCGAGGAGCTGCTGCATCAGATCGCTACGATCCTTGAAATGCCAGTAGAATCCGGCCTTTGCGATGCCCAGTGATCGAGCGAGTGCCTCCACCCGCACGGCCGCGACACCTCCTTCCCCGAGCGCCTGGAGGCCCGCTTCGAGCCATTGGGCCTTGGTCACCCCACGCCTGCGACTGGCCGAACTCATCCGCGAAAGATACCTCCAGACCGGCTAGGCGCGACTAGACGCCAGCGTATATTTTTGATAGTGTCGCCCGTCCCAGATCGGCGGATGAACGGCTGCGCCGCAGCGCCGGGAAGACCGTCGTGTGATCGCACTTTCTCCAACACATTGGCGTTTGACATTTCCCCAACCAAGGAGGGCGAATATGAAGAGAAGACGCTCGTTTCTCGGCGGCCTAGCGGTCGGCGCAGCCCTGACAACATGTCTCACCGTGCTGGTGGCGGCCAGTTCCACAGAGAAGGTCTCACCCGTAGATCCGCGACCTCGAGACGTGTACGTCCCGAACAGCGAGAGGCTGGCGCCGGATGAAATGCGAGTGATCGCCTGCGGCACCGGCATGCCGAATCCACGGATGGCGCAAGCCGCCGCCTGCTTCCTGGTCGAGCTGGGCAACGGCGACAAGTTCATCTTCGACATCGGATCGGGCTCGGTGGAGCGGCTCGCCGCCCTGGACATTCCCTGGGACTGGTTGGACAAGGTCTTCATCGGCCATCTGCACGTAGACCATTTCGGCGATCTCGGCGGACTCTTCGTCGGCGGCGGCGTGGGCGGCCGGCATGTCCCGTTGAAAGTCTGGGGACCGAGCGGCGCGACACCGGAGCTCGGGACCGCCTACGCGGTCGAACACATGGAGAAGATGTACACCTGGGACATCGCCGGGCGGCTCGGACAGACGGACATTCGCGGATTCACAACCGAGGTGCATGAGTTCGACTACAAGAAGCCGCAGATCATCTACGAGGAGAACGGCGTCAAGATTCGATCCTGGCCGGCGATTCACGCCATCGACGGAGCCGTCAGCTTCAGTCTGGAGTGGAGCGGCCTCAAGTTCGTCTTTTCGAGCGACACGTTTCCGAACAAGTGGTTCAACGAATATGGCCAGGGCGCGGACATCGCGATTCACGAGTGCTTCATCGCGGTGCCCGACCTAGTCACCAAGTGGCGACTGACGCCCGAAGCTGCGCTGCAAGTGGGTACGCAGATCCACACCGCGCCGGAGGCGTTCGGCAAGGTGATGAGCACGATCAAGCCGCGCCACGCCATCGCCTACCACTTCTTCAAGGATCACGACACGACCGGTCCGATCCTCGAGCGGATTCGAAAGACCTACGACGGCCCGCTGAGCCTGGCCGAAGATCACATGGTCTGGAACGTGACCAAGGACAAGATCACGGAACGGGTCGCGCTGGTCAACGAGCACACCTGGAATCCGCCCCTGGTTTCACCGGCGATTCCGCCCGATCCGAACGACCGGGTGGGCTACTCACCCGAGATCTGGGCCGGCAGGTTCGACGACGTGGACGAGGTCATCAGGCCGATCTACGAAGAGGCGGGAAAGGCACTGGGTCGCGAGTTCAAGTATCCAGGCGATTGAGCGGGCGCTTCAAGCATCGACCGATCGACGCATAGAGATCCACGCTGAATTTCCAAGCCCTCAACAGAAGGAGAGCCCAAGAGATGTCATCCGAAATCCGAAGAATGAACCGTGCGGTCCTGATCTTGACGCTGGTCGCGTTCACGCTGACGGCAGTTGCCTGTGCCGGGACCCGTGGACGCCGGAGCGCGCCGGAGGAATCGGGATTTCTGCGCGACTACTCGCAGCTGACCGAGCGCAAAGGCGCGCCAGCCAAGCTCAGCTACGTGAACCCACAAGCCAACTGGAGCAGCTACGACGCGATCTGGATCGAGTCGGTCTCCATGTGGGCGAACAGCGAGACGTCGAAGCTCGAGCCCGAGGATAAGCAGATGCTGACCGACTTCTTCTACCAGGCTCTCCACGAAGAACTCTCGAAGGACTTCCAAATCGCCGATGGACCCGGTCCGGGTGTGCTCCAATTCCGTGCCGCCCTGACCGAGGCGAAGGGCGCGAACGTACCGCTCAAAGCCATCACGACCATCGTGCCGCAGTTGAAGATGGCTTCGACGCTAGTCGGTGTGGGCGCTGACGTCGTCGTGACCGTTGGCGAGGCGACGCTGGAGGCCGAGCTCCTGGACTCGATAAAGAAGGTGCGACTCGCTGCGGCCGTCGACCAGCAGGCGGGCAAGAAGTGGTACACCCAGCTCAAAACCTGGAGCGACGTCAAGGCCGCGTGCGAGCACTGGTCCGAGGCGCTGCGGGAGCTATTGATCCAGGAAGGAGTGCGAAAGAAAGCCTAGAACTCATCTCACTTGATCGAAACGGGCCGGCTCGATATGAGCGAAGGGCTCAAGCCCATCTGTCAAAAGGCGGGTGACGCGGTCGGTAGTGTACGTCGTCAAAGCCTCTCGGACTTTTGCGCCGTTTTTCGTAGAGAGGGTTTAACTACTTACAACCCGCTCACCCGCCTGCGAGGCGTAACTGAAGAGCCGCCCATCCGAATGTTTGCCTTCGATTTGAGGCTTTGGTTCTCCAATACCGTCTCCAAAATATCTCCACGACTGGGGTCGACTCGAGGGGACTGGAGGAGACTCCAGGGGACTCGATTCAAGGGAGAAGGCAACGAGTTGTCGGGCAGTTAGAACGAAAAGTCGTGCGCCATCAGCCGGTTAGTTGATTGCGGGTGATCGGGTTCGCGAGCGGACGAGCTTCGCTCGTCCGCGATGCGCTTGGCCAGCTTTGCTGGCCCGCGATTCCCGCCGCCTCCACCACATATTTCGTTTATTTCAGGCGCTTATGAGAGGCGTAAGAGCGCCTGCACTCCGACTGCACTCCAATGGCGTTCCCGTGGCCATCGCGATCGGCTGTCTGGAATGAACCTGCGGCAAGCAAGTCTCGGACCTGAGCGCTGTGCTCAGACCTCGTTGACGACAGCGCGCACGCTCAGCCGCTCCTCGTCAAGCTCATCCCTGTCGAGGGCCGAGGCGCTGACGAGGCTGGTTCTAGTCCACCAAGAGGGGAAGCTGGCGTCTCTGTGTTTACTTGCGATCGACGAATCACGAGAGCGAAAATTGAGGGTAATTTGCACCCGATTGCGGCGTTCTGCCCCATCGCGGGGCAAGAATGCCACCGGTGGCATTGAGATCTGC
>JAFDBP010000210.1 GCA_019313245.1 Deltaproteobacteria bacterium
ACTTCCTCAAGGGCATCTTCGAGCACATCAAGCGGCCCTGAAGGCCAGCCCGCAGCCGCCCGCAGCGCCGCCCCTGCCGTGCGACCCGCCTGATTTGACACGCGAAATCGCCGCTGATAGGGTCAGGTGACCGCCGCAAGCCGCGACCCCGCCTACAGTTCGGAGCCGCAACCCCCAGTTCGGGAGCCCTCTCGGCCATGTCGAAACCGCGCGCAAACCTTCGTCTCGAGCTGAATCAAGAGGACATCCGGAAGGCGATCGCCTCCGTCGAGGCCGCGATCGCGGACGTTCGCGACGGCAAGATGGTCATCCTCGTAGACGATGCCGATCGGGAAAACGAGGGGGATCTCTGCATCGCAGCCGAAAAAGTGACGCCCGAGGCGATCAATTTCATGGCGAAATTCGGCCGCGGGCTGATCTGCCTTTCGCTCACGGAAGAGACGCTCGAGCGGCTGAATCTCTCGATGATGGTTCCGGATCACGAGAACACCTCGGGCTTCGGGACCGCGTTCACGGTTTCGATCGAGGCGCGCCAGGGTGTCACGACGGGCATTTCCGCGGCGGACCGAGCCACGACGGTACTCGCCGCCATCGCCGATGACGCCAAGCCCACCGACCTCGCGCGACCGGGTCACGTGTTTCCGCTGCGCGCGCGAGAGGGCGGCGTGCTGCGGCGCGCGGGCCAGACCGAGGGCTCGATGGATCTCGCCCGGCTCGCCGGTCTCAAGCCCGCCGGCGTCATATGCGAGGTGATGAACGACGACGGCTCGATGGCGCGCATGGGAGACCTGCTCGAGTTCGGCCGCGAGCACGACATCAAGATCGTCTCGATTGCGGATCTGATTCATTACCGCTTGCGCAAGGAGAAGCTCGTCTGGCGCGCCGCGGAAGCCAACATGCCGATCGCTGCAGCCGGAGAGTTTCGGGCGATCGTCTACGAGAACGCCATCGACCACGTCGACCACATCGCGTTGGTGAAGGGCGAGATCGATCCCGATGAACCGGTTCTCGTCCGGGTCCACAGCGAATGCCTGACGGGCGACGCTTTCGGTTCGCTGCGCTGCGACTGTGGCGAGCAGCTCGAGGCGGCGCTCAAGATGATCGAAGCCGAAGGCGCCGGCGTGCTGCTCTACATGCGCCAGGAAGGCCGCGGAATCGGGCTCAAGAACAAGATCAAGGCCTATGGGCTTCAGGACAGCGAAGGTCTGGACACCGTGGAGGCGAACGAGCGGCTCGGGTTTCCCGCCGACCTGCGCGACTACGGGGTTGGGGCGCAGATCCTCTCCGATCTCGGTGTTCAAAAGATGCGCAGGATCACCAACAACCCGGGCAAGCGGGCTGGAATCGAGGGCTACGGCCTCTCGATCGTCTAGCGCTTGCCGCTCGAAATCGTCCCCAACGAAAGAAACCTCGAATACCTTCGCACCAAGAAGGAAAAACTCGGGCACGTTCTCGATCTGATGAGTTGATCGACCGGGAGGCGCCGGGATCGGGCCGGGCCAGGTCGGAGCGGATCGGGTGAAAACGGGGTGCCAGATTGTTTGAATCCGTCGAATCGGTCCAACGCGAACTCGCGAAGCTGAACTACATCTGCGATGCCAGGATCGCGACGGTCGTCTTTCTCGCGCAGAGACTCGAGAAGCCCGTGTTGATCGAGGGTCCCGCGGGCGTCGGCAAGACCGAGCTCGCAAAGGCGGCCGCGGCCGCGACCGGTAGCCAGCTCATCCGACTGCAGTGCTACGAAGGCCTGGACGAGGCCAAGGCCCTCTACGAGTGGGAGTATTCGAAGCAGCTGCTCTACACCCAGATCCTGAAAGAGCGCTTTTCGGATGTCATGCGCGGTGCGAAGACGGTGCGCGAGGCGGCCGAGCGCGTGGGAGAGGAGGACAGCGTGTTCTTCTCCGAGAACTTCCTGGTCCCGCGCCCGTTGATGAACGCGATCACGGCGGATATCCCGACGCTGCTGCTCATCGACGAGGTCGACAAGGGCGACCCCGAATTCGAGGCGTTTCTGCTCGAAGTGCTTTCGGATTTTCAGGTCACGGTGCCGGAGGTCGGCACGATCCGGGCCACGCAGCGCCCGTTGGTGTTTCTGACTTCGAACAACAGCCGTGAGATGAGCGATGCCCTCAAGCGCCGCTGTCTTCACCTGTTCATCGATTTCCCGAACGCCGACCTCGAAACCCGGATTCTGGAGGCCAAGGTTCCCGAGGCGGGAAAGAAGCTCAGCGCAGATCTGGTGCGAATGATGCAGGCGCTGCGGGAGCTCGACCTGAAGAAGACGCCTTCGATCAGCGAGACGCTCGATTGGGCGCGGGCGCTGCTCGCGCTCAACGCTGTGGAGCTGGATAGCGACATGGTCGCCAGGACGCTCAACGTCATCCTCAAATACGAGGGCGATGTTCGAAAGGCCGAGGGCGAACTCGAGAAGTTTCTCGCGAAGCCCGCCGACGATCGGCGGACGGACGCCGCGGCGGCAGCTTCCGCGCGGGCAGCCGCGAAAGGCGCACCGCGCCAGGCGTGACGCCGAGCCGTGCAGAAACACATCTTGGAATTCACCAACATCCTCCGGCGAGCCGGGGTGAGGGTCTCGACCGCTGAAGCGCTCGACGCCTTCAAGGCGCTGGAAGTCCTGTCGATCGACGATCGGGAAGTCTTTCGCAACGCACTGGGCGCCACCATGGTCAAGCGGGCTGCCGACGTCGCGACCTTCGAAGAACTCTTCGGTCTCTACTGGTCGGGCTTCTACGACAGCCTGCGCGAAGCCTTCGACCAGGCGTCGGCGGGACTGCCCGAGCGGATGGATTACGAGGCGCTGCTGCGGCAGATCGCCGAGTTGCTCCAGGACGTGGAGGGCGGGCCCGAGGCGCTTTCGGATCTCGCCCGGGCCATGCTCGCGGGCGATCTCGGCGAGCTCGAGTCGCTGATTCGCAGTGCGGCCGAGGAGGCCGGGGTCGGGCGGATCGAAAACTTCCTCCAGATCGGTTTCTTCAGTCGCCGAATCCTCGAGCGGATGGGTGCCGAGCGCGCGGAGGGAGAGCTTCGAGGGCTGACAGAACGGCTGCGCGCAGCCGGTATGCCGGACGACGAAGCCGAAGCCATGGGCAGTCTGATCAACGGGCTGATGGATGCGATCCGCAAGAGCGTCCGCAACTTCACCGAGCGCGAAATCCAGCAGCGCAACCACGACTACATGGAAAAGTACCGGCAGGAGACCCTGCTCGAGAAGAGCTTCTACCACCTCACCGAAGACGAGGTGAGGAAGATGAGGGAGGTCGTAGAGCGGCTCGCCCAGAAGATCAAGAACATCCTCACGATCCGGCGCAGGCGCATGAAGCGGGGAAAGCTCGATCTCCACCAGACACTCCGGCGCAACATGTCACACGGCGGGATTCCGTTCGAGATGGTTTGGAAGCACCGCAAGAAGGACCGGCCGAAGCTCGTGATCCTGTGCGACGTGTCGTCGTCGGTCGCGAACGTCTCGCGGTTCATGCTGCAATTCTGTTACACGCTGCAGGAGGCCTTCACGAAGATTCGGTCGTTCATCTTCGTCTCGGATCTCGGCGAGGTGACCCACCTGTTCAAGGATGCCGACATCAACGAGTCGATCGAGAGGGCGCTGCAGGGGGGCGGCGTCGTCAACGTCTACACCCGCTCCAACTTCGGCAACGCGTTCTACGTGTTTGCGCAGAATCACCTCTCTGCCGTCGACAAGAAGACGACGGTCTTGATCCTCGGTGACGCGCGGAACAACTACAACGACCCGAAGGCCTGGTGCCTGCGCGAAATCCACAACAGGGCCAAAGACCTCATCTGGTTGAATCCGGAGAACCCGAACGCCTGGGGATTCGGCGACAGCGTGATGAATCGCTACGCGCCGTTTGCGGACGTCGCTGAGGAATGCCGCAATCTGCGGCAGCTCTCCAATCTGATCGACCGGTTGGTCTTGAGCTGAGGCGCGCGAAATGCGCTCTTCGAAAGCCAGCCAAAAGAAAACTGCCCCGCCGAGAACGGCGGGGCAGTTCGTAAATAGGAGGGCGGTGGATGGATGATGGGGGGTGAGAGGTTGGACATTTCGGTCAGAAATGCCAAATCCACCGCCGCTCCATAATCGAAAGCGTTGGCCTGGCTTGTCTGTAGGCTCTCCTGTCAAATGGCCTGGTGTCAGTATGCGGTGCGCGGCGCGATTAGTCAAACCGTATTTGTGTTTTGCTCCACTCCTGTTGGAACGGCTTGAATTTACTCTTATTTTTCGAATAGTTCGATAAACTTGTGAATGTTGGAGGTGAATCCGCCGGAGCTGGCCGCGGGAGCGTTTGGCCGCGGAAGCCCGTTCCGGTAGCCTCAGACGGCCCCTCCGTGGAGTTCGCCTCACGAGGAGCTCCTGGAACATCGGCCACCGCGCGGCGCGCGGATTACGGAGGCCCCTTGACCACGCCCCGGCGCTTTTGGATCCGCACCCACGGTTGCCAGATGAACGTCCACGACTCGTAAAAGGTCGCGAATCTGCTGCTCCACGACGGTTGGGAGACAGCCCGCGAAATGGACGACGCGGATCTGCTGATCCTCAATACCTGTTCGATTCGCGACAAAGCGGAACACCGCCTCTACAGCGAACTGGGGAAGCTGCGCGAGTGGAAGGCGTTGGCCCGAGGCCGCGCCGTCGGTGTGGCGGGGTGCGTCGCGCAACAGCAGGGCGACGCGCTGTTGCGGCGGTTTCCCCAGCTGGATTTCGTCTACGGCACCCACAACCTGCGCCGGGTTCCGGAGATGGCCGCGGCGGCGTTTCGCGGGGTGCGCGACTCGCAGACCGAAGAGAGCCGCTCGCAGGAGCGCTTCGACCTGCCGTCGCGCCACCCATCGCTCGAGGGGGATCCGGCCGGCCGGGCTTTCGTCACGGTGATGGAGGGCTGCGACATGTTCTGCAGCTTCTGCATCGTGCCCTCCACGAGGGGGCGGGAGATCAGCCGCGCGGGCGCCGAGATCGTCGCCGAATCGCGAAACCTGGTCGCCTCTGGGATTCGAGAACTCACGCTGCTCGGTCAGACGGTGAACGCCTACGGTCGCCACGATCGCAGGCGCGCCGATGCGCGCGCGGAGCGCGAAGCCGGCGCCGCGTTGGCTTTGGCGCCCGAGGATTCGCGCGAATCCTTCGCGGGCTTGCTGGCCCGGATCGCGAAGATTCCGGGGCTCGCGCGACTTCGGTACATCAGTCCGCATCCGATCTTCTTCGACGAGGACCTCATCCGCGCGCACGCCGAGCTCGAGGTGCTCTGTCCGCACATCCACCTTCCACTCCAGAGCGGATCCAGCCGAACCCTCGAGCGAATGAGAAGGCGGCACACTGCGGGCGAGTACCGGCAACTGGTGGAGAGACTGCGCGAGAGCCGGCCCGACCTCGCGATCACCACGGATCTGATCGTCGGCTTTCCGGGCGAAACCGATGCCGATTTTGCCGAAACCCTCGCGTTGGTTCGAGAAGTTTCTTTTACAGACTCGTTTATCTTCAAGTATTCGCCGCGACCCGGAACCGCTGCGAGGTCGCTGGATGGCGAGGTCTCCGATGCTGTCGCCCAGGCCCGGTTGGAGGAACTCCAGGATCTGCAGCGCTCGCTCACGCTGCAGGCCCACCGGGCCCGCGTGGGAGAAGTGGCCGAAATTCTCGTGGAGGGACCGAGTCGCCGCGGTGGTGCGCAGCTCTCGGGGCGAGATCCGTTTCACCGCATCGTCAATTTTTCAACCGAGGCGGAATCCCCGCCCGCACCGGGCAGTCTGATCCGGGTCGAAATCGTGGACGCGACCCCACACTCGCTGATCGGCGTCTGGAGTGGGGCTGTCGACGACGATCGTCCGCCGAGAATCGTGAAGATGGGAGCGTCAATTGCCGATGAACGAAGGGCCGTGATCAGCAGCTAGCGGCCCGTGGCCTGCGGGGCGCTACGGTTGTTGAGAAGCAGTGCTGCGCATTGTTTCTCACCGCGGCGAGCGCCTTCGGGTGCACGGAATCGAGGGGAGCGCGCGACGACCGAATCGGACAATCCGGTGCGGCGCGCGCACACGCGTGAGGGGAAGCGGATGCCCAAAGGGCGCATCCTGGCCGTGGACGACCAGCGTTACTTCCGCGAGTTGCTGGAAGGAATGCTGACCGAGGCCGGTTTCGAGGTGCAAACTGCGGCTAGCGCCGAAGAAGCCCTTCAAGTTCTAGAGCGCTCCACGTTCGACATTCTGTTGACGGATCTCGTGATGCCCCAGATGGACGGGAACGAGCTCGTCCATCGCGTCAAGCAGCGCAACCCCGATCAGGACGTCGTCGTGGTGACCGGGGTGGTCGACGTCAAGGCCGCCGTCGACGCGATGAAACTCGGAGCCGCCGAGTATCTACTCAAACCTTTCGATTCCGACACGCTGGCGAGCACGTTGGAAGGCGTGCTGCAGAGTCGCCGCCTGCGCAACGAACACACCAAGCTGCTGAATGAAAACATCGAATACCTGGACGAGCGCAGTCTGATCCAGCGCGCGACCGCGCTGTTCGGCTTTCTGACCGTGGAACCGCTCGCCGAGCGGATCATCGACGGATTGTGCGTCGAGACCGGCGCCCAGGGGGGAGTGCTCTGGGTCGGCTCGAACCCGGATGGCGACGCGTTGGAGTTGGTCTGCGCGCGTGGCTTGGTGCGGGTGGAGGGCGAGCAGGAACGGGTCGCGCTCGAGGACTTGCCGCGAGAACTCGCGGATTCGACCGCGATGTCGGCCGTCTTGCACTGGGGCGATCGCGAGGGAGGCGACCGGGAGGCGCTCTATATCGCCCTGCGCGACGAGTCTCGAATCGTCGGCCTGATCCGGCTGACCGACAAGCTCGGTGGCGAGGACTTCGATCCAGTCGATCGGTCCTGCGCCGAGAAGTTCTCTGAGTTTGCCCAGACCGCGCTCTGCAATGCGCTGCGCTACGGAGCTCTGGAGCGGAAGTCGGTCGAGGATGGAGCGACGGGAGCCACCGATTTCGAGTTCTTCTACAACTCGGTGCGCAACGAAATCGAAAAATCCAACCGCCACGGTCGTTGCTTCTCGGTCCTCAAGGTCGAAATCGGACCACTCGACGGATTGCGCGCGCAGTTCGGCGATGTGGCGTTTCGGCAGTGGGTCGGCAAGGCCGTCGCGCAATTGACGCGGCTCCAACGCTCCTCGGATCTGCTCTCGGTCGATGGACAGGGGCGGTTTCTCGTGCTGCTTCCAGAGACCGATGCGCTGGGCGCCGCCATGTTCAAGCGGCGCGCATTCGACGAACTCCAGGCCAGCGATGTCCTCGCGATCCTGGGTCCCGGGAGCCGCGCCAAGATCCACGTCGCGGCCGCGAGCTACCCCTCGGACGGAACCCAACTCGAGTCGCTGCTGAGGCTGCTGGACGAACGCATCGAGAGCGACGGCTCGAGCCTGGTGCGCGAGTGGGTGGTCGAAGACAAGCCGATTGCCGCGTGCCTCGGAACGCTGCTCGAAGGCGGGGCGGAAGAGCGCTGCGAGACGGTTTCGCAGATCGTCGAGTTCGTTCTGGCCGAGCCGGCTCGGCGTTCGGGGGTGCGATCGGTTTTGTTCGCAGCACCCGGAGAGATACTCGGCGAAGCGTTCGCCTCCGGCGTGACCGCCCTGCGCGGTCGCGTCGGCAAGACCGCGATATCGGTTCTGGGCGAGCCGCCCAAATCTGCCGTCGAACGAGATGAAGACGCTTCCGATACCTCGGCGGTGCGATGGGTATCGAAGCGGGAACTCGCAGGGCTGCCACCCTTCCTGATCTATTTCGGTGAGGGGTCCGCGTACGCGATGATCTGCGAAGAGGCTCCCGGCCGCGATCGCACGCGATTTTTCCACACCTGCGATCGCAACCTCGTCGAGCACCTGGCATTGCGGGCCCAACATGAACTGCACGGGTCGGAGATCGATTGAGCGTGACGATTCTCATCGCAGATGGCGATTTCCAACGGGGCAAACGCCTGCTGGCCGCATGCGAGCAGCTCGGACTCGGCGCGAAGGTGGTCACCCACGGGGCGGCCGCTCTCGAGATTGCGCTGTCCGCACCCCCTTCGGTGTTGGTCGCGCAGTTTTCCCTGCCGTTGATCGACGGCGCGCAGCTGGGTGGGATCCTGCAGGCGAATCCGCGGACCCGCACGATGGGCGTGATCTATCTCGCCGATAACGGGATCGAGGCGGCGCGAAAGGGCCTGGGCGGCGAGATCGCCGGGCCGCCAGTCGACCCCGAGGCGGTCGCGCGTCGCGTCCAGGCGCTGCTGGAAGAGCGGCTTCAGGGCAAAGAGGAACTCGAACTGGCGAGCGAGGAGGGCAGCGGAGTCGGGGGGCAACTCTCGCAGCTGGCATTGGCCGATTTGCTCCAGCTCTTTCACGTCAGTCAGAAGACCGGCATCGTCGATCTGCGCCGCGGCAGCGACCCCGAGTCTGCGGAAGCCGGTCAGGTGTTGTTGCGGGCGGGCGAAATCGTCCACGCGGCGGTCGGTTCCATCACGGGCGAAAAGGCGCTCTACCGCCTGTTGGCCTGGGATCGCGGCGAGTTCAAATTTGCGCCCAAACCCGTCGGCGCAGAGCCCTCGATCGACAAGCCGACGCGTTCGCTCCTGCAGGAGGGGCTGCGACAGAACCAGGAGTGGGCGCTTCACGCCGATAGCCTGCCGTCGCTCGACTCGAAGGTTCATCTGAAGATCCGTCGCTCGTCTCTGCCAGTCGTGATCCACCCGCTCACGCAAGAAGTGCTGCTGGTGCTCGAAGCCTACTCGCGGATCGGCGACGTGGTCGATCGCTGCTCGTTCCCCGACTATCAGGTGTTGCGCACACTGCGCACGCTGATTCAACGCGGCATGGTCGAGTTGCGCGAGGAGTCGGATGAGGCCGAGGCGCCGAAAGCGAGGCGACTGTTTTCGCACGCGCCGGGTGCGCGCCTGCGAGAGTGGATGGGCTTCGACGAGGCCCGCGCTGACGCGCCCCGCGATGCCCGTCTGCTGGTGGTGGCCGCCGACGCCGCGGCTGCGCGCGAATTCAGCCGGCTGATTTCGAACCTTCCCGGCGCGACGATTGGCGACAGCTCGGATTCCGGTCCGATCGATCACCTGGGTGTGTTGGGCCGGCTCGAGGTCGACGACGAGGTCGGGATCGAATTCGTGGAGGTGCCCGCCGATCCGCGCTATTCCGCGCTCTGGCCGCTCGCCGCGCACGGCACCGTCGGCGTATTGATGGTCCTCACAGGCTCCGTTGCGGGCGCGTTGCAGGCGGTGCGTCCGGTTTCGGAGGCGCTGAGCGCGGTGCCGAGGGCGCGAATCTTTCACCTGCTGTTGCTCGAGAAAGACGCGGGAGTCGAGGCCGAAGCGCTGCGCGAGAACCTGTCGCTCTTCGACGACAGCTCGCTATTCCTGATCCCGATCGGGAAGGGCAACACCGCCGAGGTGCTGCTTCGCGAAATGTTCCTGCGGATCCTTCCCTGACTTCGTCGCCGCGGCACCCCGCGGGCTAAAATGCCTGTGCTCTCGGTGGGTTGACCCATCTGCGCGCAGCCACTACCATCCGCGCCAAGCGGAGTCGCGGAACCTGATGGAGACCGCGCGCTCCCTCTGTCCACCCCGAAAAAGTGAGCGAAAAAGCATCGACATGAGCGATAGCCTCATCCGAGAGGGTCTGACGTTCGACGACGTCCTTCTCGCGCCGGGTGCCAGCGATGTTCTTCCCCAGGACGTCAACCTCGGCTGCTCGCTGACCCGCGAAATCAATCTGAACGTTCCGCTCGTCTCGGCAGCGATGGACACGATCACCGAGCACGAGACCGCGATCTGCCTGGCCCAGAACGGCGGCATCGGCATGATCCACAAGAACATGTCGATCAGCGCCCAGGCCGCAGAGGTCGACAAGGTCAAGCGCAGTGAATCGGGCATGATCGTCGACCCGATCACGATGCAGCCCGAGCAGCGGATCTCCGAAGCGCTCGAAGTCATGGCCCGCTACCGGATTTCGGGCGTGCCCGTCACCCGCGACGACAAACTGGTCGGGATCTTGACCAACCGCGATCTGCGCTTCGTGCGCGACACCCAACAGGAAATTTCGAAGGTCATGACGCGCGAGAACCTGGTGACGGTTCCGCCCGGCACGACGATCGACCGCGCCAAGGAACTCCTCCACGAGTACCGGATCGAGAAACTGCTCGTGGTCGACGACCAGGGCGTGCTCTGCGGATTGATCACCATCAAGGACATCGAGAAGAGCGAGCGCTTCCCCTTCGCGTCCAAGGATTCGCTCGGGCGGCTGATGTGCGGCGCGGCGGTGGGCGTCGACGAGCACCGCCTCGAGCGCACCCAGGCGCTGGTGGACGCGGGTGTGGACGTGATCGTGGTCGACACCGCGCACGGGCATTCCCAGGGCGTACTCGACGCGGTGCAGTCGCTGCGACGCACCTTCCCGAATCTTCCGCTGATCGGCGGCAACGTGGCGACGCCCGAGGGTTGCGAGGCGCTGATCAAGAGCGGCGTGTCGGCGGTGAAGATCGGCGTCGGCCCCGGATCGATCTGCACGACACGCGTCATCGCCGGCGTGGGGGTGCCGCAATTCACCGCCGTGATGGAGTGTGCGGCGGTCAGCCAGAAGGCCGGCGTGCCCGTGATCTCCGACGGCGGCATCAAGTTTTCGGGCGACGTCGTCAAGGCGCTCGCAGCGGGGGCTTCGACCGTGATGATCGGGGCGTTGTTCGCGGGGACCGACGAGGCGCCGGGCGAGGTCGTCCTCTACCAGGGGCGTTCCTACAAGGTCTACCGCGGGATGGGATCGCTCGGAGCGATGGCCCAGGGCAGCGCGGATCGCTACTTCCAGGCCGGGGTGCAAGACAGCACCAAGCTGGTGCCCGAGGGCATCGAGGGGCGAATCCCCTACCGCGGGAGCCTGACGAGCAACATCCACCAACTCGTTGGCGGCTTGCGGTCGGGGATGGGTTATATCGGAGCATCGAATCTCAATGAACTGCGCGAGCGCGCGCGGTTCATTCGGATCTCGTCGGCGGGCCTACAGGAAAGCCACGTTCACGACGTGATCATCACCAAAGAAGCTCCGAACTATCGAATCGAGTAGGTTTCGATCGTTCCGGCCTCGAATCCGACCGACTTCCGCGCCAGCTGGCGGAAGCGTTGATGGAGTAGATGAAGGCGAATGGCTCATTCCCCCGAGCAGCACGAATTCGAAGGTGATCGCATTGTCGTGCTCGATTTTGGTGCGCAATACAGCCAACTGATTGCGCGGCGAATTCGCGAACAGGGTGTCTACTGCGAGATCCAACCGGGAACCATCGACGCGGAGAGTCTGCGCGCGAGGAAGCCGGTCGGCATCGTCTTGTCTGGCGGGCCGTCGAGCGTGCTAGACGCCGCCGCTCCACACTTCGACCGCGCGGTGCTCGACCTCGGATGCCCGGTGCTCGGCATCTGTTACGGCCTGCAGCTCCTCGCCCATCACCTCGGAGGGCTGGTCGAGACCGCCGACGATCGGGAGTATGGCCGCGCGCTGCTGAAGATCGAGCGCGACGATCCGCTCTTCGCGGACCTCGAAGGGGGCGTCGAGCGCGTGACCTGGATGAGTCACGGCGATCGCGTACTCCGGCTGCCCGAGAGCTTCGAGGCGCTCGCCACGAGCAATGGCTCGCCTTTCGCAGCCGTGCGCGACCGGGATCGCCCGATCTGGGGCGTCCAGTTTCACCCGGAGGTCGTGCACACCGACGGCGGAACCGCGATGCTGCGGAATTTCGCGCTCGGCATCTGCCGCGCCCGCGCGAGCTGGTCGATGGATTCGTTCATCGAAGACGCCATCGCGCGAATTCGCGAGCAGGTCGGTGACGGCCGGGTGATTTGCGGGCTGTCGGGCGGCGTAGATTCGAGCGTCGCCGCGACGTTGGTCCACCAGGCGGTCGGCGACCAGTTGACCTGCATCTTCGTCGACAACGGTCTGCTGCGCGCGAACGAGCGCGAGGAGGTCGAGCAGCTGTTCGACAAGGTGCTCGACCACCAGCTCGTGACGGTCGATGCACGAGATCGCTTCTTGAGCGAGCTCGCCGGCATCGAGGATCCCGAGCGCAAGCGCAAGACCATCGGGCGGGTTTTCATCGAGGTGTTCCAGGAAGAGGCCGATCGTCTCGGCGGTGCGGATTTCCTCGTGCAGGGCACCCTCTACCCGGATGTGATCGAGAGCGTGTCCGTCAAGGGGCAGTCGGTCACGATCAAGACCCATCACAACGTCGGCGGGTTGCCCGACGAAATGCGGCTCGAACTCGTCGAGCCCCTGCGCGAACTGTTCAAGGACGAGGTGCGCGAAGTCGGCCGCAAGCTCGGCCTGCCCGAGAGCGCGATCGGACGGCACCCCTTCCCGGGTCCGGGCCTCGCGGTTCGCATCATCGCCGATGTGACCGCCGCGCGACTCGAGGCGGTTCGCGCCGCAGATGCGATCGTGACCCAGGAGATCCGGCGAGCGGGTCTGTACGACCAGATGTGGCAGGGCTTTGCGGTCTTCCTGCCGATCCAGACCGTGGGCGTGATGGGAGATGAGCGCACCTACGACAACGTCATCGCGGTCCGCTGCGTGACTTCGGTCGACGCGATGACCGCGGATTGGGCGCGGCTGCCCGACGAGGTGCTCGCGTCGATTTCCAGTCGAATCATCAACGAGGTCAAGGGTATCAATCGCGTCGTCTACGACATTTCATCGAAGCCACCCGCTACCATCGAGTGGGAGTGAGGGGCAGCCAACGGCACGGTGTCGGGACGCGAAACCCCGCCTCTTGTGAGGAGTCGTCGGGTGTCGAGTAGTCCCTTCGTCCATCTCCACCTCCACAGCCAGTACTCGCTGCTCGACGGTGCCATCAAGATCAACCCGCTGTTCAAGCGCGCCGTGGCGTTGAACATGCCCGCCGTGGCGCTGACCGATCACGGCAATCTGTTTGGGGCGGTCGAGTTCTACACGCGCGCGCGCGAGGCCGGCATCAAGCCGATCCTCGGCTGCGAGGTCTACCTCGCCTCCGAATCGAGGTTCGCGAAGGAGAAGCGCGAGAAGGACTCCAGCGGTTACGACGCGATCAATCACCTGCTGCTGCTCGCGAGCAACCAGACCGGCTATCGCAATCTCGTCTACCTGGTCTCGAAGGCCTACCTCGAGGGCTTCTACTACAAGCCCCGGATCGATCTGGATCTGCTGCGCGAGCGCAGCGAGGGTCTGATCGCCACCTCGGGCTGTCTCTCCTCGATGGTTTCGCGCGCGATCACGGGTGGGCAGGTGCGAGAGGCCTGGCGCCTGGTCGAAGAATTTGCCGGCATCTTCCCGGACCGCTTCTACCTGGAGCTTCAGCGCCACGGAATCGGCGACCAGGATCGGGTCAACGCCGAGCTCGTGAAGATGTCGGTCGACCTGGGACTGCCGCTGCTCGCGACCAACGACTGCCATTACCTGAGCCAGGGCGACCACGAGCACCACGAGGCGCTGCTCTGCGTCGGCACCGGCTCGACGCTCGACGATCCCAACCGCTTCAAGTTCGACGGCCAGGGCTTCTACCTCAAGTCGGGCGACGAAATGGCGGAAGTCTTCCGCGACCACCCGTCCGCGCTCGCGAGCAGTCTCGAGATCGCCGAACGCTGCGAACTCGACCTCGGCGTCGATACCGGCGAGTACCACCTGCCGGATTTCCAGGTTCCGGTCGGCACCAGCAAGAACGAGGTGCTCGAAGCGGCGGCGTGGCGGGGGCTGCGCGAGCGGCTCGGCCTCGCGCCCGACGAACCGCTGGCGCCGAAATACGCCGCCTATCAGGAGCGGCTCGAACACGAGCTCGGCGTGATCGGCCCGATGGGCTTCGCGGGTTATTTCCTGATCGTGGCCGACTTCATCGATTTTGCGCGGCGCGAGGGCATCCCGGTGGGTCCGGGACGCGGCTCGGCGGCGGGCAGCCTCGTCGCCTACGGACTCGGAATTACCGGAATCGATCCAATCGAGTACGACATCATCTTCGAGCGGTTCCTGAACCCCGAGCGAATCTCGATGCCCGACATCGATGTGGACTTCTGCATGCGCGGCCGCGATCGGGTCATCCAATACGTCGCCGACAAATACAACGGCGAAGGGCACGACGAGATGCGGGTCGCGCAGATCATCACCTTCGGCAAGATGCAGGCGCGCGCGGCGATCCGAGACGTGGGGCGGGTGCTCGGAATGTCCTACGGCGATGTCGACCGCATCGCCAAGATGGTGCCCGAGACCCTCGGAATCACGCTCGACGACGCGATCGAACAGTCGGCCGATCTGCGCGCGCGGGCCGAAGCGGATGGCCAGGTGGCGAAGCTGCTCGAAATCGCGCGCGGCGTCGAGGGGCTGACGCGGCACGCCTCGACCCACGCGGCCGGTGTCGTGATCGGCGATCGACCGCTGATCGAGCAGGTGCCCCTGTATCGCGACTCGAAATCCGGCGACGTGATGACGCAGTTCGACATGCGCTGTGTCGAGAAGCTCGGCTTGATCAAGTTCGACTTCCTCGGGCTCAAGACGCTCACCACGATCGCGGATACGGAGCGCCGGATTCGCGAGACGCGCGATCCGGAGTTCAGGATCGAGGACGTGCCGCTCGACGACCCCAAGACCTACGCACTGCTTTCGAGCGGCGACACCGAGGGCGTGTTTCAGGTCGAGTCCGCGGGCATGACCGAACTCGTGGCGAAGCTGCGCCCCCAGAGCTTCAAGGAGCTGATTCCAGTCGTCGCCCTCTATCGGCCCGGCCCGCTCGGCTCGGGCATGGTCGACGACTTCGTCAACCGCAAGCACGGGCTCACGCGCGTCGAGTACCTGCTGCCCGAACTCGAGGAACTCACCGCCGAAACGCTCGGCGTGATCGTCTACCAGGATCAGGTGCTTCAGATCGCCAACCGCCTCGCGGGCTACAGCCTCGGCGAAGCCGATCTGCTGCGCCGCGCGATGGGCAAGAAGAAAGCCGCCGAAATGGAGAAGCAACACGAGCGCTTCGTGTCGGGGGCCGTCGAGCGAGGCATCGACCGCCAGAAGGCCGAAGCCGTCTTCAAGCTGATGGCCGAATTCGCGGGCTACGGGTTCGCGAAGTCGCACTCCACCGCCTACGCGCTGATCACGTTCCAGACCGCCTATCTCAAGGCGAACTACGAATGTGAATACCTCGCCTCGGTGATGACCACGGAAGCGGGCAACAACGACAAACTGGGCCGCTACATCACCCACATCCGCCAGCGGGGGATCGAGTTGTTGCCGCCGGACGTCAACGAGTCGGCTCGCGACTTTACCGTCGCGAGCGGGGGCATCCGCTTCGGACTGGCGGGCGTGAAGAACGTCGGCGAGGGCGCGATCGATTCGATTCTCGAAGCGCGCTCGGGCGAGGGCGGTCGATTCGAGAACCTTTTCGATTTTGCGGACCGGATCGACGGCCGGCGCGTCAATCGCCGGGTGGTCGAAAGCCTGGTCAAGTGCGGCGCCTTCGATTCGCTGCACGAGAGCCGGGCCGCGGTCTGGGCCGGCCTGGACACCGCCCTCGAGGCGGGCGCCGCCGCGCAGCGCGATCGCGAGATCGGCCAGGGAACGCTCTTCGGCGGCGCGGGCGCTGGGGAGACCGGGCTGCCGGCACTGCCGGAGGTCGCCGAGTGGTCCGAGCGCCAGCGCCTCGATCTCGAAAAGCAGGTGCTCGGCTTCTACGTATCGGGTCACCCGCTCGCGGAGGCTGCGGGGCGCCTCGCGCGCTTCGCCGAGGTGACTTCCGACGCTGCGGAGGGCTACGACGGACGCGAAGTGCGGGTCGGCGGGATCCTCACCTCGTTGCGCGAAACCCGCACCCGGCAGAACAAGCTGATGGCCTTCGGCACGCTCGAGGACCTGCAGGGGAGCTTCGATCTCGTGATCTTCAGCGCGCCCTTCGAGCGCTTCGGCAGCCTGATCAAGGGGGCGATCGAGGGCGACGGCGAGAGCGGGCCCGTGCCGCTGCTGGTCTCCGGTACGCTCGAGGTCGGCGACCCGCCGAAGATCCTGGTCCGCGACGTGCTCGAACTCGATCGCGCCGAGGAAAAGCTCTCCACGCAGCTTCAGGTGACCGTCCGCGAGGACGAGGCCTCTCCCGACCGCCTGCGCGCACTGCGCGACCTGCTCGAGAAGAACCTCGGCGAGTGCCGGGTGGTCGTGCGGCTGGTGATTCCGGGTGAGAGTGAGACGCTTCTTTCGCTAAACGGTGCAGCGGGGGTCCGAGCCAATGCGGCATTGCTGGCCGATGTCGACGGGCTGTTCGGACGGAACGTGACGGAGTTGTCGATTTGAGTCCGATCGGAGTGCAGCTTAGGAAGCGGGCGGGGTTCTTCAGCTTGGGGCTGGGAGCGCTGCTCGCGATCGGCGTTCTACTGCAAGTGCCAACCGCGGAGGCCCGGGACGTGGTGCGGGTCGAATCCGTGGGCGTGGCGCCGGTGCGGCCGGATTCCACCTCTCCCCGCGACGCCGCCGTTCGCAAGGGCTTGATCGAAGCCGTTCTGCAGACCGCCCGGGACCTGCTCGCAAGCGGAGTGGTCGAAGAACCCGACGCCGAAATGAGCGATGGCGAGGATCCGCAAGCCGAAGCCGACGAGGGCGCCGAACTCCAGCGCATTCTCGGAAATGACCCGCTGGAATACGCGACGCGCTTCCAGGTCGTCGAGGATCGCGGCGAAGGGCCGACGCTGTTCGGCTCCGACCTCGGCGTCGCAACGGAATACGTGGTGATCGTGAGCGTGTTCGTCGATCGCGACCGGATCCGCGAGCGGCTGACGCGGGCGGGCATCCTGCTGGCGCCCCCCGACCAGGAGCCCCGCATCCGAAGCCGCCTGATCCTCGAAAATCTCACGGAATATTGGGCCTACGCCGAGATCCGCAGGGTCTTGCTCGAAGAGCTGAAGATGCGGGCCGCAATTGCGCGCGAGATGGCGCCCGGCCATGCGGTGCTCGATTTGACTGCCGCGCATTCGCCGAGGGACTACCTGGGCCTGCTGCAGCGGTCGGTTTCCGACCAGATGCAACTGATCCCGCTGAGTGTGGAAGACGACGAGATGCGCCTGCGGGTCGAGGCCTTCGAGCGCCAGCCGCCCGAGGAGGGATTCGAAGAGGGCGGCGCGATTGACACCCGCAGTCGAAATCGGTATTGAATTCGCGTCCTTAGAGATCACGATGGCACGTAGCTCAGTGGGAGAGCGCCGCCTTGACACGGCGGAGGTCGGCGGTTCGAAACCGCCCGTGCCAACCAACCCATAGTGGGTGAGGTCCTTCGGCTAGTGGAGCCGGCCGCCTCTGTCACCGGACCATCCGGGATTGCGAACGCAGATGTTCCTCCAGCAGCGATGAGTGAGATACAGATCCGGTTGCCGGATGGAAACACGTTGGCGGTGCCCAAGGGTTCGACGGTCCTGGACGTCGCCGGGAAGATCGGCAAGGGGCTCGCGAAAGCTGCCTTCGCGGGCCGCGTCGACGGCCACCTGGTGGATTTGCGCACGCCGCTCGAGTCCGATGCGGCGATCGAGATCGTCACCAAGCGAGATCCGGAAGCCGGCGAGGTGATCCGCCATTCCGCCGAGCACGTGATGGCGGACGCCGTAAAGCGTCTCTTCCCCAATGCGCAGGTCGATGTCGGCCGAACGGATCACAGCGAGAAGTTCCAGTACGACTTCTTGATGGATCATCCCTTTACACCCGAAGATCTCGAAGACATCGAAAAGGAGATGTGGAAGATCCTCGCCGAGAAGTCGGAGTTCGTGCGCGAAGTGATGAGCCGCGGAGAGGCCGAGGCTTTCTTCGCCGCACGTGGCGAGGAACTCAAGGTCTCGCGCGTCGGTGACATCCCAGACGACCAGGAGATCACGATCTTTCGCCACGGCGAGTTCGCCGATCTGTGCCGCGGGCCGCACGTGCAGCGAGCCGATCAGATCGGCGCGTTCAACATCATCGACTCAGCGGGTGCCTATTGGCGCGGCGACGAGAGCCAGGTAAAGCTCCAGCGGATCTACGGGACGGCCTTCGCGACCGAGAAAGAACTGCAGGACCACCTCGCCCGGCTCGAGGAGGCCAAGCGCCGCGACCACCGGCGCGTGGGCGCGGAGCTGCAGCTCTACTTCACCGATTCGATCGCGCCGGGTTCGCCGTTCTACCTGCCCAAGGGCATGATCCTCTACAACGGCCTGGTCGATTTCGTCCGCTCCCTGTATCCGAAATACGGCTTCACGGAAGTCATGACCCCCCAGCTGTTCCGGACCGAGATCTTCAAGACCTCGGGCCACTACGAGCTCTTCCGGGACGACATGTTCATGCTGGAGGGCGACGAGGACGAAGAGCTCGGCGTCAAGCCGATGAACTGCCCCGGGCACTGCCATCTCTTCTCGACCCAGAAGCACTCCTACCGAGAGCTGCCGATCCGCTATGCGGAATTCAGTCGGCTCCACCGCAACGAGCGCAGCGGCACCCTCACCGGCCTGTCGAGGGTCCGCTCGATGGCCCAGGACGACGCCCACATCTTCTGCGAGCCCGAGCAGGTGGGCGCCGAACTCGACTCCTTCTTCGATCTGACCAAGGAGATCTACCGCGCGCTCGGGCTCGAAGACCCCGAAATCGCGGTTTCGACCCGACCCGAGGAGTTCAGCGGGGACACCACGGACTGGGATGTCGCGGGCAAGCGGCTCGCGGACGCCGTCGAGCGGGCCGGCTACGAGTGCTCGATCAAGCCCGGCGAGGCGGCCTTCTACGGCCCCAAGATCGAGTGCGACTTCCGGGACGTGATGGGCCGGGCCTGGACGCTCGCGACCCTCCAGGTGGACGTTTCGATGCCGGGCCGCTTCGGGCTGCGCTACGTGGGGCGAGACGATAAGCTCCACCAACCCGCTATGCTCCACCGCGCGATCCTGGGCTCTCTGGAGCGCTTCATCGCGCTTTACACGGAAATGACTGGGGGGAATTTTCCGTTCTGGTTGGCGCCGGTTCAGGTCGCTCTGCTACCGATAACCGATCGCCATCTGGCGTATGCGGGGCGGGTGCAGGCGGCACTCGAGGGCGCGGGAATTCGGGTTTTTCTGGACACGCGCAGTGAGAAGCTCGGATACAAGATCCGCGAAGCCGAGATTCAGAAGGTTCCCCTGATGCTCGTGGTGGGCGATCAGGAAGAGGCCGACGGAACAGTTACGCCGCGCTACAGGCGCGGATCGAAGCAGTCGAACGAAGCCGTAGCGCTCGATCAAATGGTCGAAGCGCTCGTTGCTGATGTGCGCGAACGACGCGTATCGCGCCCGGAGGATTGACGTATCGCCGACTTTCGGAAAGTTGGGAACAAGGAGGACGTGCCCCGCATGAACGAGTTGATCATCTCGCCCGAGATCCGCGTGATCGCGGACGACGGTGAGCAACTCGGCGTGATGACACCATCGGATGCCCTGGCTCGCGCGCAGGAAGTCGGCCTCGACCTCGTCGAAGTCGCGCCTGGATCGAAGCCCCCGGTCTGCAGGATCATGGACTACGGGCGCTACAAGTACGAGCGCAAGAAGAAGATGGGGAAGAACAAGGGGCACACGGCCACCCTCAAGGAGGTGAAGCTGCGGCCCCGCACCGATCAGCACGATCTTGACTTCAAACTCAAGAACGCGCGGCGCTTCCTGATCGACGGCGACAAGGTGAAGGTGACGGTGATGTACCGCGGTCGGGAGATGGTTCATCGCGAGTTCGGCTACCGGCAGCTCGAGCACGTGACCGAGCTGCTCAGCGAAATAGCGAACGTCGAGAACCCTCCGCGGATGGAGGGTCGCTTTCTCTCGATGATCCTCGTGCCCAACCGCGAAGCCATTGCCGAGCTGGCGCGGCGCGAGAAGGCCAGCGGAGATGGTGCGGGAGCGGAGCCGGCGAAAGCCACCAAAGCCGAGGTGGCGGCAGGCGCGAAATCAAAGCGGGCGGCCGAGAGCGGCGAAGCGGCGGAAGCCGAGAACAACCACTGAGCGAGCCTCTTCGGAGGGCGCCAGGAGTCGAGGAAAAGGGATTCAGCATGCCGAAGGTCAAGACCCATCGCGGTGCCGCCAAACGCTTCAAGAAGACCGGCACCGGCAAGATCGTGAGGTCACAGAAGAACAAGCAGCACATCCTCACGAAGAAGTCACCCAAGCGTAAGCGTCAACTGCGAAAGGACGAACTCGTCGATCCGGTGGACGAAAAGCGCATCAAACAGATGATCCCGTACCTCTAACTGGCGGTCTTGCGACCCGAGGAAATGGATAAAGGGGAAGTCACATGCCGCGAGTCAAACGAGGCGTAGCCGCGCACAAGCGCCGCAACCGCATACTCGAACAGGCCAAGGGTTACTACGGCGCAAGAAGCAAGCTGCTCAAGACGGCTCGAGAAGCCGTGGAGCACGGCTGGCGCTACGCGTACCGAGACCGCAAGCAGAAGAAGCGCACCTTCAGGGCGCTCTGGATCACTCGCATCAATGCGGCGGCGCGCGAAAACGGCTTGTCGTACAGCAAGCTGATCAGCGGGCTCAAGAGCGCGAACGTCGAAGTCGACCGCAAGATTCTCGCCCAACTCGCGGTGACGGATCCGAAGGCGTTCGGCGAGCTCGCAGACCTCGCGAAGTCACAGTCCGCCTAGCCGGGCCAGGCGTCGATGCCGGTCGGAGCCGATAACCTCGAGCGGCTGGAGGAGGAGGCGCGCCGCGAGATTGCCGCAGCCGAGAGTCTGCAGGCGCTCACGGAAGTCCGCGCCCGCTACCTCGGCAAGAAGGGCTCGGTGGCCGGTGTGCTGCGCAGCATCGGCGACCTCGCGGGCGAGGAACGCGCGCGCGTCGGGCAGCTCGCGAATGCCACCAAGCAGCGGATCGAAGAGGCGGTCGGCGAGCGCCGCGGCGCGCTCGAGCGCAGCGACCGCGATCGCGCACTCGACGCCGAGCGCATCGATACCACGCTTCCCGGTGCCGAAGAACCCCCTGCGGGCCATCTGCACCCCGTCACGCGCGTGTTCCGCGACATGGTGGAGTTCTTCACCTCGATGGGCTTCTCGATCGAAGAGGGGCCCGAGGTCGAGACCGAGTACCACTGTTTCGAAGCCCTGAACATTCCGGAAGTGCACCCCGCCCGGGACGAGCAGGACACCTTCTACGTCGAGGGCGGGAACGTACTGCGCACCCACACCTCGAACGTCCAGATTCGCGCCATGACGGGCCGAACGCCGCCGTTTCGATTCATCGCGCCGGGTCGCGTCTATCGCCACGATCTGAGTCCCCGACACTATCCGATGTTTCACCAGATCGAGGGATTCCTCGTCGACGAAGACGTCAGTTTTGGCGATCTGAAGGGCGTGCTGTACGCGTTCGGTCGCCATCTGATGGCGCGCGAGATCGAGTTGCGATTTCGCGCCAATCACTTTCCGTTCACGGAACCCTCCGCCGAAATGGACTACGCGTGCTTGTTGTGCGACCGCCAGGGTTGCGGCGTCTGCTCGAACAGCGGTTGGATCGAGTGGGGGGGCTGCGGAATGATTCACCCCCAGGTGCTCGAAAACTGCGGGATCGACTCCGATCGCTACCAGGGCTTCGCGTTCGGGATGGGCGTCGATCGCACCGCACTGCTGCGCTACGGCATCCCGAACATCCGACTGCTCTTCGAAGGCGATCTGCGCGTGTTGGGGCAGGTCTGATGCGCGTATCGCTTCGATGGCTGGCGGAGTTCATCGATCTCCCCACAGAAGCCGAACTCGTCGAGCGCCTCACGCTCGCCGGTTTCGAAGATGTCGAGATCAGCTCGACGGGCCCCGATCTTTCCGAGATCCGGGTGGGCCTGGTTCGCGAGTGCGGGCGGCATCCGAATGCGGATCGACTCTCCGTCTGCCGGGTGGACATCGGTGGCGGTGAGTTGATCGAAGTGGTCTGCGGCGCACCGAACGTCGCGGCGGGGCAGAAGATCGCCTTCGCGGAGGTTGGAACGGTGCTGCCCGATGGCACGAAGCTCAAGCGCGCCAAGATCCGAGGCGTCGTATCCACGGGAATGATCTGCTCGGATCGAGAGCTGCAACTCGGAGACGACCACGACGGCATTCGGGTGCTGGATCCCGAAGCGCCGGTAGGCGCTCCGTTGCCCGAGGTGGTTTCGATCGGAGAGCGCGAGTTGGAGATCGGCATCACGCCGAATCGCGGCGACGCGACCTCTCTGATCGGATTGGCGCGGGAGGTCCGGGCGCTCTTTGACGGCGAACTGCGCGTACCCGAAACGGAGCCGCCCGAAACCGGTGCGCCGGCTTCGGATGCGATTCGAATCGAGATCGACGCCCCCGACGACTGCCACCGCTACGTGGCGCGGATCGTGCGGGGCGTGCGCGTGGGCGCTTCACCGGACTGGCTGGTCGCGAAGCTCGCCGCCTCGGGCATTCGCTCGATCAACAACGTCGTCGACGTCACCAATCTCGTGTTGCTGGAGTTCGGGCAACCGCTGCACGCCTTCGATCTGGCGAAACTGAGCGGTGATGTGATCAAAGTTCGACGCGCCACGGCCGGCGAAAAAATCATCACCCTCGACGGCGAAACCCGCGAGCTCTGCACCGAAGACCTGGTGATCTCGGACTCGGAGAGCGCGATCGCGCTGGCTGGCGTGATGGGTGGGGCGAATAGCGAGGTGGGCGATGCGACCACCGACATCCTGATCGAGAGCGCGCACTTCCATCCGAGCCGCGTTCGCGTCGCCGCGAAGCGCTACGGGCTGAAGACCGAAGCCTCGTATCGGTTCGAGCGCGGTGTGGATCGGCTCGGCATCGGGCGGGCCGCCGATCGCGCGGCGCGTTTGATCGCCGAGCTCGCGGGCGGCGAGGTGGCGGCGGGCAGCGCGACCGCCGAAGGTGCGGCGCCGTCGTTCACCGAGGAGATCCGCTTTCCAACCGATCGATCGAACAAACTGCTCGGCACGGCGCTTTCGAAGCCGGAGATGGCGGCGCTGCTCGAGCGGGTGGGCGTCCGCTGTACGGATGCGGAAGGGGAGGATCTCCTCTGCGCGATTCCATCCCATCGCACCGACCTCCACCGCCATCAGGACCTTTCGGAAGAGGTCGCGCGGATTCACGGTTACGACCGGATCCCGGTCACGGAGCCGATCGGGGTGTTGCGCGGTGTCGAGCGACCCCGGCTCTGGCGCGTCGCGGAAAGCGCCCGAGACGCGCTGGTGGCCGCGGGCCTGACCGAGTGCCAGACGCTGCCGTTTCTGAACGCCGAGTGGCTCGAGGCGCTTCAGCTGGCCGCCGACGATCCGCGGTGCCGCACGCTGAGGCTCGTAAACCCCATTCGCGAAGAGGAGCCGCTGCTTCGCACGACGCTGCTCCCCTCGATCCTTCGCATCGTCCAGCAGAACCGCAGCCGCCAGCTGGGGCGAATCGAGATCTTCGAGCTGGGCCGCCTGTTCCGCACGGACGGGGCGCCCTCGCAGTGGGGTGGCGATCTGCCGCGGGAATCGCTGAGCCTGGTGGCGGCGCTCGCGGAGCGGGACGAAAAGGGGCTCTGGGAGGCTCCAAATTCGCCCCCGCTCTTCTTCAAACTCAAGGGCATCGCAAAAAAGCTTTTGAACCAGCTGGGTTATGTGGCATGGTTTCCGAGCGCGAGCCTTCCGCCCCATCTGCATCCCGGGGCCGCGGCTGCGCTCGAGGTGGAGGGGGTGGTGATCGGATCGGTCGGGGAACTCCACCCGGATGTCGCCACGGCATTCGGACTCGATCTCGGCTGTGCGGTGATGGAGTTGGATCTCGAGGCCCTGCAGGCGTTGCCTCAGCGGGAGGTTCAGTTCCGCGAAGTGTCGCGGCAACCGAGCGTCCGGCGCGACCTGGCGGTGGTCGTCGACATCGACCAGCCGGCGGGCGAGGTGCTCGAGGCGATTCGCAAGACTGGCGGGAAGGACTTGATCTCAGTGGAGTTGTTCGATCGTTACGCGGGCAAGGGGATTGCCGAGGGGCGGACCAGCCTCGCATTTCGGCTGGTCTTCCAGCGATTCGATCGGACTCTCAAGGACGAGGAAGTGACGAAGTCGACCGATCGCATCGTCAAGATGTTGGCGCATCGGTTCAAGGGAGAGCTCCGTTAGCGAGTATTACGGGAGATACACGTATGACCAAGGCTGACATCGTCGAACAGATCTACGAGCAGGTGGGGTTCTCGAAGAAGGAATCCGCAGAGCTGGTAGAGAAGGTTTTCGATGCCATCAAAACCACGCTCGCCGAAGGCGAGAAGGTGAAGATCTCGGGTTTCGGGAATTTTGTCGTGCGCGGCAAGAACTCACGCAAGGGCCGCAATCCCCAGACGGGCCAGGAAATTCTTCTGGAAGCGCGCAAAGTGCTCACCTTCAAACCCAGTCTCGTGCTAAAGAATCTCTTGAACGACGAAGAGACCCCGACGGGTGGAAGCAGCTTGGATGGGGCCGGCCGCATAGAGTAGCCGGCGGGCAGCAGAAACCCGGAGGCCAATTCGCACTTCGTCGATCGACTCTCTTCGTCGAGCTGCTTTGAGTGGGGGGGCAATTGGCAGACGAGATCACGTCGCAAAGCAAGGACCAGACCGCGAATGGCAACGCCGAACGCGAAGAGGACACCCAGGGCAAACGCTACTACCGAATCGGTGAAGTCAGTCGCATCACCGGTGTGAAGCCCTATGTGCTCCGCTACTGGGAATCCGAATTTCGCTGGATGGCGCCACAGAAGTCGCGATCGAAACAGCGCCTGTACCGCCGCCGCGACATCGACATGATCCTGCTGATCAAGAAATTGCTCTACGAACAGCGCTTCACGATTGCGGGCGCGCGCAAGAAATTGCGCGAGTTCGGTGCGGGGCGCGCGCTCGAGTCGGGCAATCTCGCGATCGAGACGGATCACCGCTCCCGCTATCGAAAGATACGCTCCGAACTCGAATCGATCCGCGCGACGCTCTGAACCGACAGGTTCGGTTCAGGCGTTCTCGCACCTGGGCAATTCGAAACGGATCCCCGACACCAGCCCGAGCCAGATCGGCCCGGTGCGCTCGAAACGAATCGCCTTGGTGGCGCCCTCCGATTCGATCTCGACCGCCGCTTGGGTGATTTCGATGCGATCGTCCATTTCGCCAATCCCGCGCACGTTGGGGATCGGCTCGAACCCCTTGCGCAGGTAGACGCCCGACACGGTTTCCGCGTCGATCGGCGGGGTGGTCGGATCGTTGAGTTCCGGGTGATCGACGTTGGTCTCCGGGTCATCCGGTTGTCCCAGGACGTAGACGTCCTCGTGGCCCCGCTGGCGCGCGTGGCCCTTGTGGAGTTCGAGGCGAAATTCGCGGCCGCAGGGGCCGTGAAGGCCGAGGTAGAGTGGATCGTCGGAGCCCGACATTCGGTGTTTTCCGACATTGAGTGTTACCCGTATCCGAACCAGCTTCCCACCCACGGAATGCCCTCCTGGTGCATCGGGTGCGACGCTCGATGCACTCGATTGCTGCGTTTCCAACGAACGGCCAAAAGGGTAGAGCGGTGGCTGCCGAAGGGTCAAGCTGAGCAGCGGCGATCGAGCCTCGAATGCCTCGATTGGCCAAATACCCGGCTGAGACCGACATTGTGAGGCGGTTGCTACAACTGGAGTCGCCGCGCCAAGCTGGCCGGTTGCTTCGACAGGGAGATTTCGGGGCGCGATGCCGCAGCCGTTCAAAGAGCACGCCACCCACGATCCGTTTGCGATCACGCCGGATCCGAACGTCTACGTGCCGCGCTCGGCGACCGAAACCGCGCGTAGGGATCTACTGCGTTCCGCCTGCAATCCCGCCAAGACCACTGCGCTGATCGGTCCGCCCGGGCTCGGCAAGACGCTCCTGCTTCATCTGCTCGTGAAGGAAGCTCCGGAAGACCTGCAAACCGTCTATCTCCCCTACGCCGCGCTGCCGCCCGAGGAACTCTGCAGCTGGGCGCTCGGGCTGCTGGGTCTGCCGGGAAGTGAAGATCCGATCGAGGCTTTGCGGGCGCACGGCAGGGCTTTGTCCGAGCGCGGAGCCTCGCTGCTGCTGTTGATCGACGACGCCGGTGCGATGCCGATCGCGACCGCGCGCTGGGCCGGGGAACTCGTGCGGAATTCGGGCGGCAGCGTTCGCTTGCTGATTGCCGCTTCGGACAACGCAACGGGCAACCGCACCATCGCCGCAATCGGCTCCAACTTCGACATCGTCCACTTCGACGAGCCGATGACGCAGAGCGAAACGAGTGAATACATCGACGGGCGGCTCGCACTTGCGCGGGTGCCCGATTCGGTCCGCGCGCGCTTCGACACCCAGACGGTTCGCCTGCTGCATCGCATTTCCGCGGGAATTCCTAGACGCCTTCACTCGGCGGCGATGGCGATCCTGCAGGAGATTCCCGGGGTGGCGATGGAGGCGCGCGCTGAGTCAGCGTCGGCAGCCGTCGAAGCGCCGGCAACGCCCGCCGATGCGTCAGTCGAGTCGGCCGCTTCGGAGCGCGCGATCGACGTTCGGCGCGAGGAACGCCGCGTATCGAATCGGCGTGCTCAGCCGGAAGGTGTCGAAGTGCGCGTAGGGCTAAGTGGCTCAACCGAACCGAAGGGCCGCCGCGCCGAAGATCGCGAGAAGGCGGCACCTCGCACCAGTGAGTCCGCTGCCGAGGAATTCGACGAATCCGCGCCGATCGAAGCTGAAGTTCCCGATCGAAAGCCGCCGATCTCGCGCCGGATACTGCCGGCATCGCGGCGATCGATCGCCTTGGGATCACTTTTCATCGCTTTCGCCGCGGTGGCGATCCCGGTGATCCGCTCGATCCTCTCGGAGCCGCGCCCAAATGCGAGGGCCGATTGGCAAGGGAAGTTGCGCGAGTCGATCCCGGCAGCGCTTGGTGCCCCGAGCGAGAGGATCGAATCCAGTGGCTCGATGGCGCGCGACGGCGTCACGGAAACCGGGGCGGTCGTCGATGCGGCGGAACCTCAAATCGTCGCCTCGCCCGTTGTCGCGCCGCCGCCCGCCGAACCCCCGGAACTGTTTGCGGTGCAGATCAACGCAACGCCCTGGGCGACTGTCGAAGTCGACGGAATCGATCTCGGCGCAACCCCCCTCGCGAACATCCCGCTTTTCGGCGGTGAGCACTCGTTTCGCGTCAAGATGCCGGATGGGCGCATCATCGACCGAATCGTCGAAATCGACGCCGACAAGCGATTCATCAGCTTCGAATAAAGCCCCGCTCCCGGCGGGCCCGTCGACAGAACGCTCCACACCCGCTAACTCTGCCCGGGTGTCGGGCCGTGGCGCAGCTTGGTAGCGCGCTTGACTGGGGGTCAAGAGGTCGCGAGTTCGAATCTCGCCGGCCCGACCATGCCTCATCTCGTGCCGCCACGGGAAGGGCAAATCGCTGCAATTTTGGGCTCTGCTGGGGTCTCCGCACCTCGGGCGGGTCGGCGAATGCGGGCCAATCCCGCTCCCTAGCCGTGCCCGTGACCCGATGGCCTCGAAAGCCGTTCCGGGATCGCATTTCGACTGCACGGGCTACCGAAAATCCGCTGTAATTCAAGCGCTTGGGTTTGAGTGCTCTTTTTTGGTTGAGGTTCGACAGTTGCCGAGATATAGGTAGTTACCCCTATACTGTCGAACTCGATTCCCGAGGCAAGCCTCGGATCGCGGGGAGAATTGGTCGAGGACGGCTCAGGCGTGGAAAAGACGGCGGAATTCACTTCGGGACAAGTATCTGGACCGAGTGCTCGCGCGCGCACCGAAGAGCGGCGCGGTTCGGATCGGCGCCGCCGAGCTGGGCACGGAGAAGAGCTGCGCACCGAGCTCAAGCTCGCGAGGCAGCAGCGCCGCACCTTCGCAATCCTGGCAGCGCTCCTGCTCGTCAGCTTCCTCTGCCTAACGGTTTGGTCGTTGCGTGAGCAGTCAATCCTCGGTGCCGTCGTGAGCAGCAAGCAGGAGCGGATCGCAAAACTCACCGAGCAACTCGCCTCGACGACGACCGCGCTCGAGGAGTCTCGTCTCGCCGTCGATTCGCTGGTCAATCATCGAATTCCCGGCCTGTTGCCGTTCCGGGTCGACGAGCCCGTCGAGGTCGACACCCGATTCGTCCAAGAACTCAGCTTCAAGCCCGCGGCGCCCCCCATCTTCGGTCACGAGTGCAAGCTCGTCGTCGAGAACGACTCGAACTCCGAAATCCGACCCGCGCTGAGTGTCATCCTGTTCAACGATGTCGGTTTCGAGTTGGCGCGGGCGCAGCTCACCGATGGTCTTCTCGACGAACTGCGCGTCGGCGAGATCCGGAGTTTCTTCGCCACCCTCGAGATCGCGGAGGGCAGCGTCCCCAAATACTTCCTCGTATCCTCCGAGTGAGCGGCAACGCGACCCTGCCTCGGCCAGAGATGCCGGCGCCCGCCGCCATTCGAGCGACGCGAGCGCGCCCGACTGGTTGGATGCGACCCCCCTTCGAAGCGGCCCCATTTCGATTCCCGCAAAAAAAGATCGAATCGAAAAAGAGCTGCGAACCGGCCCATTTCGGGCTCGAGGTTCATCTTCGAGAGCGATTTTCCGTTTGGCGGCGGCGATTTCGCGCGTTGGGAGACTTCACCCGCGCGGCCGGGCGACCGATATGCCGGACTCGATGCGTTGCACTTTGAGGGGGGACAGCCGATGAGCCGCTGCCTACAGAGAGTCTCTGCCGTACTGATTACCGTTGCTCTGCTTTTGATTCAGGCGGGGCCGGCAGCTGCCAGCCGCGCCCAGGATCTCGGAAAACGGGGCGAAACGAACATCGCCGCCGACGCTTTGATCCTTCGCCCGTTGGGGCTCGTGGCGACCGCAGTCGGCGCGGCAGTCTGGGCCGTGGGAGTCGCTCCGATCGTGGCGATCACCCGTCCGATGGATCTGGGCGAGTCGGCTCGATACCTCGTCGCCAGGCCCGCCAAATACACGTTCGTGGACCCGCTCGGCTACCACTGAGCGACGAACCCGCTCGCTTGGCCCGCGAGCGGGCAGCTCGATCGCGCACCTCGACAACGCCGGCTCCGACACCCGCGCGCCGCGCCCGTTGCCCCCACGCCCGCGACATGGACCCATTGCAACTGCGCCGGGTTCCAACCTAAGCTGCGAGCTGGTGGGGGGAGGCGGATGATCGATTCGCGCCCGCTCGGGCGGGGTGAGCTGGAAATTCCGCGGCGCCGGCTGTCGGATCGGCTGCGCGCGAGCGGAATCCGGGACGAAAGGGTGCTGGAGGCGATTGCGCGCGTCCCGCGCCACCTTCTGATCCCCGAAGCGCTGCGCGGGCAAGCCTACAAAGACGCCTCACTGCCAATCGGAGTCGGTCAGACGATTTCGGCACCGAGCACGGTCGCCGCGATGACCGAGGCGCTCCGCTTGGTGGGAACCGAAACCGTATTGGAGGTGGGTACGGGTTCCGGCTACCAGGCGGCGATTCTGTCGCGATTGGTGGCTCGGGTGGTGTCGATCGAGCGGATTCCCCGGCTCGCGGCGCGGGCCCGCACGGCGCTCGACAACCTCGGCGTCAGCAACGTGGTGGTCCACCTCGGCGACGGTACGGCGGGGCGTCCTTCCGAAGCTCCCTTCGATGCGATCGTGGTCACCGCGGGAGGACCAGAAGTGCCGAAACCTCTGTTGTTGCAACTCGCGCCAGGGGGGTATCTGGTGGGACCGTTTGGCCCGCGCGACAGACAGCAATTGATCCGAATGCGGCGCGATGACCGCGGGGAATTCAGCCGCGAGGAACTCGGCCCTTGTCGATTCGTCGAATTACTCGGTACGCACGGATGGGCTGCCGCTTAGCAGTGGTCGCCGCCCGCGGCGTGGCGATCGCCGTCTGGGTCGCGATCGCGCTCGCGCTGGGCTGTGCGTCGACGCCGGACGACTCGGCTGGGGTCACGCACATCCTGCAGCCAGGCGAAAATCTCTACCGACTCTCTCGGTTCTACGGCGTTCCCGTCGCCGACATCATCGCAGCCAACGATATCGACGACGTGACGGCGCTCAACGTGGGACAGCGCATCTGGATCCCGAATGCGAAGCGGGGCGCCTCGGAGAGATCGCTCGCCGGAAGCGGTGCGCATTCGGCGGCGCGGCAGGCGCAGGATCTGGAGCTGATCTGGCCGGTGCGCGGAAAATTGAGTTCTCGTTTTGGCCCGCGCAATGGGCGCGGTCACGACGGCATCGACATCCCCGCCAAGTCCGGCACTCCGATCGTCGCTGCGGCGGCGGGCCGGGTGATTCACAGCGGGCGCGGGCTCGGAGACTACGGCCGGGTCGTCATCGTGAAGCACGAAGGTCACTACTCGACCGTCTACGCCCACAACCGGCGCAATCGCGTCGAGAAGGGGGATTTCGTCGAGAAGGGGGAGGTGATCGGTGAAGTCGGTTCGAGCGGCAACGCGAGCGGCCCCCATGTGCACTTCGAAGTGCGGCGCAATCGCAAACCGCTGGACCCGATGCTCTTTCTGCCGTGAGATCTCGCGGGCCGATTCGCAGGCGTTTTGCCGGAGAGGTCGCCGCATGAGGGCGATTTCAGCGACGATCGCAATCCCGCTCGCACTCTGCGCATTCGGTCTGCTCGCGTGCAGCGAGAGCGATCGGACCCGATTGAAAGCGCGCCTCGGGAGCGCCGAAGCGCAGTTCGAGATCGGACAGCGCGCCGAGGCCGGTGCGGACGGACCGCCCGATTACGAATTGGCGGCCGAGTGGTATCGCAAGGCCTCGACGTATCCCGCTGCCGGTTACGCATTGTCGGAACTCATCGCGCGGGATCAGATCCAACCCGCACGAGACGGCGAGCGCGAGGCGCTCCTACTCGCCGCCGCCGAGGGCGATCACACGCGGGCCCAGCTCGCACTGGCTGAGCTTTTGCTTCAAACCGGGACGCAACGCGAAGCCGAGGCGTTGGATTGGTTCCGGCGGGCGGCGGAGGCGGGCGATTCCGACGCGCAGTTCTACCTCGGCTCGCGGTTGCTGCGGGAAGACGCCGCGGAGACGAATCCCGTCGAGGCGGTTCGCCTGTTGACTCTGGCCGCGGAGAGCGACCACCCAGCTGCACAGCGCCTGCTCGGCGACGCCTACGCGGAGGGCCGCGGCGTCGCGATCGACCTCGCGCAATCGACCCGGTGGTACCGCGCAGCGGCAGAACAGGGGGATGTCAGCGCCCAGCTGGCGTTGGGGAAGCGATATGCCGAGGGGGCCGGCGTCGACCCGGATCCCGTCGAGGCGGCGAACTGGTATCTCGTCGCCGCGGAACAGGGCGATGCCGAGGCGCAGTCCGAACTCGGTTACGCGTATTCGATGGGTAACGGAGTTCCGCAGAGCTACCAGAGCGCGGGAAAGTGGTTGCAGGCGGCAGCTGAGCAGGGGAACCCAGTCGCGCAGAACCGGCTCGGCGTGCTCTATACGAACAATCTGCTGGCGGCGACCGAGAACAGCCAACTCCCCGAATGGGCCCAACAGGCGTTGATGCGGGGACTGAAGGTTCCCGATGCGCTGCTCGCCAAGTCGGCCAGCGAGCAGAGTGAGGGGGCGCGCAACGCGAACCAGCTCGCGGCGCTGAAGTGGTTTCGCGCGGCGGCCGAGCAGGGCTTTGCGGCCGCGCAACTCAACCTCGCGGTGGCCTATGAGCGCGGAAGAGGTGTCGATCGCGACCCGCTGGTCGCGCTGGATTGGTGCACGAAGGCCGCCGAGCAGGGCCTGGATCGCGCGCAGATGCACCTCGGCGAAATCTACGAGCGCGGAGCCGAGGGCATTCCGCGAGACTTGAACAAGGCCCGCGCCTGGTATCGACGCGCCGCGGAGGAGGGCTCCGCCAGGGCCCAGGTGGCGTTGGCGCTGCGCTATCTCAACGGGAGCGGGATGGCGGTCGACCCAGCGGAAGCTGCCCGTTGGTTCGAGAAGGCGGCGGAACAGGGCGATGTCGAGGCCCAGGTCAGCCTGGCCGTGCTCTATCACGAGGGTCGAGGCGTCGCGAAGAATGCCGCGGAGTCCGCCCGGTGGTACACGCGGGCCGCAGAATCCGGCGACCCGGTCGCCGCCAACCGATTGGGCCGGATCTACCTCGAGGGAACGGGCGTTGCCACCGATCACGCGAAGGCGATCGAGTGGTATCGGCGCGCCGCCGAGCAGGGTTATGTGCCGGCTCAACTCAATCTGGGTGCGCTGTATGCGGAAGGTCGCGTCATCGAGCAGGACCACGTCGAGGCGATGACGTGGTTTCGGAAGGCCGCAGAGCAAGACGACGATCTCGGTCAGATCAATCTGGGAATTGGATACTTCAAGGGACAGGGCGTCCCTCGAGACCTGGTCGCGGCCCATATGTGGTTCACACTCAGCGATGCGAACAGTGCCGACCAGTGGCGAAAGAACACCGAGGTCAAGCTCACGCGCTACGAACTCGAAAAGTCGCAAAGGCTCGCGCGGGAATGGCGCGAAGCGCGAAAAACTCCATCGAATCAGTAGGCGATTACCGCTCGGCATCTTGAAAACTTGTGACATACGCAATTGGATGAAACCTGTCGATCGCTAGAAGCCGGGACCGAGAAGCGATCGCGCGGGCCGCAGCCGATTTTGCGCGAGGCAACAGCTGTGGATCAGATCCCACACCGGTGCTTCAGGCAGGTGTTCTCCTTACACTGCGTCGCACGAGGGGAGGTTCGCTCCAGATCGTCGGGCCGTTTTCCCGTCTGCTCCGTTGACTTGAGACCCCACCCCGAACCACAGGCTGGACCATGTCGAAAAAAGCTTTCTCTTTCAGTAGCCTCCCGCTTTCACGCCCCCGTAGCTCAGAGGATAGAGCGACGGTTTCCTAAACCGCAGGCCGGAGGTTCGAGTCCTCCCGGGGGCACCACTGTGCTGCAGCGAATTGGGGTTTTGTCTGTAGCGCGACGGCCTGAAGATTTTCGAGAACATGACCGAACTCAATGCGCGTGGGTGGTGTTTCGGGGTATCGTGCCCGGGACACTGACCGGACATAGCGGCGGAGTGTTCTCGAGACCTGGAGGTTGGTTGATCTGAATGCGGCCCTCTCGCTTCTTGCACTCCGGGTATGGCTGTGACTGATTCGAAGCCAAGCGGCCTCACGAAAGAATCGGCGTTCCGAATCTTCAAGATCACCATCTTCTGGATCTTGATGGCCAATCTCCTCTACTACCTGTACGAGGACGTGACCGCTTACCTGTATGTCGAGCAGCCCTCACTGTTCGACACGCTGGAGGCCTTTGCGGTCTCGATCGATTACATCGCGTGGATGGTTCTGATCGTCCTGTTCGAGCTAGAGACGAATGCTCAATCGAAGGATCGGTTTACCGGAGCGCGCAAGTGGGTCATCACCGGCCTCACGGCAGCTTGCTACGTGGTTCTCGTCTACGCCGCATACGGCTACGCGGCGGGTCTGGTGAATACCTACAATTTCGAGCCCCTCGAGGACAATACGGCCTGTTACTTCGCCAACACCAATTTCGCGTTCATGACCGACTCCGCGAGACCCGTCGAGTTGACGGACAAGAACTGCCGCGATCTGGAAGCGGAAAAACTCTTCAAGAGCCCGACTGACCATGTGCTCGCAACCGAATCGGTTCTGCCGGCGCTCATCAGGCTCGGCTGGGTCGATATATTCAACTCGAACGCGTGGCTGCTCGTGGTCCTGTTGTTCCAGATCGAGCTCTCTCTCGAACAAGCCAAGATGCTCACGAAACGCCGATTGAAGATCATCATGGTATGGAAGGGCTTTGCCTATCTGGTGCTGCTCCTCTGCGCGATCTATTGGACCATCTTCAGCTCATTCATCGATTGGTGGGACGCCTGGCTGTGGCTGGTCGCGTTCATTCTGATCGATCTCAACATGCTCGGTCTCGATGAGACCCAGAATCAACAGGCGGCCAACCGGGCCGCTGCCGCGGAAGCGAATTAGTCGGGCGCTTCGGTGAGCACGGGGTAACGCTTCGCCGCCGAACGCGCGACGTCGCCGCCCAGCTCGATCGCCGCGCTCAGCAACTTTTGCGCGCTCTCACGGTCATTTGATGCGGCGTGTAGGACCGCGAGCCCCAGCGGTGCAACCCAGCTGTTCGGGTAGAGCCGTCTCACCAATAGGAAGGTGCGATACGCGTCCTGGTTGCGGCCTCCGCTCAGATAGGCCATCGCGAGCGTCTCGTTACCGGTTTCGTGGTTGGGTTCGAGCGCAACGGCTGCCTCGAGCATCGCAATGCCGCGCTCCAATTCGCCGGCCTGCAGGTACTGCACGCCCAGATTGAAGCGCGACTCGAAGTGGCTCGGCGAGGCCGCGACGGCCCGCTCGAAATGCGCGACCGCGAGCTCGCGTTCGCCGCGCAGCAGATAGAGATTGGCGAGGTTGTTCAGCACGGAAACGGCCTGAGGGTGGTCGGGGCGAAGCGCCAGCGCCGCCTCGTAGTAACGCAGTGCCTCTTCGATTCGCTGCTGTTGCCCGTAGGTCACGCCGAGGTTGTAGCGGGCCTCGAAGGAGTCGGGATCGAGTTCGAGCACGCGTACGAAGGCAGCTTCGGCCTCCGGATAACGGCCCGCGCGCTGCAAGCTGTCTCCGAGGCCGAGATAGAGGCCGGGGCTGGAATCGTGCAGGATGAGCGCTTCGCGGTACAGGCGAATCGATTCCGTCAACTCGCCCCGGTCGCGCTTGAGTTCGGCCAACTCGGCGAGTGCGCCGATCGAGTTCGGATTCACGCGCAGCGCGCGCTCGACATAGTGCTCGGCCTCGCCCGAGTTGCCCTTCAGGCGCGCGATCGAACCCAGATTCAACAGCGCGTCCGCGTTGTTCGGGTCCAGGGCGAGCGCCTTGCGAAACTCGGTTCGGGCCTCGTCAATTTCACCGCGGCGAAGATGGGCGTTTCCCAGATTGTTGTGGATCTCGGTTGAGGATTCTTTGGCATCCGCCTCCGCGTAGCCCAACGCGCGAAGCGCTTCGAGGTTCTCGGCGAGCGCTCGGGAGTCGTAATCCTCGATGGCTTCCGCTTCGGAGTCATCGTCAGGGGTCTCGTGGGTCGTCACATAGCGGATCGGGTGTTTCTCGAGAAAACCCGGTTCGAAGACATCGAGCACCTTGCCGTCCATGTCCCGACCGATGGGGATGCCGAGGTAGTGGAGCAGGGTGGGCATCACGTCGAGCACCGAAGCGCCTTCGAGCGTCGCTCCCGTCTGGATGTGCGGGCCCGCCGCGAGAAAGATTCCGTAGGGCTCGTGATCGAGGTGCGCGGTGCGCATGTCGACGGAGGCTTCGCTGCGGATGCGGCGCTCGCCGCTCTTGAAGCCGTGATCCGAAAGCACGAAGACGGCGGTGGTGTCGAGATCGATCTTTGCGAGCACGCGCCCGAGCAGCTCGTCCTGGTAGATGTACCACTCGGCGACCGTGTCGCGGTAACGCGCGAACTCGGCTTCATCGACCCAGGGCAACTGCGGCGGCGCGTATTTCATGAACAAATGAGACAGGCTGTCGACCTGCTCGAAGTAGAGCATGAAGAGTTCGTAGTCGTAATTCGAGAGCAGGTGCTCTGCAATCGCCGTGTAGCCCTGGGCGGTGACCGCGTATTGCTGGAAGAGGTGAATGGGATTGTTCGGGTCGCGCCGCGCATCCCGAACCGGATCGAACATCTCCACGCGGTAGGTGTCCGGCTCCACGTGTACGAAGCGTCGAACGAATTCCGGGGAGAGCTGCTGTTCCGCGGGGATCAGCGCGTCGACCTCGGAGAGGAGTTCGGGCGGATGGGTCTTCCGCGCGTCGCGATCGCCGCGAGCCGTAGACCCGAAGCCGTGAAACCCGAGCGCGTCGGAGACGATGATTCCGTCGCCGACGTCTTCGGCGGGGTAGGTCGCCCACCAACCGATCGCAATCGACTTGCGGCCCCGCTCGGCCAACAGATTCCAGATCGCCTTCGCCTTGCGGTTATGACTGCGCACCGGCGCGCGGCTGCCGTCTGGACGGTCGACGAGAAACCAGCTGATGCCGTGTTGCTCCGCGGTTTTTCCGGTCGCAACGCTGGTCCAGATCACGGGTGAGAGCGCGATGTCGTCCGCGGTCCGGATCGAACCGGTCACGCCCCGCTCTCGCAGGACTTCGAAATTCGGGAGCTTGCCGTGGGCGGCGATGGCATCGATGATCGCCCAATCCGCGCCGTCGATGGCGATGACGACGGCCCGAGTTCCAATCCCTGCGGGAGGCTCCGCCTCAGCGCACCCGGCGAGCCAGGCTGCGACCACCAGCGCGAATACCCTCCAGCCGATTCCGTTGACCCGCTTTGTCCACAACACAGCAATCAGCCGCGCGGAATGATCGGCAGGATCACTCTGGATGGATGTGACGCGTCGTGATGAATCGTGACGCCGACGGGCTGTAACCGGGTGGCGGTCGCGATTTCGCCACCGGTGTTGGGGTTGGGGTCGTAGTGCGGGGCGCGGCTGCTCGTGATCTGGAAGCGAATTCGATGCCCCTTCTTGAAGACGTTCGAAGTGAGCATGTCGCCGATCCGCACCCGATAGATGCGCCCCGGTTCCATCAGGGTCTGTCGATCGAATCCCTCCCGGTAGCGCAGGCGTAGATAACCCGCTTCCGGACCATTGATCGCGTAGGACGTCCCGTCCGGGTGAACATCCGTCACGCGAACGGCCAGATCCGTATCGGGCCGATCGATCGAAACGAAGAGTTCCGCGACCATCTCTCCCGTGACTTCGAGATCGCGCTCGAGCGGTTCCGTGGTGTAGACGAGGACGTCCGCGCGCGATTCGACGCCGGCCTGATCCAGTGCGCCCGAGGTCTCGAATTGCGCGTCCCAGATCGGGTTGCTGGGATCGAACACATAGCGGTCGGCCGGTTCCGCGCCTCCGGGTGACGCGGTCGAAAGCCGCCCGTCTCCCAGCGCCGTCGAGGCGTTTCCCCGCCCGCGCAGGTACCAGGTTCGAGGCTGTGCGCGCTCGAGCGGCCATTCGTCCTCGAAGCGCCAGGTGTTGTCCCCCATCACGAAGAGTCGTACGGGCGGTTCTGCATCGATGCCGTTGGCGTGGCCCTTGAGTCGAGCGTCGAACCAGCGAAGCAGGAGGGCTTCGAAATCGAGCCCCGCGTTGGGGCCGAAGTCGATTTCGCCGAATTGGGTCTGCAACACGTGGATGCTGCTGTGCGTCCACGGTCCGATGATGAGTTTGGTGCGCTCCCGCGCTTCGGGCGTTGCCGCTTCTCGCCGCATGCCGTTGAATCCGCGCGTCGCGCCGACGGGGCCGTAATTGTTGTCGTACCAGCCGGTCACCAGATAGACCGGCGCCCGCATGCGCTCGAAATCCCGCTCGACATCCGCGAAACGCCACCATTCGCTGTCGTCGGGATGTTTTACCCACTCGTAATAATAGGGTGCCCAGCGCTGCAGCAGGTCGGTTTCGATCAGCGGCCGCTTCATGTAGTAGTCGCGGCGCTGTGGCAGCCATTCCGCGTAGGCGGCCTCGTAACCCCAGGGCCCCGATTCGTCGCCCGCGCGGCGGCGCAGGTCGGGGACGATCAGCGGGATGAACCAATCGAACCAGGTCAGGTTGAATGCGCCTCCCTGATAGAAGAAATGGTGACTCGACGTCGGGGTCATGCTGGGAACGGCCGTGACGTAGTGCGGCGGGTCCTGGGAGAGTGCCAGCCACTGGACGTAACCCGGGTAGGACTGGCCGTAGGAGCCCACCCGGCCGTTGCTCCGCGAGTGGGCTGCCGCCCACTCGACGACGTCATACCCGTCCTGTTTCTCGTTGCGGTAGGCCTCGAATTCGCCTTCGGAGGTGTAGCGACCTCGAACATCGACGAGAAAGACCAGGTAACCGCGCTGGGCGGCCTTGATCGGAAACTCGGGCTCATCCGCGTATTTTTCCTGGCCGTACGGAGTTCGATAGACGATCGCGGGGAAGCGCCCCGGCGCGTCGGGGCGAAACAGCGTCGCTCGCAGCTTGACACTGTCGCGCAGCGGAATCTCGACCCGCCGCTCCACGACGATGTTCGGATACGACTCGAGCGCGATCGCGGGCGATGGATTTGTTTTCGAAGACGCGCCTCCCGCAGCGGAGCACGAAACCGAATGAATCGCGACCAGAAGCAGAATCGCCGCGCTCAGCAGCGGTTGGACTGCACCCTGCAAAGCGTTGCCGCAAAACCCATCTACGAGTCGATTTGCGCGCATGGAAACCTCAATTGTAATCCCAGCCGATGATTCGCTCGGGCGATACCGCGATCAGCGCACTGGGACCCTCTGCTTCGGTAGACGCCAGGTATTGGCGCGCCTCCTCATCCGACTCGTGGTAGCGCCGCGTAATTCGCCATGCGAGATCTGCCTGCTCGGGAGTCAGGTCGGTGATCACCTCGGCGGTGCCGCCGATCGATACGGCGCGCGCGTCCGGGTGACCGGCATCGATGCAGAGTGCAATGCGCGGGTCGCGGCGAAGCTGGCGGTATTTGGCGCTGCTCACCCCAACCGTGAAGTAGAGCCGCTCGTTTTCGAACAGGAACCAGATCGGGCTGCTCTGGGGCGCTCCATCGGCCCGAAGAACCGTTGCGATCGCGTGCCGAGTTACTTCGAGGAAGGCCTGGATCTGGGCTGAATTCATTCGATAGGTCGTGTCGGACATGGAATCACCTTCTTCCATCGAACCGGATCTGAATTCTGGAAGATCGGACGCCGATCCCCCACGTGCAAGATCCGCCGCGCTGATTGGCGGCAGAGCGTAGCGCGAGCTCGGATCGAACGGTTGAATGGGGCGTTTTGGTGTTCGGATTTGCGGCGCGAATTTCGATCTTGTGGGCGCAGCTCAGCTTGTCCATGATGGGGCCGCCGAGCGCGGGCACGGCAGAGAAGAACTGGAGGCGCCAGATGCTACGCACGAAACCTCAGCGATCCTTTCAATTCCTCGGGGCGTATGCCGCTCTCCTCACCTTCGCGGGATGCTCGCACGCGCCGACCCTTCAGCCGCTTGCGCAAGAGGGTCAGGCCGCGGTCGCCCGGATCACGGCGGCGCGCCTGGCCGATCACATCCGGGAGCTGTCGAGCGACGCATACGAGGGCAGGGGGCCCGCCACGGCCGGTGATCTGCGCACCCAACAGTATCTGGCCGATCAACTCGACGCGATCGGCCTGGAGCCCGCTGGTCCCGACGGAAGCTGGGTGCAGGAGTTCGACGTCGTGGGCATCACTTCCGAAGTGCCGGAGCGTTGGTCGTTTCGAAGCGAAAGCGAGACGCTGACACTCGATTACTGGGAGCAGTTCATCGCGGCGAGCGACGTACAGCGAGCCTCTTCCAAGATCGAGAATGCAGAGGTCGTCTTCGTCGGTTACGGAATCGACGCACCCGAATACGCTTGGAACGATTACGCGGGTCAGGATCTCAGCGGAAAGGTCCTGTTGATCTTGAACAACGACCCGGATTGGGATCCCGAGTTGTTCGAGGGCGAAACCCGGCTCTACTACGGCCGGTGGAGCTACAAGTACGAGACGGCCGCCCGCCACGGCGCTGTCGGTGCGATCATCATCCACACGGTTCCGTCCGCCGGCTATCCCTGGCAGGTCGTTCAGACGTCCTGGAGCGGCGAGCAGTTCGAATTGCCCGCAGGGGATGAGGCGCGCCTCGAGATCGCGTCATGGATCACGGAGAGCGCTGCCGTCGAACTCGCGAAGCTCGCGGGAAGGGATCTGGCGGAACTCGTCGAGTCGGCGAAGAGTCGGGACTTTCAGCCGGTACCTCTGGGTGTGACGACATCGCTCGCGTTCGACAACGAGCTGTCACAAGCCCGCACCGCCAACGTGATCGGCCGATTGCCGGGTAGCGATCCCGAGTTGAGCGACGAGGTCGTGATCTTCACCGCCCATCACGACCACCTCGGCATCGGCACCCCCAATGAATCCGGCGACGCGATCTACAACGGCGCACTCGACAACGCGACTGGTGTCGCGCAGGTTCTCGCGATTGCCGACGCGCTTCAGGCGCTTCCCGTGGCACCTCGGCGGTCGACGCTCTTCCTGTTCGTCGCGGGCGAAGAACAGGGCTTGCTGGGTTCCAAATACTATGCGGCAAACCCCACCTATGCCCCCGGAAAGATCGCCGCAAACATCAACTACGACGGCGGAAACATCTGGGGGAAGGTCCGGGACATCACCTTCATCGGGCTCGGAAAGTCATCGCTGGATGCGGTGGTCATCGAAATTGCGGCCAGCCAGGGGCGGGTCGTCAAACCCGATCAATTCCCCGATCGGGGCTACTACTATCGATCCGATCAGTTCGCGTTCGCGAAAATCGGCGTTCCCGCGACCTTCTTCGATGCGGGAACCGATTTCCTCGGGCGCCCGGCCGGTTGGGGCAAGGAACAGATGAAGAAGTACGAAGCGGCTCACTACCACCAACCGAGCGACGAATTCGACGAAAGCTGGAACTTCGAAGGCATGATCGAGGACGCGAGCCTGGGCTTCTGGACCGCCCTGCGTGTAGCCAACGCCGACGCGATGCCGAGCTGGAATCCGGGCGATGAATTCGAAGCGGCGCGCAAGGCCGCAATCGAGGCCGTCGGCGATCAGTAGCCGGCGCCGCTACCAGCCGCAGCTCCTGCTCGCGTTCTTCTCGTCGAGCCAGGCCTGGAGCGGCGCGAAGTAGTCGCGGATCGCGGTGGCGTCTGCCTCGCGCTCGCCGGTCAGCGCTTCGAGCGCGTCGGGCCACGGCCGGCTCATGCCCATTTCGAGCATTTCGTTGAGTCGGCGGCCCGCTTCTTTGCTGCCATAGATCGTACAGCGGTTGAGCGGTCCTTCGTGGCCCGCAATCTCGCACATCGCGCGGTGAAACTGGAATTGCAGGATCGCGGCGAGGAAATAGCGGCTGTACGGCGTGTTGCCGGGGATATGGTACTTCGCGCCCGGATCGAAGAGATCTTCGCCGCGCTCGTCGGGCGGGCGAATCCCCTGGTATTTCTCGCGCAGCGCCCACCATCCGGCGTTGTAGGCATCGGCCGGGATTTCGCCCGAGAAGACGCCCCAGCGCCACTGATCGACGAGAATTCCGAACGGCAGGAAGGCGACCTTGCCGAGCGCATCGCGCAACAGCAAGCCGACGTCCTTCGAGGGCGGGGGCTCGGCGTCGAGCAGGCCCAGTTCGACGAGGTAGGCCGGCGTCACGGAGAGCGCGATCGCATCGCCGATCGCCTCGTGGAACCCGTCGTTGGCGCTGCCGCGGAAGAGGTAGGGCTGATCTTTGTAGGCGCGCTGGTAGTAGTTGTGGCCCAGCTCGTGATGGATCGTCTGGAAATCTTCGGCGTTGACTTCGATGCACATCTTGATCCGAAGGTCGTCGCCATCCTCGACATCCCAGGCACTCGCGTGACAGACCACTTCGCGATCCTGAGGTTTGGTGAACAGCGAGCGCTCCCAGAAACTATCGGGCAGCGGTTCGAAGCCGATCGAGCTGAAAAAATTCTCGCCGGATCGAACCATCCCGAGCGGGTCGTAGCCCGCCTTCTGGACCAAGGCCGTCAGGTCGTAACCCGGATCGGCGTCGTCTGGGGCCACCAGGTCGTAGATGTTGGTCCAGTCCTGGGCCCACATGTTGCCGAGCAGGTGCGCGGGGATCGGCTGGTCGAGGGGGACCTGATCTTCGCCGTAGAACTCGGCCAGTTTTGCGCGGACATAACAGTGGAGCGACTCGTAGAGGGGCAGCACCTGTTGCCAGAGCCGGTCGACCTCGGCTGCAAACGCATCGGGTGACATGTCGTAGTTCGAGCGCCAGAGTGCGCCGGTGTCCGGGTAACCGAGTTCTTGCGCGCCCTGATTGGTCAATTCGACGAAGCGTCGATAGTCGTCGCGAATGGCCGGGGAGGTGGTGCGCCAGCCGATCCAGACGTCGAGCAACGCGGCGGGATCGCGGCTCTCGGCGGTGATCGCGCGAATTTCGATGATGTCGAGGCAATCCTCCCCCTCGGCACCTTCGGGGCAATACTGCGCCTTGCCGTAATTGCTGTCCATACCCGCGGCGATCTGGGTGAGTTCCTGCGTGAGCGCGCGATCGGAGGGAGCGGGCATCGTGATCGCGCGCTTGAGGAGCTCGAGTTGGCGTCGCGTTTCAGCGTCGGTTTCGACACCGTTGAATTGCGCCGCCTGCTTCGCGAGTTCGACGCTCGCTGCGATGTAGTTTTCGTAGGCTTCGGCGGCAAGGGCTTCCGTGTCGACCGTGATGAAATTCGCCTTGACCCATTCCGCTCGCGCCGCGCGAACCCCGAGCGCCTCGAGTCGAGCGTTTGCCGCCTCGACAAAACTGCGCGCATCGTCAGCGCTGGGATTGGCTCTCGGATCGTGCGCACAAGCGGTCGAGAGCAGCAGCGAAATGACGACTGCAAGCATGCACGCGTTGTTGCGGTGTCCACTGTGAGTTCGCATGGAATCCCTCGTTTGATAACGGGCGGTTGAACTCCGCGCACTATAGCCCCCGAACGCCGTCAGCGAGGCTTTTTGGGCGCCGCACCCGGACCGCGACCCTGCAGGGTCGCGATTCGAGCTCGCTTGAGCGAAATTCGAGGATTCGGCAGGCTTTCGGCGATGCGGCTGCTTTCAGTGCTGATTTTCTCGATCTACCTCTGCGTCGGCGCCTCGCCATGTATTGGCGGGATCACCGAAATGCCCGCCCACGTACCGCATGCGGAAGGCGTCGCGAATGCGCACGCGGATTGCGAAACCCGGGCATTGCGTCACGCCACTGAGCATCGCCATGGCACTGCGGCGTCGCCCCAGCGCGAGCTTCAGGCGCGCTGCCCGTGCGGCTGCGAGGACGGTCAAGCCGCTGCGAATTCATTCGTGCGGCTCGGCAACGCCATCCGGGTGTGCGCGGTCGATCCGGCATCCATCCGCCGTGACTGCGACGTCTTCGACTTGGCTGGCGAGTACACCCAGGCGTCACCGCAATCCGTCGATCACGTTCCCATCTCCAGCTGATTTCTCCAAGCGTCCACCAGGACATCGAAGCGTCGCCTGAAGCCTGCGCAACTCCTCATCCGTGGCGTGCATACCGGGGCCGGCTGCACGCACGCGTATTCGCAGCGATTTGGGAATGGAGAGAACATCGTGAATTCACTCGTTTCAGCGAGTGTTCGAATTGCCGCTCGGATGCGGTCGGGGCGAGAGGTTTCTTCGGATTTGGCGCGCGCGGTCGCGCTGTCGATCGGCCTGGCCGCGGCGGTTGCCGGAAGCGCCGATAGGAGTCTCGCGACCGAGCCCGACCCGTCGATCGAAGAAATTCTGATCAGAGGTCAAGATACGGGCGTGGCCGACTTGTTCGTCGTCACTCCGGATCGAGCGACGCCCAACGCGCCCGACACCACCGAAATGATGAATCTCGTCCCCGGTGGCGATGTCGTGAACAACGGGCCGCTCAGCGGCCAGGTTCAATATCGCGGCATGTTCGGTAGCCGTGTGGGGGTTCGGATCGATGGCATGTACATCTCTCCGGGTGGCCCGAATTGGATGGATGCGCCCCTCCACTACGCGCCGAGAATTCTGCTCGAAAATCTCGCAGTCCCGCGCGGGATCGCCTCGGTGAGTGCGGGCGCAGAGAGCATCGGCGGAAGCGCGCACGCAAAACTCAAACGCAGCCAGTTCACCGACAGCGAATCGTTTTCCGCAGCTGCGGATGCCCAGGTCTCCGGTCGAAGCGTCGATTCCTCGATCGCGGGAGGTGGAATCCTGTCGCTGGCCAATGAACGACACCGGTTCCAACTGGTGGGATCTGCAGAGGTCGGCGACGACATGCGCGCCGCAAAGGGTCGGATCGTGCCGACCGAGTTCGAACGCTACACCTACGGTGGCGGTTACGGCGTGCGCCTGACCGAGCAACACGAGGTCGGCATCGGTTACCGGCACAACGACACCGGGCGCAGCGGGAATCCCGCGCTGCCGATGGATATCAAGTACGTCAATACCGAAATCGCCAATATCGAATACAGCGGCCATTGGTCGGGCGCGGAAATTGCGCTGAACGCCTACTTCATGGACGTGGATCACGTGATGGACAACTTCGGCCTGCGGACGCCGCCCGCATCGGCCGCCCTTTTTCGATCGACCCATGCGACGAGCACCGCGTTCGGCTACGAGGCGAAAACCAGTCTGCCTTTCTACGATGGCACGCTCGCAGTCGGAACCGACGGGCACCTGGTCGACCACGACATGGACGTATCGAACCCCAACAGCTCCGCCTTCTTCGTCAGCAACTTCAACCATGTCGATCGCGACCGCTATTCGCTCTTCGGCGAATGGCGGCGAAATTTCGGCGAGCGCTGGAAGCTCGAACTCGGCGTCCGCTACAGCCTGATTCACATGGACGCGGGCAACGTCGACATCGGCGGCATTCCCGCGTCGATGCTTCCGCCGGCTCAGCAATTGCGAGACGCCTTCAATGCTGCAAATCGCGAGAAGTTCGAACATCTCGTCGACGCGGTGGTCAAGCTGGCCGTAGAACCCTGGAGCGGTTGGCTGGTCGAGCTATCGGGAGGCCGGAAGACGAGGGCTCCGTCCTACGTCGAACGCTACGCGTGGCTCCCGCTCCAGGCCACGGGGGGACTTGCAGACGGCAACAACTATGTGGGCGACATCGGTCTCGATCCCGAAGAGTCCTATCTGGTCGATCTGGGCGTGGAGTGGCGGCGCGCGGATTTCTACGTGGCTCCGCGCGCGTTCTATCACTGGGTGGACGACTACATCCAGGGCGTGCCATCGACCAACGCCGACGTGATCGCGCTCAGCGGCCCCACCACGGCACTCGTGTTCGCGAACGTCGAGGCCGAACTCTTTGGACTCGACGTTCCGTACGCGGTGCGATTGCCGCTGAACCTGCAACTCGACGGCACGCTGAGTTGGGTGCGCGCAAAGCGGCGGGACATCGACGACAACCTCTACCGCATCGCGCCGCTTCGCGGGCGCACGACCCTGAGCTACCTCGGAAACGGTTGGCAGGTGGCCGTCGAGGGCGTCTATGCGGCGCGCCAGAGCCATGTGTCGGCCAGCAATGGCGAGTCTCCCACGGGCGGCTGGGGCGTGATGAACGTCTTCGCCAGCTGGGAGGTCTCCGAGGGCATCGAACTCGAGGTCGGGGGCGACAACGTGCTCGACGCCGACTACGCGCATCAACTGGCGGGGATCAGTCGAATCGACAGCAGTGGGGTGTCGATGGGCGAACGCCTTCCAGGCCCGGGTTGGAGCGTCTACGGCCGCTTGACGGCCCGGTTTCGGTGATCGCCGACTCCCCCCACGGGGCATCGATTCCTGGCGGAACGATGGCGAAAATCGAGTCTTTGGGGATACTCCCCGCCTCGTGAGAGGTCTCTTAGCTCTGTTATTGGGCGCGCTGGTGGCGACAGCCTGCGCGACGGTTCCCCGGGCCGTATCGATCCGCACGCTGCGCATTGGGACGCCAGGTGCGGAAGGCTCCGCATGCCATCCGGTCGCTCCAGATCACGTGGTCAGTTCTGCCGAAGCCGACGACGCCCGATTTCTGGATCCGTCGAAGATCAACCTGCTGATCTGGAACACCCACAAGGGGCAGGACGACGGCTGGTTGGAGGAATTCGAGCGGCTGAGCGTCGACCAGGATCTGCTCGTGCTTCAGGAGGCTTATCTGAAGGATGGGCTGCGCGATTTCCTGCAGCGCCAGGCGCTTTCCTGGGATCTCGCGACGACCTTCAAGCAGTATCGAGTCGAAACCGGCGTGATGACGGCTTCGTCGGTCGCGCCGGCCTCGGCCTGTGTGCAGCGAACGATGGAGCCGCTGTTCTCGCTGCCCAAATCCACGCTGGTCTCTCGATATCCGATCGAGGGGAGCGAGGAAACGCTTCTGGTCGGGAATATCCACGCCGTCAATTTCACCCTGGGCACGGCCGCGTTCCGTTCGCAGCTCGATCGTCTCGCTGCGGAACTCGATCACCACGAGGGCCCAAAGATCGTCGCGGGTGACTTCAATAGCTGGAGCGAGTCGCGATTGAGCATTCTCGAAGACGTTCTCGTCGAAAAGCGTTTGATGCGCCGAGTGGAATTCGACGACAAGAATCCGAGGGCGATCTTCGGGCACACCGTCGATCACGTCTACTACCGCGGACTGGTGGTTGCGGAGCGCCGCGTTTTGGAATCCGACACCTCGGATCACGCCCCGATCTGGGTACAATTCGCTCGAGCGGATGAGTCCGCGAGTTGAGGGGTGTTACAACGACCTCGGGGCGGGTGACTTACTGCCGCGCCGAATCGCTTTTGCGCGTCATTGAAGTCGGCTAGAGGAGAAACGAACGGAGGTTGACCGTGGCGTCGAAACCAGCCGTAGCCGCAACACTGATCGCCGCACTCCTTATCGGCTGTGCGAACACCGACCGGGGCGTCGGGCGAGAGGCCTTCGAACCCGCCTCTAGCGTCGAAGAGACCTTCCGCTGGCACCGCGCTCATCCCGAGAACACCGCGTGGTGGGACGTCGTCGGCGAACAACAAGCTTGGTATTTCAAGAACATCCAGCAGGTCTATCCGAGCGTCACCGTCTATCGCGCAGGCCCGGTGCGCGAGTTGGGCTATCGGCTGATGGACGAAATCGCGAACCATCCGGTGAAGACCCCGTCGGGTACCGCGCGCTTCGCCGACTTCCTCAACGGCGAAGACTCGACGACGATGGGGCTTGTGATCCTCCACGAGGGCGAGATCGCCTTCGAGGCCTACCCGCGAATGGAGCCGTATCAAAAACCGATCTACTGGTCGGTGGCCAAGGTGCTGGTGTCGACGCTGGTCGCGATTCTCGAGGACCGCGGTCTGGTCGATGTGGCGAACCCGATCGAACTCTACATCCCCGAATTGAAGGATTCCGAACTCGCCGGCATCTCGGTCATCGACATCCTCGACATGGCCTCCGGCATCGACTGCACGGACAATTACGCCGATTTCGACGCCTGTTATTTCCGCTACGAGACCGCATTGGGCGACGGATTCAGAACCGATTCAAGCCCCGACAACCCCTACGACATGTTGATCGATTTCGATTACGGCTATTGGGCGAAGCCCGGAACCCGTTTCGACTACTCGGGCGTGAACACCTTCCTACTCGGTTGGATGGTCGAGAAGATCACCGGAATGCCGTTTCAGGACGCATTTACGCGAGAGGTCTGGAGGCACATCGGGGCTGAAGCGGACGCGACCTTCTTCGCCGGCCGCTACGGCGTGCCCCTGACACACGGTGGCTTCACATCCTCGCTGCGCGATCTGGCTCGCTTCGGTCTGCTCTTCACGCCGAGCTACGGGGGGGTCTCGGACCGTAGAATCGTCTCCGACCGCTACCTCGACCGGATCCTGTACGGCGGCCGGCCGGAACTCCTCGCCAATTCTCGTTTTGGCCCACCGCCACCAAGCGACGTCAAGCACAACGTCTACCAGTGGGATCTCGTCTTCGACAACGGCGACTTCTACAAGGGAGGCTGGTCGGGGCAGGGGCTCTTGATCAACGCGGAGCGGGACTACGTGGCCGTCTACGCGGGCTATTTCAAGGATGCCGAACACAGCGAGATCGATCTGCTCCCGATCCTGCGCGAAGTGCTCGAGGACGTCTTCGGCAATCCGTGATCGGGCGCGCGGAATCGGCTCAACCGTCCCCGCGGTAGACACAGCCCGTGTCGCAGGTTTCCCGCACCACCACCCGGGATAGGCCCGGGATCTCCGGCGCGACCCGCTCCCACAGCCAGCGCGCCAGATTCTCGCTCGTGGGATTTTCGAGCCCCTCGATCTCGTTCAGGTAATGGTGGTCGAGTTGCTCGAAGATCGGCTGAAACGCCCGATCCACATCGAAGAAGTCGATCAGCATGCCGGTCTCGGCATCGGGCTCGCCCGCGATCCAGAGTTCGATCCGAAAGGAATGGCCGTGCAGCCGAAAGCACTTGTGGTCCTCGGGCATCCGCGGGAGCCGGTGCGCGGCTTCGATCGCGTATTCGCGGAAGATTTCCATGGCTTTGCGTCTCCTTGATGCACCTCGCCTCGAAGGGCGGGGTCGCCGAGCGGCGAGGGAGGGTATCAGCCCGTTTGCAGCTCTCCAGCGCGGTCATCACGTGTTTCGGTGAATACGAAAAAATACACCCGGTATGGAAAGAAAAAAAGAAGCGACTTCTCAAGCGGCTAGAGCGTTCCCCCGATAACTGAGGTCAAGACAGACCGACCCACATCTCGTGGTAGCGCCGGCATGGAAAAAAAAGGATACGGCAAATGGACGCACGACAATATTTTTTAAGGTTGACAGGCAGCTGCTTTGCAATCGTGCTCGCCTGCTTGTTTGCTCAGCCCGCATCAGCTGCAGTCATCCATTCAGGTACATTTTCGGAAGATGGTAACCCCGAAAATGCGGGCGATACTTTTACGATCACGAACGATGCATTGTCGACCGAGGACATCCTCACGGTAGTCATCGATCTGACACTGAGCCCGAATGCGGAATATGACATCGCGGGCGGGGGCAGCTCACCGTTCAACAGCGCGGACCCTTACCAGACAGATAGCGTCGACGGTACCAACAAGGTTCTCACGATAACGTTTGCCGCTGGCGAACTCGGCCCTGGTGACACATTCACCTTTACAATCGATCTCGATGACACCGTCAGCGGGACGACGGTAACGGGCGGCGATATCGCAGGCGCCGAGATCACTGCCACTTTTGCTCTGGCTGGTCCGATCACCACCACGATGCTGGACGGCGGTGGGGCCAACGCGAGCTGGGCTTCTCCAGTACCGGAACCGAACACATTGGCGCTCCTGGGCTTGGGTCTGACGGGCCTGGCCTGGGGAGGCCGTCGCCGCCGTTAGCCGCTAGTCGTACGCGCTACCACAACACCACGCAGCCCGGCGCCGAATCACGGTCGCCGGGCTGTCGTGTATCTGGCCTTCGTCACGACCCGCCCCTGGTACCGGGGCCGCATGCCGCGATGTCTGGAAGCTGCGGCGCAGCATCGCGTGCGCCTGTACACCACCGGGCCGGCTCAGATCGTCGCCGACCTCATTTCGATCAATCGACTGCGGCTGATCTGATGCGGTTGTCGTCGAAGTCGCGAACCGCTTCGGCGAGTGCGGAAGCGGCCAGCTGGATCCCGCGCGGGTTCCAGTGCGAATCGTCCGGCTGGTAGAGGTAGGGGAATTTGTTGGCCCGGAAGATCGGGCGCAGATCGACGACCTGGACGCCGCGCGCGCGGCTCCCATCGATCAAGCGGTCCAGAAAACTCGGTAACGCGAGCGCCTCGCGGGCTTCTTCCGGAAAGAATTCGGGATAGATGGTTCCCGATTCCGGGATCGGGCAGTAGATCAGGTGGACGCGGTGTTCGGCCAGGAAAGTCGAAAAGGCCTGCACCATCGCGATTACGGTTTCTACCTCGCGCTCTTCGGCAGAGACGGTGAGGCCCTGATCCTCGAGGCCCAGCGCGAGAAACCGCCCCTCCGGCGTGTCGATCAAATTGGGGTTGCCGAACCAGCGGTGCTGGAGCTCGTTGTAGAGGTAGCGCGCCCAGTGCGTGAGGCCGTTGTCGCGGTTGAGCCGCCCCTCGAAACCCTCGAGGGCTTCACCCGCGCGGCGAATCGCGAACAGGGCGCTCTCGAACGCGCTGGGGGAATCCTCGCCTAGAGCTGGGAAGGCGAGTGGGCGCGGGCGAATCTGCCGCGCGACCGGCGCCCAGATCACGATCTCCGGTGGGTTCTCTGCAAAGCGGGGGTCTCGTAGAAACAGCGCCGGCACGTCCACGGACTGGACGGCGAAATTGTAGATCGGTTCGCGGAGTTCTCGGCTCATCGCGACCGTGAGCGTCTCTCGATCCGTGACGCTCGAGCCCGCCACGTAGCTGTCGCCGAGAACGACGACCCGCGGGTGCTCGATCTCGATCGGATTGCGCAACCCCCAGCGATCCGTGGTGAAGACCACCTCACGCGGAACCTGCAGACTTCGAACCCAGCTCAAGCGGCCGAGGTCGCCGATCTCCTGCATCGCGATCTGCTGATTGGCCGCGAAGCGCTGCGTTTCGTCGTCTCGGATCGATTCCCAGACCCGAAACTCCGGAGACTCGAAGAACGAGGATTGGACGAACAGCACGGCCCAGAGCACGAGCATCAGAAACAGGAAGCGGCGCGATCGACCCTTCGTTCTAGAACCGGAAGTAGAGGAACGGCGAGATTTCCACCCGACCGTATCCAACCAGGATTGCGGAGATGAACAGCGCACTCACGTAGGCGATCTGGGGCAGATCGAAACGCAGATCCCAGTCGTAGACGCGGCGCGGAAGCCAGACCAGCAGCAACATCAGCGCCGCGGCCCCGACCTCGACGAGGCTCGCGGACCCGAACCCGGCAGCCCCGAACATGGCACCCCACCAGAGCAGGGTCTGCGAGAACGCCTCGAATTTGAACGGAACCCAGACGGCGGTCACGGCGAGAAAGATCAATATCTGCCGCGCGATCTTCGGCGGAGCCGGAATCCGACCGCGGCAGAGCCGCTCCAGCGCGAGCAGGCCACCGTGCACGCCGCCCCAGAGCATGAAATTCCAGCTCGCGCCGTGCCAAAGACCGCCGAGCAACATGGTGACGAGCAGGTTCAGGTAGGTGCGGAGCGCGCCTCTCCGGTTGCCGCCGAGCGGGATGTAGAGGTAGTCGCGCAGCCAGCTCGACAAGGTGATGTGCCAGCGGCGCCAGAAATCGGCGAAGGAGGTCGCTCGATAGGGCGAGCGGAAATTCTCGGGAAACTCGAATCCGAACAGGCGCCCGAGGCCGATCGCCATGTCCGAGTAGGCCGAGAAGTCGAAGTAGATCTGACCGGAAAACAGCATCATCGCGATCCAGGCGTCGCAAAACCCCGGATCGGATTGCGCGAACAGCGGCCCGCTGATTTTCGCAAGCGTGTCGGCGACCAACAATTTCTTCGCCATGCCGACGACGAACAGGTACACGCCGCTCGCAAACTGGTCGGTGTCGTGGTCGCGGCGGGCGAGTTGGGGCTCGAGATCCGCATAGCGCACGATCGGGCCGGCGATCAGTTGGGGGAACATCGAGACGTAGGCCGCGAAGTCGCGGAAGCTGCGGGCCGGCTGAATCCGGCGCCGGTAGAGATCGAGCGAGTAGCTCATCGACTGGAAGGTGTAGAAGGAGATCCCGATCGGAAGCGCGGCTTCGAGGAACGGGATGCGCTCGTGTCCGAAGAGGTCGCCGAGCCCCGAGGTGATCAGGCCCAGGTACTTGAACCCCGCGAGCGCGCCCAGGTTGGTGACCAGCGAGAGGATCAGCCAGCGCTTGCGCGCCGCCGGATCGGAGGTGCGGGCAATTCGCCCCCCTGCCACGAAATCGACCACGATCGAACAGAAGAGCACCGGCAGGAACATCCAGCTCGAAAACGAGTAGAAGACGCAGCTCGAAATCAGCAGCCAGAGATTGCGGGCGGCGTGCGGCAGGCTGAAATAGACCACCAGCACGAGGGGCAGGAAGACGAATAGAAACGAGTACTCGAAGAAGAGCATGGGCCTCTGATCACGTGCAAAAGCGCATCGATTGCGCGCTTCTTGCTTATCGTCTGCTCGTCGCTGAGCCTGAGGCCCGGGCGCTCGCGGCGCGGTATTTCAGGTAGCCTCCCGGCAACCTCGCGGAGGCCGGGGTGGGCGCGGCAGAAGGAGGTAGAGCGAGCGATGGAGCAGCTGTCGAAGAACCCGCCGCAGGCTCGCCGCGAGGGCCACGGTTGGGGGGCGTACTTCCTGCCCTACCTGGCGTTCATGCTGGTGGTTTCGATCGGCGGCGGGCTGCCGGAGGGACTGCAGCCATACGTGCTGCCGCTCCAGGTTGCGGCTCCAGTGGGTTTCCTGCTCTTCTACTACCAGCGGGGCCACTATCCGGAGTTGCGCGGCTACCCGTTTGGACTCGGGGGGTTCGCGCTCGACTTCGGAGTCGGGATCGCGGGAGCCGCGCTCTGGATGGCTCCTTACCTCTGGATCGATTCGATGCGCCCCGACGAACCCGGCTTCGATCCGGCCCTCTGGGGCGCCTCGCTGGTGCCGCTCGCACTGTTCGTGCGCGCGCTCGGCTACGGCGTGGTGACTCCGTTCATGGAGGAGCTCTTCGTCCGCAGCTGGTTGCTGCGCTACATCGACGTCTGCGACAAGCGCGACGACTTTCGCGACGTGCCCATCGGGCGCTTCCGCTGGCGCAGCTTCGCGGTCGTCGTCGCCTGGTTCGCATTTTCCCATCTCGCCTGGGAGCGGCCCGTCGCGATCGCCTGGATCGTTCTCACCATGCTCTGGTTCTACTACCGCAAGAATCTGATGTCGCTGGTGATCGCCCACGCGGGCAGCAACCTGGGAATTCTGGCCTTCGTGATCTGGCAAGACGGCCGTTGGCTCGACGCCGATGGGAATCCGATCAACCTGTGGTTCTTCGTCTAGGCGCGCGCACCCGTTCGCGGCTGCGGGGCTGTAACCGGTTCAAACCGCCCCGCGGTGGCCCATGCGCACCCGCTTCGCGATCTCGGTGAGGTCGATCAGCGTCTCGCGGATCTGCTCCGCGCTGTCGGGCAGGCAGCAGCGCTTCAGCTCCCAGGCCGAAGCGGCCAGCAGCTCGAAGCCGAGAGCGTCCGCCGCGGTTCCGAGGTCTTGTGCCTGACGCACGAGATCCTCCAGATCGCCCTTGAATTCGGCGTCCTGGAGGTCGTCCACGCGCCCGGCGAGGCCCACGATGAAGTCCTCGATTTCTTCGGCGACGTCCGAGGCGTCGGGTCGGCTGGAGAGAATGGCATCGCGCATCGCTGGGCTCCGCGTTTCGTATCGGAACGGCGCGGCTGAAACTGAATCGGAGTAGGGGC
>JAFDBP010000211.1 GCA_019313245.1 Deltaproteobacteria bacterium
ACGTTGGCGACCCAGCGCTTGGTGTCCGCCTCCCAGGCGCCCAGATAGAGTTGATCCTCGAGTGTCGCGCACCAGACCGTCACGGAGTGGGGGATGAAGTAGGGAGTTGCGGTTTCGACGAAGATCTCCTGGATCTCGGAGGTAAACGACCAATCCCGAACGGGCTGCCGGTTGACTTCACCCGACAGGCCGAGCCCGGGCCGTTCGTCGCGCGGGTCGAGCGAGCAGGCCAGACCCAGTGTGATGGAGAGGATGCAGGCGGCGAAGCCGACGCTTCTCCTGAGCTTGCTCTTGCGTGCGAACGCGTGAGTAATCACGTGAGCAATGCTAGCTAAATTGCAGCGATCGAAAGTGAATCGCGACTGCATTCAACTCGTGCCGGGTTCCGGTAGGGCTTTTCGTTTGCCGCTCTAAACCTAGGCGTTTGTTCATTTTTTGGATGGCGTCGCCGCGCAGTCGTTGTACTCTCCCCTGCGGTGGGGACCTACACGCTCGACGATGTCGCGCGGATTACCGGAGTTTCTCGAGCGCGGCTGAAATACTGGGAGCGCACCGCGCTGCTGGAGCCGACTGCTGCGCGCAACTCGGGTGATTCGCACCGCGAAGCCAACGAATTCGAGTTTCGCGATCTGGTTACCGTTCGCTCGGTGCTGTCGCTGATCGACCGCGGTGTATCGCTGCGCCGAATCCGCCGCAGTGTCGATGCGCTGCGCGAGCGGATTCCCGACGTCGATCGGCCGCTGGGTTCGTTGCGCCCCTGGCTCGACGGATCGCGGCGCGTGGTGGTTCGGCACGACGGCGTTCTGATCGAGCCCGATGGGCAGCTCGTGCTCGAGTTCACCCCCTCGCAAACGCATTCTCCGGTATCGCTGCGCGCGCCCGAAACCGGCGATTCGCTGTGCGAGGCGGCCGTCAACTGGTTCGAGCAGGGGTGCAAGCTCGATTCGAATCGCAGCACCTACGCGGAAGCGATCGAGGCCTACAAGCGCGCGATCGAATGCCATGCGGATTTCGCGGACGCACACTGCAACCTGGGATCGGTCTATTTCAATCAGGACCGGCTCGCGAGTGCGCGCATCTGTTTCGAGCGCGCGCTCGTGATCGATCCCCGCCACGTCGAAGCCAACCTCAACCTCGCGACGCTGCTCGAAGAAGAGGGCCGCTATCAGATGGCCCTGCGACACTACAAGGTCGCGCTCGAGTCGGATCCGATGTACGCGGACGCCCACGTCAGCCTGGCCCTGGTCTACGAGAAGATCGGCCTGCGCCGGAAGGCGCGCGGCCACTGGCGGCGCTACCTCCAGCTCGAGCCCGCGGGAACCTGGGTCGAGATCGCCCGCCAGCGGCTACAGCAGGAGTAGGCGCCGGAATCACCCGTCAGAGCGGCTCGAGTTGGGCCTCGGTCTGTCGGCGGATCGCGATGATCTGGCGGTCGATCACGTCGTCTTCCAACACGAGTTCGAGCGTCCAGCGCCCCTCGGTGGCGACTCGCTCGTCATCGAAATCCAGCGCCGAAACGATCAGCTCGGCACTGCGTTTCAGGGCGCGCTTTTGCTTGGAGATTTCTCCCGACGGCGCGATCCAGCGCACGGTGAACTGATCGGCGTACTGCCGAAATTTCGAACCGAGCCGGGCCCACCAGGCGATCTGGGAGGTTCCGGTCGAAAACTCCCAAACGGTTGCGGGTTCGGCATCCTCTGCGATCTCCGCCTCGGCCGCGGCCTCGGCGGCGTCGATCGCATCCGAGTCCGAAGTGTCCAAGAAGCCCGATGCTTCGATCGGCACGAAGGTGAGTTTGAAGATCTCCCACTCGGATCGCTTGCGCAGCTCGCTGGCCTCGGCGGTGCGCAGCACGGCCTGTTCGAACGCGTAGACGGCCCGGTGCGATTGCCCGGCCTCTTTGAACGCGAGGCCGAGTTTGAAGAAGACCAGCGCGCGCGATGTGTCCAGCTGGGTTGCGCGCAGGTAGCTCGCGGCGGCTTCGTCGTAGCGCTCGCTCTCGTAGAGCAGTTCTCCGATCATGAATGGAACCCGGGGATCCGCGCGCTCGAGTTGGTCGATCCGAGCCAGCAGGAGCAGCGCGCGGTCGCGATCGCCGCTCTCTGCAATTTCTTCCGCGCGCTGGATCACGGCTTCGATGCGCGGGTCACTCGGCTCGGGGACGCCCAGGTTGAGGTTGGTCCTTCCGGTTTCGAGCAGCAGCGCCAAGCGCGCCTGCACGCGCGGCAGCGCGGCGGCGAGCTCCGGGTCCGATACCGGTTTCGGATTCAGGGTTTCGGCTTCGGCCTCGATCGCGTGAATCCGATCCTCGGGGAAGGGGTGCGTGGCCAGGTAGGGCGGGAGGTAATCGGGAAAGCCCTCCGTGGTGCGGATGATCTTGTCGAGGAAGTGCGTCAACGCGACCGAGTCGTAGCCCGCGCGCGTCACCCAGATGGCGCCCAGGTGATCGGCTTCGGCCTCGAACTCGCGCGTGAATCCGATCTTGAGCGCGACGTTCACGCCCTCGCCAGCCACCGCGATCCCGGGCTCCTTGGCGGCGACGGCTGCGCCCATGCTGATCGCGCGCGCGACCAGGCCCGGCAGTGCGCTCTTCGCCTCTCGCCTCGAAAAGTGCCGCGCCTGCACGTGGGCGATCTCGTGGCCGAGGATGCCCGCCAGTTCGTCGACGCTGCCGACCCGCATGAGTGTTTCGCTGTGGATGTAGATGTAGCCGCCGGGAAGCGCAAAGGCGTTCAGGTCCTTCGCCTTGATCACCCGAAACCGGTAGATGAACGGCTGCGGCGCGATCTGACTCGCGAGTGTCTGTCCGAGTTCGTTGAGATAACCCGATACGATCGGATCGTAGATGATCTCGACCTGTTGCTGGATTTCGCGGTCGGCATCCATGCCGATCTGGCGCAGGTCGTCGTCGCTGAAGCTGGGAACCACCAGGTCGATCGGATTGAAACCGTCGCCGCCGCTGTGACTGCAGCCGCCCACGAGCGCTAGGCATGCGAAGACGGCGGCGCTCCAGCGGTTTGCGATTTCACTCACAGGAATCGATCAGGTGTCCCGCTTGCTGATGATCTTGCGGTAACTGTCCGCGTCGAGGAGCGACTCGATTTCCTCCTCGTCGGTCGGTTTGATCCGGATGATCCAGCCGGCCCCGTAGCACTCTTCGTTGATGATTTCGGGTTGGTCGACGAGCTCTTCGTTGATTTCAATCACCTGTCCGGAAACCGGCGCGTTGAGGTCCGACACGGCTTTGACGGATTCGATCACGCCGAAGGCCATGTCCGATTCGAGTTGGTCGCCCACGCTCGGGAGCTCGACGTACACGATGTCGCCGAGTTGCTGCTGGGCAAAATCGGTCACGCCTACCGTGACGAAGTCGTCCTCGGCATGCACCCACTCATCGTCAGCCGTGTAATACAGTTCGTCCGGAATTTCGAAATCCACGCTCTCCTCCGCCTTCGATCTAGTCTCGGCTAGACGAAGGGTGTTTCGACCACGCGGGCCTGCAACGCGCGGTCTCGCACGACCACTTGAAATCCGCTGCCCGGTTCGGTCACCCCAGCTGAAACGTACGCCAGACCGATCGACTTGCCGAGGGTTGGGGAGGGCCCCCCCGAGGTCACTCGGCCGATGGTTTCTCCCGCCAGGGTCACCGCGCAGCCAGCCCGCGCGACGCCGCGCTCTTCGAGCGCGAACCCTACCAGCTGCTGGGAGAGGCCCGCATCCCGGGCTCGGGCGATGGCTTCCGCGCCAATGAAGCCGCCCGCCTCGAGATCCACGAAGCGCCCGAGCCCGGCCGCCAGGGGCGAGGTGTCTTCGTCGAGTTCGTGCCCGTAGAGGGGGAGGGCGGCCTCGAGCCGCAGCGTGTCGCGGGCCCCGAGGCCCGCGGGCACGAGCCCGAGCGGCCCCCCTTCGCCGAGCAGGGCCTCGAACACCTGTGGCAGATTGTCACTGTCGAGGTAGATCTCGAAGCCGTCGCCCCCCGTGTAGCCCGTCCGCGAGACGATCGCCGGGCAATTCGCGACCTGCGTGCGCGCAAAGCGGAAGTGGCGCAGCGCGGCCGCGTCGGCCGCACCCACCCGGGCCAGGATGGCTGCGCTCGCGGGTCCCTGCAGGGCGAGCAGGCCGGTTTCAGCGCTCGCGTCGCGCACGCCTTCGGCCGAGGCGGCGTGATCGAGGATCCAGCGGTGGTCCTTCTCGATGTTCGCCGCGTTCACGCACCAGAACGCGAAGTCTTCGCGCTCGCGGTAGCAGGTGATGTCGTCGACGACGCCGCCGTTTTCGTTGCAGAGCAGTCCGTACTGGACGCGCCCCGGTGCGAGAGCCGCGAGGTTGCGGCTGAAGAGCCGGCCGGCCGCCGCGATCGCATCGGGCCCCTCGAACTCGATCTGGCCCATGTGCGAGGTGTCGAACAGCCCCGCCGCTTCGCGAACCGCGAAGTGCTCTTCGCGGATGGACGTGTACTGGACCGGCAGCTCGAAGCCGCCGAATTCGATCATGCGGGCCCCGTGGCGCCGGTGGGTCTCGTAGAGCGGGGTCCGCTTCAGCGATGTCATTCGCCCGTGCGTTCTCGGTAGGCGGTCAGGGTGTTGCGCAAGAGCATGGTGATCGTCATCGGCCCCACGCCTCTGCGGTGCGGGGTGATGATGCGCGCGATGCCCTTGGCGCCCTCGGTGTCGACGTCGCCGACGAGTTTGCCGTCGATGTTGCTCACGCCCACGTCGATCACCGCGGCACCCGGCTTGATCCAGTCCCCCTTGACGAGGCGGGGGACTCCGACGGCCGCGACCAGCACGTCTGCCTGCTGGCAGACCTCCTTGAGGTTGCGGGTCTTCGAGTGGCACATGGTCACGGTCGCATTCCGGCTCTGGAGCATCAGCGAGATGGGCTTGCCCACGATGTTGCTGCGGCCGATTACCACCGCGTTGGCGCCCTCGAGTTCGATTCCCTGGCGGTCGAGAATCTCCATGCTTCCGAGCGGGGTGCAGGCGGCGATGGTCGGGTTGCCGAGCAGGAGTTTGCCCGCGGTGTTCGGGTGCAACGCATCGACGTCTTTGGCGGGGTCGATCGCGGCCGCGACGGCGTTAGGCGAGATGCCCTTCGGCAGCGGCAGTTGCACCAGGATGCCGTCGACCGCGTCGTCGCGGTTCAGTTCCTCGACCACCTGGATCACCTCCTCTTGAGAGGACGACGCGGGCAGGTGGCGCTCGATCGCTTCCATGCCTACCTGGGCGCAGGCGCGCTGCTTGCCCTTGATGTAGGAAGCGCTCGCGGGGTCGTCACCGACGAGAACCACGGCGAGACACGGCACGCGCTTTCCCGCTGCGGCGTATTTGCTCACTTCTTCGGCGAGCTCTTTGCGAATGTCCTGCGCGAGTGCGAGTCCGTCTACGACGATGGTTTCCTGTTTGGTGTTCGACATCGGTGTGCTGCCTCCGGGAAAAAAGGGGGAGCACCAGTATAACAACCGATCGCGTTCGAGTGAGTGGCCGACGGAAGAAACGGAAATTCAGGCGCCGCTTTTTGCGCTCTTGGACTTGCCTTTGTCCGACGGTTTGCTCTTCGCGCTGGAGGTGTCGGGGCTCTTCGAGTCATTTTTGGACGCGGGCGTTGCATCCACTGAGGCACTTTTCCCCTTTGCGTCGCTCGAGTCGGATTTGTCGGCCTTGTCGCCTTTGCCATCGCTCGACGAATACAGGTCCGAATACCAACCGCCGCCCTTGAGGACGAAGGAGGTCCGCGAGATCAATCGCTTGATCTTCTTCGATTTGCAGCCCGGGCAGCTCTTGATCGGATCGTCCGTGATCCGCTGCTCCACCTCAAATTCGCTCTCGCATTTTTCACACGCGTATTCGTAGATCGGCATTTCGCATCTCTTGGCACCGCGCGATCTCGAGAGATTCGCAGTGCGCGTCCGTTGTTCCGCTGCGCGGGGTGGTCGATCGGGGGCTCGCCGGCCCGGGCAGGGGAGGCTAATCGGAGCGGGCGCCGCCCGCCAACCCCAGCAGCCGCTCGGCGAGCGCGTCCGCGTTGCCTTCGACCCGGACCCGCTTGCGCCGCCCCGTCGAGGCTGGGTCGAGCACC
>JAFDBP010000212.1 GCA_019313245.1 Deltaproteobacteria bacterium
GACTGGGTTGGATTCCTGTGGGTTTCCGGGATCGCGCTTGTCATTCTACTCGCCGCCTGGGTGCTCTATCGCGTTGCGCTGCCCATCGCGATCGAACGGCTGAGCGCCTGAAGTCAACCCGGCTGGGCGCTGCCCGTGATGAGCACTTCCATCCGCTTCCCCGCCGAATCGACATAGCAGGCGCTCGCCGCACAGGATCGAATGATTTCGCGCACCTCGCGTAGACGCCGGTATTCTGAAAACCAGTAACAGACCGTATCGAAGATCTTGATCCGAACGCGAAGCCTGCTTATCAAGTCCCGACGCTCGCGAAGAACGGCGCGATACTCATCTTCGTCTCGCATGCGTTTCAACAAGATTCGAGCACCTTCCGTGGGGCTAAGCTTGCCTTCACTCACACCGGTAAGAATACGATCGATGCGCCTTCGCCGTGCGGAAACCCGCGCTTGCGTCGCATAACGCTCCTGTTCGTCAGCGTAAAGCGAGCTGATCCCCCGACCGTGCTGCCGCCATGAGTAGAGGAACTCCGGCAGCGTGTGGATCTCGTGTTCATCGCTGATGCGGAGCCAGAGGTCGTAGTCCTGCGAGCACTTCATGGCCTCGTCGTAGGCTCCCAGTCGACGAACGACGTCAGCTCGCATCATAACCGCACCGTGAATCAGGCGATTTCCAAACTGAAGCTGCCAATCGAGTTCCTGAGGAGAAAGGTCGATACAGATCTCTCCCTGCGGCACTGAATGAGTGTCGATGATCCGAGCGAATGTCGCCACGATGGCGCAATCAGGATTCGCGTCGAGATGGGCCACCTGTCGCTCCAGGCGCTCCGGCATCGAGAGGTCATCAGCATCCATGCGCGCCACGTAGCGACCTCGGGCCTGTTGGATTCCGCGGTTGAGAGTTCGCGTTACGCCAAGGTTGCGATCGTTCGCAAGCAAACAAATTCGAGGATCGTCATAGCTGAGGACGATGGAGCGACTGGAATCCATCGAGGCATCATCGAGAATGAGGAATTCGAAATTCGTAAAGGTCTGCGCCAGTATGCTGTCAATCGCCTCGCGAAGGAACTGCTCTCCATCGCAGACCGGCATGAGAACGGTTACCAGAGGAGAAGATTGAGCTTCCGACGCTTGCATCGTGTCGACTCCGACTGTCGTGCCTCATGCCCATACGACGCACGGCGAAATCAATCGCCCTGCGCGCGGGCTTCCAGCTGCTCGCGGATCCAGCGGTAGGTGATCTCGATGCCGCGCTCCAGGCTGGTCTGCGGCACCCAGCCGAGGACGCTGCGCAGCCGGCTGTTGTCGCTGTTGCGGCCGCGGACGCCCTGGGGCTTGCTGGTGTCGTATTCCTTCTTGATCGACTTGCCGGCCGCCGCGGCGACCATCTCGACGAGTTCGTCCACCGAGATCAGGCGGTCCTGGCCGAGATTGAGCGGATCGCGGTGATCCGACCGCATCAGCCGGCAGATTCCCTCGACGCAATCGTCGATGTAGCAGTAGGAGCGGGTCTGTTTGCCGTCACCCCAGACCTCGATCGAGTCGTTGTCGGCGGCCATGGCGATCTTGCGGCAAAACGCAGCGGGCGATTTTTCGCGGCCGCCGTCGTAGGTGCCGAGCGGACCGAAGATGTTGTGGAAGCGAACCACCCGCGTCTCCAAGCCGTAGTCTTCGGTGTAGTGGCGGCAGAGCCGCTCCGCGAACAGCTTCTCCCAGCCGTAGCCGTCCTCGGCATCCGCCGGGTAGGCGTGCTCTTCCGCGAGCGGCGTGACGTCGGGCGAATCCTGCCGGTAACCGGGATAGACGCACGCCGACGAGGTAAACAGATACCGACTGACGCCGTTGACGCGAGCCGCCTCGAGCATGTGGACGTTGATCAGCGAATTGTCGCGGGTGATCTCCGCCTTGGCGGATTCGATGAAACCGATTCCGCCCATGTTGGCCGCGAGGTTGTAGACCTCGTCGATCTCTCGCGTCGCCTGCAGGCAATCGCTCCAGCGGCGCAGGTCGAGGATTTCGAACGACTGGGCGCGCGTCGGTTCGTACTCGGGATACTTGATATCCACCCCGCGCACCCAGTTGCCGTCGGCGACGAGCCGACTGGTCAGGTGGTGACCGATGAATCCGCCCGCGCCCGTGACGAGAACCCGCTTGCCTTGTGTCATCTGGAAATCCCTGCCAATTGTCGAGCGAAGTGAAAGAGAAAGCGGGGGTTGTGATAGAGATACCGGCGCCACAAGCGCCTGGGTTCACAGCCGAGCCGGAACAACCACTCGAGGCCCGAAGCCTGCATCCACGCGGGCGCTTGCGGCTTGTTTCCGGCGTGAAAATCGAATGCGGCTCCCACTCCCACCAGGACACAAGAAAGTGAATCTCGGTGTTCGGCGATCCAGCGCTCCTGTTTGGGGCAGCCCAGGCCCACGAACAGAATGTCCGTCTTCGAATCTTCGATACCCTCGATCACCTTCCGGTCTTCGTCGGCACTGAGCGCGCGAAACGGCGGGGCGAAGGCGAAGGGAATCTCCAATCCCGGAAATCGCCGCCACATGCGACGAACCAACTCGTCCAGCACCGCGGCGCTACCGCCGTAGAATCCCACCGACAGCCCGCGCTCTCGCGCGAGGCCGCAGACGATCGGAAGTAGAGACGGTCCGTAGACCCGCCTGGCATGCCCGATGCCGAGCAAGCGCAGCGCCCAGACGAGCGGAACGCCGTCGGGTGTTACACGATCGGCGGAATTCACGATCCGTTGAAATTCGGGATCGTCGAAGGCTTCCATGACCATGTGGACGGTGGAGACGCAGATCGCACCGCCCTCTCCGGCCGACACCAGATCCGCGATCGCCTCGGCGGTCTCCCGGTAGCTGGTGCCATCGACCCGCATCCCGAGCACGTAGCGCGAACCGCAAGCCGGCTCGCGATACGACTCTGGCGCACCGCTCGAGCCGGCTGCCGATCGCGCGGGGTGATCTGTGATTCTCGGAGTGTTCACGTCCGTTTCCGCAAGTGGTTGCGCGCTCACCATGGACTGCTCGTATCGGCGCAGAAGACCAAACGGTTGACTGCGTGGCTTTATCCACACAGTCACTTCCTCAAGCACTGCGCGACCCGCTCCGATGGAGGTCGTGTAGAAGTAGGAGGAGAGCGCCACCCATGAGCCGTTTGCGCTCCCAGATTCTGGCGCTTTCGATCACCGCACTGGGACTCGGATCGGTTTCCTGGATCGCCACGGGCTGTGGTGAGATCGAGGCGGTGGAGCGCTGGCCGAGCGGCGCCGCGCTGCTCGCGGACACCCGCAGCCTGGATCGGCTGCTCGAGCAGGTGACGCGGCTCGAGGGAACGCCGCTCGCCCGACGCGCCGAGCGGCTTCGCGCAGAACTGCCGGACTGCCCGATCGTCGAGGGCCGCGCGGAGAGCGGCCGGATCTCCGACATCTGGCCGGCGCTGAGCTGTGCGACCGGGAGCGCCGACTTGAACGGCCTCGAGCAGGCGCGCGACGGCTGGGACATCGCGCTCAGCGTTCCGGTCGCGGGCGACCACGGGCTGGGGACGCTTTCGGTCGAAGCGAGCGGCGACATCGAACTCGAGCTGCAGCTCCCGCGCGCCGCCGCAGAGGGTCTGGCGAGCCTCGCGCTGCCCGGCGGAAAAGCGGCTGGGAGCACCGAGTTGAGCGCATCCGAAACGCTCATCCACGCGCGGGTGCGACCGCGAGGCGGGCTCGATCTCGCCGCGCTGGTTCCCGCGAACAGCCAGGGAGCCCGCCTGTTTCAACTGAAGAGCGAACTCTTCGCGGGTCTCGTTCTCGACGGAGTCTGGGAAATCGCGACCTACCTGCCCGAGGAGGGCCAGGCGATGCCGCGAACCGCACTCGCGTTGAACTTCTCGAATCGCGCGGCGGCCATCGCGGCGATGGAGGATTTCATCGGCAATCTCCAGAAGTCGTGGCCCGTCGCGCGGACCTTCTTCCGACTCGGCGAAGCCGACGGCGCCTGCCTGCTCGACCTCGCGATCATGCCCGGCCTCGCACCCTGTTATGTCGCGACGGATCGGGCGCTGGTCGTCGGCTGGAACCCGGCCAGCTTGCGAAAAGCACTCGACGGCCAGGGCGGCGAGCGCGATGGGCTCGGCGATTCGAGCGGCGCGATCATCCACCTCGACCGCTTCGCCGACGCCGATCGGATCCTGTCCGCTTCACTGCAGACCGAAGCGAACGCCCGGCCAACCCGGTACCCGTGGAAGCGGATCAGCGCGAAGGCGACCCCCGATGCGTCCGGCTTTCGACTGGTGCTCCAATTCGAATCGGGGCGCGGCACATGATCCGCTGGAGGCTCGCAATCCTGCTCGCCGCGCTCGCGGCCTCGGCGGGAATCGGAATCATCTCGGTGCGCCACGCCGAGCGAAACGCCGCGATCCTCGACGCGTGCGGCGCCGTGGAAACGGGCGATTGGACCCGCGCCCTCGAGCACACCGAAGATCTTCCGCTCGACGCGGGCACCTCGCGGGATGCCGCGGAGTGTCGCTGCATCGCACTGATCGCCACGGAGCGCGGTGCCGAGTGCGAATCGCTGATGGATCGGCTGCTCGCAGATCCCGCATCCGACGACTGGGCGCCCAGCCCGAGGCTCGCGGTGCACCTGATCCAGACGCACCGAAGCGCGGGCCGCACCGCAGAGGCGGCCGACCTCGCGCGCCGGGCGGCGAGACAGTTTCCGTCGAACGGCGACCTCTTCTTCCTGGAGCTCTCGACCCGCTCGAGCCTCGAAGACGAAGACCTCGTATTGCGCGAGCTGGAGGCTCGAATCGACCCCGAGATCCCCGAGGCGACCCGGATGCGCACCAGCCTCGCAACCCGTCACCTGATTCGAGGTGACGCGGACCGCGCGCTGGACGTGCTCGGGCCGGGTCCACCGACGGGAAACCGCAATGCGAACGAGCGCTGGTACGACACCCGGGGGATGGCGTTGGCCCACACGGGTGACCTGCCCGCCGTGCGGCGCAACTACGCCGAGTGGCAGCTCGCGGGCGGCAACCCGAAGGAGCTGCAGGCCCGCTACGCGCTCACCCTGAGCATCGCGGGCCTCGCCGACCCGGACGCGAGCCCCGTCAGCCTGCTGCGCACAGCAATCGAAAATACCGACGGCCTGATCGACGAGAAGTTGCTCGAAGCCTTGGCGACCCGTCTGATCCTGACCCTCGTCGACGCCGACGAACAACGCGAGGCGATCGCAACCTACGACCGCTACCGGCAGCGTTTCGAATTTGCGGGATTGACGCGCGAGGAACTCGAGCGCTCCGCGATTCACCGCACGCTCGACGCGGGAAACCCGGGCGGTCGCTACGGAACGATTCGCTTCTCGCTGCCGAGCCGCAATCCGCAACATTCACTGCTGATCTCTCCAGCGCGAGAAGAACCGCTCGACGCAGACTATCAGCCCGTCGATCTGAACGGGTCTTCGGTGGTCGAGGTCGATCGACCGCTCGACGTCGCGCCGCTGCGCTGGGTGTATCGAGATGGAGAGGGGAGCGCGCTCGCATCGGGCACCGCAAATCCAAAACCCGGAGCCGTCACATCCGTTTCGGTGTTGCCCGGCAAGGCCAGCCCTCCCGCGCGCGCGACGCTGCGCAGAAAGCCCGCCGACGGGCGCCGGCGGGTGATGCTGATCATGCTCGACTGCGGGGATTGGCGCCTGACCCAGTACCTGCGCACCCGGGGCGAGCTTCCGGTTCTGGATCGGCTGCTCACGGTCGGATATCGCGGCGTGCTCGACAGCGATCCGCCGCTGACCGCGGCTGCACTCGAATCGATCGTCTGGCCCGAGCGCCGCGGCGGCGCGTCCTTCGTCGGCCTGCTGCATCAGCTCGGAGTCGAAGTCGCCGGGCTCGCGTCCGTGGGTGAGAACCCGTTTGGCGCGCTCTCGTGGATTCTCCCGGAAGACGAAGATCTCTTCTCCGTGCTCGGAGCCGACCGACACTCGGCGGCCAACATGCTCTTCAGTCACGGCGGGATTCGGGCCGGGCACCACAGCGAAATCACCGGCCCCAACGGCGTGCGGCGGCGGCTCTCGATCACCACGAGTTCGCGGGATCTCGATCGGGAGGAGCGAACGAGGTGGCCCGGCCTCGCGACGGATTCGGAGCGCGACGCCGTGCACCTGCGCACCATCGCGGCAGAATTCGATACGGCGGCCGAAATTGCCCAGGCCGGCGAGGTCGACTTTCTGGCTCTGCGCGTGGAATCGCTCGACATCCTGACCCACGCCCACTTCGCCCAGACGGCCCGCACGGGGCAAGACGACGGAAAGAACTTCCTCTACGAACTCTACCGCTACATGGATGCCCGCCTCGGTGAAGTGCACAACCTGCTCGACGAGGACGACATCTTCATCGTGATGTCGGACCACGGCATTCGGACCTCGATGGAGCACTCCCGTCACGCGATGTTCGTCGCAACCGGCCTCGGCGTTCCGACCGGCAGGTCGGAAGGCCGGCCCGCGCTCCGAGGCGTCTCGGCGGTGTTCGCGGATCTGATGGGACTCGACGCGAGCTGGCCGCGCACCGGTGTCGCACCCTGGTCGCGCACCGCGACCGCGCGGCATCGGGCCCCGGACGACAAAGAGGGCGGCTAGAGCCGATCCGCCGACCGCGTCGCGCGCATTCGGAGGGCTCCCCACGCGCAGCCCCCGAGATCAGGCGCCGTGGACGACCCGGTATTCCTGGTGGAGATGGCCGCTCGAGCCCGCAATCCGCCCGAGCCCGTAGCTGAACAAGCGCAGCCCCTCTACCGCGTCGGCACGGCCGTTCAGCGGAAGTGAGAGCGCGAGCGCGGCGCCTTTGACCATGCAGTACCCGCCGTGCACCAGCAGGCGCAACTTCGTGCTGGAGCGGTGCTTCAACTGCATCCAGGACGATGAAGTTCCGACCCGGAAACTGCGCCGAACCAACCAGCGCACTGTCGAGCGGGAGGTGGGAATGCTTTCGCTGACGATCGCGTTGTCGGCCCAGACGATCTGGAAACCCGAAGCGAAGACGCGGGTGAAGAACTCTTCGTCGTCACCCCCGTTGAGTGCCATCGATTCGTCGAAGTAGCTGTCGAGGCTGTCGAAAACCGCCGCGCGCACGAGGACGTTGTGGGTAAACGCAACCCCGCGGAGCGTTCCCGTGGGGTGTCGCGGCCTCTCGTGGAAACCGCCCTCCACGAGCCAGCGCGGCGGAGATTCGAGGTAGCGCGGAATACACGGCCCGGTGACGACATCCGCTCGGTAGTAGCGCTGTACGCGCAACAGCTCTGCGAGCCAGTCGGTTTCGGGGGTCTCGTCGTCGTCGATGAAAGCGACGAAGTCGCTGTCGGGAAGCGCTGCCGCGAGCGCGGCGTTGCGCGCAAAGGGGATGCCGCGGCGCTTCTCGACTACGTACTTCAGCGGATACGCGTGTCGCGAGGCCACGTCGTCACAGATCGCTCTCGCCGATTCGCTCGCATCGTTGTCGACGACCACGACCTGAAGCTTCGCATCGATGGGAATTTCGAGAACCTCGAGAGCACCGAGCAGATTGGCGAGGCCGGCGGGGCGACCACAGGTCGCGACGCACACGCTCACGAGCCGTTGGGGCACCTCGTCGCCACGCGCCTGGGAATCGGAAAGCGGCATCCTATTTTCCGTACACGCGCGCGTATTCGCGGTAGCGCAGCCCGAGCAACCCCGTCAGCCAGCCGACGCCCGAAGCCAACTGCAGGAGTGCGTGGATGCGCGTGACCGCACCTCGCCGCTGCGCGACTGCGAGCGCGAGATGGATGACACCGCGCGCCAGACACTTCAATCCGTTTTTGAAGACCCACGGACCGGTCACTCCGTCGAGGCGCCGCAGCTCCGGACTGCCCAGCCCGTTTGCGATGCGGTACGCCCGCTGCAGGAGCCAACGCTGCGTGGTGCGGCTCGCGGGAATGCACTCGTAGACGATCGCGTCGTCGGCCCAGACCATCCGATGGCCGTGCTTGGCCATGCGGCGAAAGAACTCCGAATCGTCGCAGCCCTGGAGGCCGAGACTTTCGTCGAAGAGTCGCCCCATCCGCTCGAGGGCGCCGCAGCGCACGAGAACGTTGTTGGTCGCGGCTTTTTCGATCAGGATCCCCGTCGCCCGGCGCGGGCTCTCGAAGAAGCGGCCCTCCACCGCCCATGCGGGCGGCTCTTCGATGAAGCGCGGCGGATTTGGACCCGCCACCACATCCGCCTGGTAGACCTCCTGCACCCGGAGGAGTTCCGCCAACCACCCCGGCGTGGGTTCGACATCGTCGTCGGTAATCACCACGAAATCGGCGAGAGGCATCGCGATCGAGAGCGCGGCATTTCGCGCCTGCGGGATGCCGCGCCGCTTTTCGATCGCGTAGTGAAGATCGAAGGGAAACCAATCTCGCGCGTATTCGCAGAGCTCGCGAGCCGACCCCTCGGCGTCATTGTCGA
>JAFDBP010000213.1 GCA_019313245.1 Deltaproteobacteria bacterium
GCTCGACCCGCAGCGCATGTTGCGCGAGGTGCGCGACTGGCTCGCCACGCTCGACGATCCGATCGTGATCGGCGACGGCGGCGACATCGTCGCGACCGCGGCCAAGATCCTGCCCGTGAAGGGGGAGGGGGCCTGGATGGATCCCGGTCCGCTCGGAACCCTCGGCGTCGGCATGCCGTTTGGCATCGCGGCACAACTCGCGCACCCCGATCGCCGCGTGATCATCATCTACGGCGACGGCTCCTTCGGCCTGAACGGCTTCGAATACGATACGGCGGTGCGCTTCGGGCTGCCGGTGATCGGGATCGTCGGCAACGACGCGGCCTGGGGGCAGATGATGCGCCCGCAAGGTGCGCTGATGGGTTGGGATCGCCTCGACGGGACGCTGCTGGCGCGCACCCGCTACGACAAGGTGGTCGAGGCGCTCGGCGGTCACGGCGAACTCGTCGAGCACCCCGAAGAGCTGCGCCCGGCGCTCGAGCGCGCCGCAGAGTCCGGTCTGCCCGCGTGTGTCAACGTGATGATCAAGCAGGATCGGGAATTCAAGGGCGGAATCTACGTTTGATCGCCCCCGCCCGCGGTTTGCGAGCCGGGCGTTCGACCCACAGGGTCGAATGACGTCGCAAAGCGAATCCCTAGAATTGGCCGGCTAAAGCTCTTCTTCGTGCAGCCGGATCTCGCCTTTCTTCTCCGGGTAACGGCCGACCTTGTCGGCGAAGAACGCGCGGATCTCGTCCATGTCGGCGCGCACGTCGCCGCTCGGCGTGATCGCGGGGCCCAATCCGCCGCGCTTGCGCGAGTAATCGATGAAGCCCAGTTGAATCGGAACGCCGGCGGTCTTCGCGATGCGGTAGAAACCCGACTTCCAGTGCGTCGTATGGCGGCGCGTGGCTTCGGGTGTGATCGCGAGCGACAGGGCCTCCGCTTCATCGAAGGCGCGCACGATCTGGTCGACGACTTCTTCCGGTCGGTCGCGGCGAACCGGGATGCCACCGAGCGAACGCAGCAGCGGGCCGAATGGCCACCAGAACAGCGTGTGCTTGGCCAGCCACGAAATCCTGATGTTCAGGAGCCTCGCGATCGCAAGCCCGTAGGGCAGGTCCCAGTTGCTCGTGTGGGGCGCGACGGCGACGACGATCTTCTGGTCGGGGATCCTCTCCCCGACGGCCTCCCAGCCGGTGAGGCCGAGGAAGGTTCGGGCGATCAGCGTGCGCACAGTCATCTGCCCTCCCGCTGGCGCCCCTGTAGTCTAGGTGCAAATCCAGATTGGCGGGGGCGACGGTGAATATTCACCGACCTCTGCGATTTTGCTTTCACGCTATGCTGCCGACCCGGCGGAACCGAGACAATGGAAGTGGTAGGGAGGTTGGTGAATATTCACCCCCCATGAGCAGGCGGCGATATGGCACTGATTGGGTGCGAGGGGTGAATATTCACCAACGTCCCCGCTCGCGCTCGCGTTCGACCTGATGGCGACGGATCTGACCACTGGCTCGGTTTCGCGCCACCTGCGCGTTCAAGCCACGCCGATGGCGCTCGGGCTGATCGCGATCATCTCGTTCGACTTCGTCGATCTGTTCTTCGTCTCGCGCCTCGGCGACGCGCCGCTCGCGGCGATCAGCTTCACGTTCCCGGTGATCTGGTTTCTCGGCTCCGTCGCGATCGGCTACGAGGCGGGTGCGGCCTCGTGCATCTCTCGCGCCGCGGGTGAGGGCAGCCGCGCGCGCGCCGCGCGCTTGACGACCGACGCGGCGCTGCTCGCGGGGTTGGCGACGCTGGTGCTCTGCGGGGTCGGCCTGCTGACGATCGATCCGGTCTTCTCGGCCCTCGGCGCGACGCAAGAGTTGCTGCCGTTGATCACCGACTACATGAGCATCTGGTACTGGACGGAGCCCGCGTCGGCGGTGATGTGGACCTGCCTCGCGTCGATGCGCGCGCGCGGAAACACCGCGCTGGAGGGCAAGGTCATCACGGCGGCTGCGATCCTGAATGCGATCCTCGATCCGATCTTCATCTTCGGCTGGTTTGGATTTCCGCGCCTCGAAATCGCCGGCGCGGCGTTGGCGTCGCTGACCGCCACGCTGATCATGCTCGCATTCACGCTGATCCACCTGTCCGTGCGGCTGCGGGTCTTCGCCAATCCGATCGCACCGCTCGCGCGGATCGCCGAGTCGTGGCGGAATCTGCTGCGGATCGGCGTGCCGGCGATGCTCACCAACGCGATCATCCCGATCGCAAACGGGATCGTGATGGCGATCGTCGCGACCCACGGTGTCAACGCGGTCGCGGGCTTCGGCATCGCGATGCGGATCGAGCCCATCGCGTTGATTCCGTTCTACGCGCTGTCGGCGGTGTCGAGTCCGTTCTTCGGCCAGAATGTCGCGGCCGGCAAACACGATCGCCTGATCGAAGCGCGCCGGGTCATCAGCCGGTTCTGCCTCCGCTTCGGCCTGCTGCTCGCCGCGGCACTCTGCCTGGCCGCCTGGCCGCTGTCGGCGCTGTTCACGCAGTCGATCGAGATCCGGGAGGTGACGGTCGATTACATCTGGTTGGTGTCGCTGAGTTACGGCGCGTATGGCCTGGTGATGTCGGTCAACGCCGCATTCAACGGCATCGGCCGGCCGCTGCCGGGCGTCTTGATTTCGTCGATGCGGGTTCTGATCGTCTTCCTGCCGCTGGCCTTCCTCGGGCACTGGCTCTTCGGCTTGCCGGGCGTGTTCGGCGCCAGCGCACTCTGCAATCTCGGCATCGGCGCGTTCGCCTATCGCTGGCTCGGCAACCAGATCGGCGCGTCACTTCGGTAGGTCGCGCGGTGAGGAAATCGGCGCCAACTGCACCCGATCGCCGGTTCGCTACCCTTCGCCCTGTCGGATGCGGAATTCGGACGGAACCATGCGAACCGATCGGCGCAGCTTCTTTCGCCTGCTGGCCGGCGCCGCAGCGCTGCTCACGGGCAATGCTTCTGTCGCGAAGTCGGCTCCCGAGCGTTTCGACATCCACTGGGCGACCCGCAACACGCGGCTCGGCGCGTTCGGCGTGCGCTGGCCGAGGTTGAGCGGCCCGCCGCGCGACCACAAGCGCTACCCGAAAAAACGCCAGGTGGCGCTCCCCGCCCGCGTCGACGAGCCCGCCCGCACGCTCGCGGAGATCGTGCGGCAGTGGGCGCCCGCCGAGGGTTTCGACAGCGCCGCGATCTCACTCGCGCAGCTCGGCCGGCTGCTCCACTTCACCAACGGCGTCACGCTGAAGGCTCCGCCCGACGGAAGGGGACCGGCCCGACGCGCCGCGCCCTCGGCGGGCGCGCTCTACTCGGGCGAGGTCTACGTCGCGGCCGCGCGCGTGCAGGGGCTGCCGCCGGGCATCTATTACTACGAGGTCAGGGAGCACCGCCTCGTCGAAGTCGCGGCGGGCTTCGAGCCGGCGCGGCTGGCGGCTGCGATCGAGTCGCCCGCATTGGGCCGGGGCGCGGCCGCGACGATCCTGCTCAGCAACGTGTTCGGCCGCTACTCGTGGCGTTACGCAAATCGCGGCTATCGCTACGCGTTGATCGACAGCGGCCACATCGGTGAGAACCTGCGGCTCGCGGCGGCATCGGCGGGCTTGGCGCAGCGCGATTTCCTGGTCTTTCGCGACGATCTGCTGAACGAGCTGCTCGCGATCGACGGCGTCAAAGAAGCGGTCTGCTCGGTTCACGCGGTCGGCCTGCCGGGCTCGGCGCCCAAAGGAGCCCAGCCGGCGCCGCCCTGGGTCGAGGCGCAATACGCCCCCGGATTCACAGCGCGCGGACCGATCACCGATCGCTACCACGCGGCCACGAAGCTCGTGCCGCAGGTCGAGGGGGTCGCGCAGCCCGGCGTATGGGTGGACTCGGCGCCGCGTTCACGCGAGCCGAACGTCGCGCTGCCCGCCCGCGCGGCGGGCCCGCCGATGAAGCTCGAAGGCGCCATCCAGATTCGGCGATCGACCGCGCGCTTCGAAGCGGGGAAGCTCTCGCTGGCCGATTTCGGCCACATTCTCGAAATGGCGCACGGCCACGCCGGGCTCGCGCGCAGCGGAAACGTCGAGCTGTACCTCGTCGTCCACCGCGTCGATTCGCTCGAACCCGGCCTCTACCGCTACGACCGCGAACGCCACCGCCTGGTCGTGCAGCGAACCGGTAACCTGGCCCGCGAGTTCACGCGCGTCTGTCTCGGGCAGGAGAAGGCGGGTACGGCTGCTGTGGGCGTGCTGATGGTCGCCCGGCTCGGCGAGGATCGCGGGCTCGCGACCACGCGCCGCTACCGCGACATGCTGGTCGAGTCGGGCGCGATCGGCCAACGCATCTATCTCGCCGCCGAATCCGCGGGCCTCTCGGCGCGCAACCTCGCGGCCTTCATCGACGACGACCTGAACCCGCTGCTCGGCCTCGACGGCCAACGCGAGGCCGCCATCCACCTCACGATGCTGGGCCCCGGCAACTGAGGCCCGATCCGGCCCGGTCTCATTTGCTCCCATCCTCCTATATCCCGGCGGCTGTTTGGCCGATGGGTGGAGAGGCAGGTACCCGGTGCCTGGAGGGGGCGGACGATTGGTGCCGAAACGGCATGAGAGCGGCGGAGAGGGCCCCGGAGAGCTTAGACAGGCCTCGGAGGGCTTCGTGGACCTCTCCGTCAACTACCTCACAGCGGAGGAATTCCAGCAGGCCTTTGCGCGGGAGCTCTTCGGCGGGGCCGTTTTCGTCCCCACCGTGAACCGCCTGCCGGCCGGGCAGCCGGTTCGGGTGACCTTCGCGCTGCTCTTCTGCGAGACCCGCTTCGAACTCGATGGCGAAGTGGTCGCTTCGCTGCCCGCGCCGATCGCGACGGCGGGTGCCGCACCGGGCGTCTCGGTGCAATTTCGCGAACCGCCCGCCGAATTGCGCGATCACATCGAGCGCGCGAGCGGAATCCAGCTGGGCGAGATGCCGCCGCTCAACGCCGATTTTCCGCGCGCCGAGCCCCGCTACCCGGCGCGGGCACCCGTACTGCTCGGGATCGACGGTCGCGCAATCTCCGCCGAAATGGCGGATGTGAGTTACAACGGCATGCTCGTAATGCTGCCATCCGTGGATCTCGATGATGTGGAGGATATCCGCGTGGCCATCGAGCACCCGGGAACGGGCAGGCGGATTCAGCTCAAGAGCCGGATCGCAAATCAGACGCGCTGTGACGACGGCGTGATGGTCGTGGGCCTACAGTTCGCCTACGACTTCGATCGCGCCGATGAGGTCGCGCGCTTCGTCGACGAATTGAGCAGCTTCCACCACGCGCGCGCGCTCGCGACGGTTTCGGGATCGCTCGCGGAAACGCCGCTCGAATCGGTGCTCGAGACCTTTGCGGGCATTTCGAATTCGGGCACGCTGCGCCTGGTGCGCGGCGACGAGCGCGGCAAGATCGTCTACCAGGAGGGCGAGATCCTCTATGTTACGATCGGTCTGCTCTCCGGCACCAAGGCGCTCGACCGCCTGTTTACCTGGGACGACGCGCAGTTCGAATTTCGACCCGAGGTGGAGCCGATGGACGGAGTCAGCGGGCGGCTGCCGCTCGCGCCAGCCGTGCTCTCGGCCGTGGTGGCGCGCGACGAACTCGCGCACCTCGACCTGAGCGGTTTCGATGCGGATGCGACGTTTGCCGTCGACGCCGATCGGCTCGAGGCCGTCGACTCGACATTGGACGACGTCGGCCGCGAGATCGCAGAGAATGCGCGCTTGGGTTTTCCGCTCGGCGCGATGCTCGACATGCTCTCGTGCAGCGACGCGCGAATCTACAAGACGATCACCGAGCTGGTCGAAGCCGGCGTCTTGACCATCGCAAAAGACTGACGCTCCGCTCCGGAGCCTACCTCGACGTCGACTACAGCCGGTCGAGGACGCTGTTGATGAATTTGCGGCTGAGGGTTGTTTCCAGGCGCTCGACTGCGCGGACGAGCGTGGGGCCGAGGTCCGGCTCGTCGGTGTTGAAGGCCGATTCGCGCAGGATGTCGAGGTCGACTTCTTCGATCGGGATGCCCGCAGCGCGCGCGTAGAGGACGATCGCGAGGCGAAAGGTTTCGTTGTCCTTCGCGAGCAGGGTTCGGATCATTTCCGAAATGGCCGCGATCGATGCGGTCTCGTAGAGCACACCCAGGGTGTCGCTGAGCACCGCGGGCGGATCGTCGAGTTCGCCGTCGCGCAGCTGTGCGAATAGCTTCCAGGCCGAAGCGGGCGTGCCGCGCAGATCTCGCCGGAGCGCAAACAACAGCCGAATCGCGCGCGGAGACCAGCGGATGTCCTCGGCCACTGCGAGCGGCAGCGCGCGCACCGTCGAGAGGGTGGCCGCGGTCGTGCTGCCGATGTCGCGAAAGAACTCGCCGTTGGAGAGCAGGCTCGCGATGCGCTCCGTCTGATCGAGTGAGGGCAACATCCCGCTGCGCCTCGCGAGCGCCGCGATGCCCTGTTTGAAGCGCTCCCGTTTGAGTTGCTCGCCTTCCGATTCCCGCACGGGAATGTCCGACAGCGGTATGTGGCGCTGCAGCACATCCGCGAGAAAACGCTGAGCGGCGCCGGGTTCGAACTTCGCGTCCGGCGGCCCTTCGAATGCGACGTCCCGCGCGGCGGCGCCGAGCAACTCTGCGCCGAGCAATCCCGAGCGCCGATCCCCCGTGCCGAGCACCGCGAGCAGCCCCGGGAAGTTGAGGCGTCCGATGCGTCCGGCCAGCGCGTCGATTTCCGTCGAGCTCCAACCGCGCGCGAGCAGGCGCCCGCGCAGGTGCTCGATTGCCGTATCGATCAGCTGATCGAAATGCCCCATCTCGGGTTCTCCGGTCGCCCCTCGTTCTCGACGAGCACCGTCATCTCTGCGGAAACTCGATCCGCCGCGAGCATAACGCGTCCCGGCTGGGTTCTGCGCTTGAATCTCGACGCCTCGTCGCGTACAAGGATCTCGGTATCGGGCGAGATCGCAATCCGGAGCGCGCGATGACCAGGCGCATCATCATGGTTCACGGCAGGGGATTCAAACCCGATCGGGAGTCGCTCGAACAGCTCTGGGTCGAAGCGATCGGCTGCGGTCTCGAGCGCGATCGCGGTGCCGCCGCGCGCGCCGAGTTCGAATCCTGCGCGCGAGCGTTCGCGTATTTCGGCGACGTCTCGAACGAGTACCTGCGCGATCGAACGGGACCCTACGATCTGGAGGCCGACGTCGCCGACCGGCGGCGCAGCCTCGATACACTGCGGCAGTTCGAGGCGCGTGACTTCCTGGGCGAGCGCGGCCGCGAACACTACGAGAACGCGCCCGGTCAGAGCAACTTCGCGGCCGCGTTGATCGATCTCGTCGCGGCCCCGCTTTCGTGGATCGGCCTGGGTGCGCGTGCGATCGGGCTCAGGGCGCCAGATCTGCTCGAATACTGGAACCCCGACAGCAGCTTCGGGAGTCGCGTGCGTCGGCGGCTCGGCGAGACCCTCGCCCCTGCGCTGCTCGCGGGCGACGACATCCTGCTCGTCAGCCACAGCCTCGGGACCCTGATCGCCTACGACAATCTCTGGAAGCTCTCTCACCGCGCCGAGTATCGGGAAGTCTTCGAAACGGGACACAAACTCACGCGTTGGATCACGCTCGGCTGTCCGCTGGGAAACCCGACCGTTCGCAAGAACCTCGAGGGACATCGCGCTTCGGGCATTCGGCAGTATCCCGCGAATATCCGCGAGTGGGTCAATCTGGCCGCGGTGGGCGATTACATTTCGCACGACCGGACCGTTCGCGACGATTACCGCGCGATGCTCGAACGCGGTGTGATCGAATCGATCGAAGACCACCGCATCTACAATCTCGCGGTTCGCTACGGCAGGTCGAACCCGCACCACGGCGCGGGCTATCTCATCCACCCGACCGCAATTGCGTCGATTGGGGACTGGCTCGGCTGAAGAGATCGCCTCGCGGCATTCCCGTCGCCGAGATCGAAACTTCGAGCGGCGCTGTTTCTAATCGGCCCGCTTGGGTACCGAGGCGTCGTGGTAGTCCGCGCCCTCGATGATGCCGTCCTTCGAGGTCGTGAACACCGATCGGTAGGTGCGGCCCGAGCCGTAGACCTGGATCCAGGAGTAGACCATGCGGCCGTCCTTGAGTTGCATGGTGGAAGTCGGCGGGCCCATGTGCTGGATCAGCTCCTCGATCGGGTGCCCCTTCCAGGAATCGAATCGCGCTCTGCGCGGATCGGTGCACGAAATGGAAGCCGCGGTGATCGCGAGAAGTGCCACGATTGCGGCGCCCTTCAGAAACAGCGCGGCCTTTTGGCGGCGGATCCAGATCTTCATGTGACACCTCCTGTGGCGGAGCGAGCGCAGCGTAGCAGATGGCTGCGGGGACGTTGGTGAATATTCACCCCGTTTTCACTGGCCGCGAATCGATGTCGAGTCGGTGCGGGGGGTGAATATTCACCGACGTCCCCGCTCGCACCTAGCGGGCGGTTGCGCAGAGCGCCTCGCAGGGGATGCCGTCGCCATCTCCGTCCAGTCGGTCGACACCGCAGTGTTCGAAGTAGAAGCGCGCCTCTTTGCAACTGGCCATCTGGCTGCAGTAGGTGCGCGTTCCGCAGACGAGCGGCCCGGGCTCGGGCCGCGCTGCCCGGGGCGGATGGCGCCAGAGCCAGGGAGGCTCCCGCTGGCTCTCGGGCAGCGCCCAGAGCCCTTTCCTCGCCGCTCGCGCCTCGTCTTCGAGTTCGATGATTTCCGTCGAGTGCGAGTAGCGGGTGTACGCCCAGGCGTGTCCCTCGCGCACCATCTCGCGGTTGACGTCGACGTCGCCGACGAAGACCTCGCCGACGGTGCGCCCGTAGCGGTCGACGTCGACCACTTCGACGTGCGCCTGCTTTCGAAAGGCCAGCGCCGAAAGCGCGGCCTTCGACTTCTTCCCGTAGGGCTGATCGGACTCCGGGGCATCGATCTGGGCGAGCCGGATGCGGACCTGCTCGCGACCGACGAGCAGTGTCAGCGTGTCTCCATCGGTGATGCCGACGACGCGCCCTTCGAGGAAGCTCACGTCCGCATCGGATGCCGAAGGGAGATCAGTCGCTGCGGGGCACCCGCTCGCCGCGAAAACGGCTGCGGCGAGTGCGAGAAGCCAGGGGCTCCACGCTTCGTTTCTCGTCGTCGGTTCGAATGACCAGTTCATGGCGCTAGCGGTGCGCCGCGGAATCGGCGACATCGCGGGTGGCGAGGTCGCGGATGCAGTCTTCGAATGCGTCGAGGTCGTCGGCGCGGGCCACGCCGTCGGGGAGCGGTTCGAGGCGCTGGCTCGCGCCACCACCGATCCAGATCGAAGCGCTTCGATCGAGGTCGCGGCGAAGCGCGTGAAGGTACGCTTTGGTGTCGGCGGGATCGAGAGCGATCATCCCGAGTGCAATCCCGCGCGCATTCAGTTGTGCGGCGGCGCGCACCACTTCGCTCGCGGGCAGTTCGGCGCCGAGATAGACCGCGTCGGCGCCCGCGCTCGCGGCGACCAGCGCGGCCACCAATGCGCCGAACTCGTGCCGCTCTCCCGTCGGGGTGGTAAACAGAATCGGCCGCCGACGCTCCGGCACGGGCATCGCGCGCAGTGCGCCTCCCAGCAGGCTTCCGGCCAGGAAGGTCGCCATGTGTTCGGCGGCGATCGGCAGGCGGCCGCTCTCCCAGCGCGCCCCAACCTCGATCAGCAGTGGCAGCACGAAATTGCGCGCAAAGTCGCGCGGCCCGCGCGCGAACAGCTGAAATGCGAGCAGCCGCTCGACTTCGCGGGCATCGAGGCGCGCGATCGCGCCGAGCGCCTCGTCGAACGGAAGTTCCGGCGCGTGGCCGTGCGGTTCGAGCAGGGCCGAGATCGATGTGTCGGAGAGCGGGGCGAGTGCGCTGATCGGATGTCCGCGGCCCACCGCCGCGCCCAACAGCCGCAGACGGGTGACGTCGGCTTCGGTATAGCGCCTGGAGCCGCGCGGGGTGCGTTGGGGTTGCACGGCGCCGTAGCGCCTCTCCCAGGAGCGGAGTACGTGAACCGAAAGCCCGGTCATGCGGGAGACGACGCCAACGGAAAACGGCGCTTCGAGCCGCCTGGCCTGGTTCATTTCCGAACTCCTCTGGCGCCGACCCTACCCCCGCCGTGCGCCGGAAGGTCGCAGAGCGGGCGGAGGCGCGTCTGATCATTGTCTAGATAAAATCTAGATATTAACAGCTAGATCATAAGAATGGGCATAAAAGCCGATAAAGTGCCGTATTTCCGAATTTTATTGATCATTTGTCGAATTCATGTATAAAGTTGGGCAGGTAAGCGGTCGAGATTTTTGGCCCACCCGCGCACGTGGGCACCGTTTCGACCACCGTTTGGAGGGCATCCGGTGCGACTCCGGATACTGACGCTCAACGCCTGGGCACTTCCGTGGCCGTTGGCCGACGAACCGAACGCGCGCATGGACGCGATCGGCGAGCGGCTCGGGTCGCTGGACGCCGACGTCGTCGCATTCCAGGAAGTCTGGTCGCCGCCCGCGCGCCGCCGGTTGCTCGAGGCGGGCCGCCGCGCGGGGTACGACCAGGTGTGGTCGCAGCCTGGCAGCGTCGGATCGAGTGGCATGCTGGTGTTGTCCCGCCTGCCGATCCGCGAATCGCATTTCATTCGCTTTTCGCTCTGCGGCTTTCCGCAAGACGTCACGCGCGGCGACTACTACGGCGGCAAGGGCATCGCAATCGTCACGCTCGACACCGCTGAGGGTCCGGTCGCGCTGTTGTCGACCCATCTGATCCCGCACTACGGCGACTACGGTCCCGACGACACCTACATGGGTCATCGGATCGCGGAGGTCGTGGAACTCGCCGACGCACTCTCGCGCATCGAGATCCCGGCGATCGTCGTCGGTGACTTCAATTTCACCGAGCGCGAACCCGAATACGAAGTACTGATGGGTCTTTCCGGACTCACCGATGTGGCGGCCGCGCTCGAGTGGCGCGAGGTCACGATCGTTCCCGGGCCGCCGTACCGCGCAAACGAGAGTCCGCCCGGCGTGCGCATCGATTACGTGTTTGCGCGCGACGGCGTCGAGCGCGCCGTCGTGCCACAGAGCATCGATCGCGTGCTCGACGAGACGATCGAGATCGAGGGCCGGCCCGCCGGCTACTCGGACCACGCGGGCCTGCTGGCCGAGGTCAGTTTCGGCGGTAGGCGGCCCGTCCGAACTCCGCCGAGTGCCGAAGCCGTCGCGCGCGCCGCGAAGTTTCTGCGCGAGGGCAGGGCGGACGCCGAGCGGCGCCGACAGGATCAACTCGGCCTCGCGGCCGGCGGAGGCGTCGTCGCGCTGGCGGCGGTGGGGTCCGCATCGATCGTGCCGATGTCGCGCCGCAAGTTGTTGCGCGCGGCGTTGATCGGGTTGCCCGCAATCGCCCTGGCGTCGAGTGCGGGCGTGGGGTGGCTCGCCGACCGCGCAGTCGTCCAGGAACTCGCGGGTTACGACGAGGTCGAGCAACTGCTCGAAGGGATCGGGCGCGCGCGCGGAGGCGACATTTCTGAAGTCGGTTCCCGATGGGCACCTGCAGCCACGCGCGGCGAGTCGCGGGGGGCTGAATCGTGAAAGGTCGGCCGCTCAGGTGGATTCCGGTGATCGTGCTCGTCAACGCGCTGCTGTTCATTTTTGGCCGTCCATCCCACGCAGACGAGATCGAGGTGTTTCCCGATGTGCTGCTTCCCAGCGAATTGCCATTCACTTCACCGATCGAGGACGATCCCTTTTCGCCGCGCTTCGGGATCCGAAAGGGCCGCGGGTTTCAGCTCGTCAAACCGATCGAGATGAATGAGCGCAAGTACGAGTTCAACCTGAGCGGCCCCGTCGTCAAATCCAAGACCAAGAAGAAGAGCTTCGGCCTGAATTTCGAGTTTCGCTTCTAGTTGGATGTGAGCGCCGGCGGCTCCCCGGTCGCTCTCAGGACGCAACCGGTGCGAAGTTTCTCGCCGCCCTCGGAATCGAGATGGTCAACCTGCCCTCGGCGAGCAGGTCTTCCTCGCCCGTCTCGCCTTCCAGGTGGATCGTGCAGAAATGCGAAAACGCGCCGAGCCCCAGCCGGCCGCGCGTGCGGCGGGTGCGCACCCGGAGGCGCTCACCGGCTTCGAAGTGCGACCGGTGCAGGCGCAGACCGACGACGGCGGTGAGATAGCCCGGGATCCGGGAACTGCCGTCGTCTGGCGCCAGCAGGTTCTCGTGCGCGGCGACGCACTGGGACATGTATTCGAGGGCCGCCCACGCTGCGATCGTGCCGTCGGCTTTCTCGAGGCATCTGGAGGCTCCGACCACGACGCGCGCCGAAGTGCTCTCGTCGTCGTGTTCGAGCACGCAGTCGAGCAGCAGGCTGTCGCCGCGGTGGGGAATCAATCCCTCGATCGGCGGAAATTCAGCCGTGCGCATCTTCGATCTCCGCCCAGAAGTCGTAGAAGTTGAACCACTGGAGCGGTTCGCGGACGCAGTGGTGTTCGAGCCTGGCGGCGAATTTTTCGACCCGTTCCTGGATCACCTTCGCCCGCTCTGCCGCGGGCACCGGCTCCGCGCCCGCAATCTCTTCCATGAAGACCTCGTAGCGCTTCGGCCCGGTCTTGAGCGCGATGGTCATCACCACCGGCAGCTGCATCACCATCGGCAGCAGGAAGGGTCCTTCCGGGAACGTCGCCGGTTCTCCCAGAAAGTTCGCGCGGGCAATCCGGTTTCGCGCTTGCGGGAGGATTCGATCCGCGAGCACGGCGACGAATTCGCCCCGCTCCACGCAGCGCCGGATCTCCAGCGCCGTGTTCGTCGATTCCGTGCCGATGTCGATCACGCGGACGCTGCACTCCGGATCGAGCGCCTCGAATGCCTCGTTGATCCGCGAGGCGTTGCTCGCCAGCATGAGCACATTGACGGGAATGTCGTTTTCGCGCGCGATCAACCGGAGCATGTCGAAGTTTCCGAGATGGGCGCCGACCATGAATGCGCCGCGCCCGTCTTCGATGAGCTTCGCCATGGTCTCACGGCCGTGAAGGACCACCTCGAATTTGTGGTAGGCGCCGGACCAGAGCGAGAGCCGGTCGAGGATTCCCTCGGCGAAGCTGTAGAAGTGGCGATAGGTTCGAATCAGCCCGGGCTTGCCGGCTGCGTCGCCGCGCGCGCGGTCGATCCTGGCCAGAAACGCCCGCGAGGCTCGTCGGGCGCTGTGCGCGAATACGGTGTAGTAGACCGCGATCGGAGCGAGCAGGGGACGCAGCGGCGCACCGCCCAGACGCCGGATCAACCACACCACGACGCGCAGAATGAAACGCGAGCCGCGCTCGGAAGCCGAAGCCCATTCGGGTTTCGCCGGCGTCGCGGTTCCGGGAGTCACGGGCTGGTTCTCCCATCGATCGCAATCGGCGCGGTTCGCCACGGCGCTTCGAAGGCGAGCCGGACGTAGGACCCCGCGATCCGCAAGTTGTCTCTCACGATCTGGAAATGCGAGATGCCGCCCTCCGGGTAGAGCACGGCGGTCGGAACACCGACGACCGGAACGCCGGCGCGCACCAGTCGGATCACGAGTTCGGGATCGAATTCCATCCGGTCACCCCAGCGGACCCGGTCGAGCAGAGCCAGCGTCGGACTCAGCGGAACACAGCGAAACCCGCAGAGCGGGTCGCGCACGGCGGTCGATCCCGTTTGGGCCCAGACGATGGCCTTCGAGAGCTTTCGACCGTGTTTCCGGTGCCACGGAATCGAAGCGTCGAAGATCGGTTCGCCGAGCACGAGCGCTTCGGGCCGCGCGCGGGCGGCTGCGAGGAAGTCCGGGACGTCCTCCGCGTTGTGCTGGCCGTCGGCGTCGAGTTGGACGACGTGTGTCATTCCACGCCGCGCGGCGGTTCGATAGGCGGTCTTCAGGGCCGCGCCGCGACCCCGATTCTCCGGGTGGTGGATGACATCGAGCCACGGGTGCCGCGCCTCGAGGCGCTCGAGCACCGCGCGCGTCGACCGACCGCAGCCGTCGTCGACGACGATGCACGGCAGTTCCATCGACGCGAGCGATCCCACGACGGCACCGACGGTTTCGCCGTGGTCGTAGATCGGTATCGCGAGGCACGCCTTCACGACTGCAGCCCCGATTTCGCACCGCGGGCCAAGCGCACGCGCCCCCGCGCGTGATCCGCGTCGTTTCCGGAAATCGCAAAGTCGAGCTGGTCGTCGGCGACGTTGCGCACGCGGATCCGGAAGGCCTGGCCGGGTTTCAACGGCGCGGGGAATTTCAGCGACTCGAGTTCTGCGACGCGCGGCGGCGCATCCAGCAGTTCTGCGGCCACGTCCATCGCCCAGTCGAGCTGCAATGCGCCGGGCACCACCGGATGGCCCGGGAAATGTCCGGAGAAGCAGTCGAGGTCTTCTGGGACCCGGCACGAGCGCTCCAGGTAGTCCTCGCCGCGGAATTGATCGAGCACGATGGGTCGATCCGCCGCGGTGTTTGCAGACTCGAGCGGCTGAAACAGGCGCTGCAAGGCTTCGAGCGCAACCTTGCCCTGATTGTTTGCGGGAAGTTCCGGCACGACGCGCCAATAGCGCGGATGCAGCACGGGATCCCACGCGTCTGCGAGGCGAGTGCGGAGTGAGCGAACGAACTCGCGCTCTCCATCGCGCCGAATCGACTCCCAACCACTGCGGGACGGAACGATGGCCGCCGCGACGCGCAGCTCCGCATCGCGGTCGATCGTCGCCAGGGCGGCCTCCTCGACCGCGGCGTGCGCGCGCAGTTCGGAAGCCATGCGCGCGAGGTCGAGGCGCTTCCCGCCAATCTTGGCGATTTGGTCGGAGCGACCCTCCAGGGCGAAGCTGCCATCGGCGTGGAGCGAGATGCGATCACCCGTCGCGAATCCCCTCTCGTCCGAGTCGACACTGACGAAGGGCGAGTGAACCCGCAGCAGCTTGTCGTCGCCATCGCACGCGACCCGCACCGCGGCGAAGGGCGTCCAGCTGCACTCGGTCCGCTCCGGCCGCTGGCTGCGCCACGCGATGCCCCCGGTTTCCGTGGATCCGAGCACCTCGATCGGGGGGGCGCCGAGTGCGCCCGCAACGTCGTGCGCGAGGCCGGCTGCGAGCGGTCCGCCCGACGAGAAGATCGCGCGGCACGCGCCTCGCAGGTCGGGCAGCTGTGCGTGTCGCACGAGTCGCTTCAGATGGGTTGGAACGCTTGCGAGCACGCAGTTGCCGGCCTCTCGCATGCGCGGGACCAGTTCGCCGGGGTGGAGATAGTGGTGTCTCTGAAAGGTGTTTCCCGCGTAGAGCGGCCACAGCACGCCGAAGAGCAGCCCGTAGACGTGCTGGTGGGAAGCTGCGGAAAAGAAGGTCGCCTCACCGACGAGGGTCTTCCAGTTGTCGTGCAATTCGCGGACTTCGTTCTCCAGATGTCGAATTCGCTTGCTGACCGGTTTCTCCCCACCCGTCGTTCCCGAGGTGAAGAGTTCCATCGCGAGCGCATCGGGCTGCAGCGCTGTCAGTTCGCCCGGATCTCCGGCCTCGATGCCCTCGATCGGATGCAGCACGCAGGTCTCCGGAAACCAGTCGCTCCGATCCGAGAGCACACCCGCCGAGCGGGTGTGGAGCGCGCGCAGCGAGCCCGGTTGTCGGTTCGGGGGCGAGATCGCGCTGCGCCCCGCATGCCAGAGCGCGAAGAGTCCGACTGCATACGCGTAGGCGTCTTCGGTGAGGAGCACCCACGCGCCGTCTGGTCCCGACGCGATTCGATCGCGCAAGCCGGCCACATCTCGTCGGAATGTCTGCCACGAGACCGCTTCGTCCACTCCGGCGAGGGGGTCCCAGCGCCTGGCAATCTCCCCGGACGGGTCGCGGTCTCGCTGGAGGAGGTGGCAGAGCGGGCTCACCTCACCCGGCTCTCGACCACGAAGGTGGCCAGGCTCCGGACGGATTCGAAGATCCGCTGATTCGCCTCGGGATCGTCGCCCAGGGTCACGCCGTAGCGCTCCTCGAGCACCATGGCGATTTCGAGCGCGTCGATCGAGTCGAGGCCGAGTCCCTCCCCGAAGAGCGGGGCGTCGGTTTCGATCTCGTCGGGCGCGGTGTCTTCCAGAGCCAGGGTTTCGACGATCAGCTTCTTCAGTTCTGCGTGGAGCGAATCGCATTCAGCCACGTGCCAATTGCCTCTCGAAGTATTCGCGGAAATAGGTCGTGAGTTCGCGTGCGGCTCGGCCTCGACTCATTTCCGTATCGACCACGTCCTTGATCGGGATCGGGTCGCCGACGGTCAGAGACAGGATCGGTGTGCTGTAGGGCACGTCCCACCAGGCTTGACCGTGGTAGAGCGTAGCCGGATTGCAGCGGAGCGTCACAGGAATGGGGTCACATCCCGAGCGCAGCGCGATATGGGCGGCCCCGCGCGCGAACGGACCGAGTCGCTCCGTCGGTGAGCGGGTTCCCTCGGGAAACACGATCAGCGAGCGGCCGCGCCGCAGGCGCTCGACGCATTCGTCGATCAAATCCGCACCCTCGCGATTCGGGATGAAGCCGGCCGCGCGCGCGGCTCCGCCGAGGAAGAAATTCTCGTAGTAGCGCTCTTTCACGATGCAGTCGGCCTGTGGCATCTGCGACATCAGCGCCCAGGCGTCGAGCAGCGTCGGATGGTTCGCGACGACGAGGATTCCCGGGCGCCGCAGCTTCTCGCCGCCGCTGCAGCGGACCCGAAAGGCGCCCAGCAGGCTCAGTCCGCCCAGGTAGAACCGGGTCAGCCAATGGATTCCGCGCTGGGTGCGCATCTCGCCGCGTTCGCGGTCGCCCGGAAGCAGCTGCAATCCGGCAGCGCACGCGGCCAGCAGCAGCGACAGGATTCCCGCCTCGACGAACGCGAAGCCGGTGGCGAGAATTCGCCAACCCCGCATGGCGAGCTGGCCAAATCGTCGGCTACGGGTGGGCAACACATCCTCCGCGGGCGTTTCGGCGAGCCGTGAAATCCGTTGCATTTCAGTATAATACGGCCGCTTGTCGACCGGATCGAACGCTGGGTCGGCGGATTCGACTCTCCATCGGCCGCCAATCGGCCGCGTCTGGGTGGCAGCGGACGAGGCCCGCGCCGGGTCTCGGCTCTGCGGCCCCGAAGCTCGAATTGGGGGAGCCCAGCAACCGCGCACCCGCGAAACCGCCAATGGAAGCCATGGACCCGAATCGTCATTCCCAAAGCGAGAGCCGTAAATCCGCGACTGTCGTCTTCGGCCGGGATGCGATCCGGGTCGAAGATGTCGTCGCCCTCGCGCGCGGCGATGCCGAGGCGGTCCTCGACGGGGATCTCGGCTACCGGGCGAGGCTGAAGCAGGGACAGCAGCTGCTCCAGGCGTTGTTCGAGGCCGGCGAGGAGCCGATCTACGGCATCTCGACCGGCGTCGGTTCGTCCGTCGGAAATGCGATCCCCCCGGAGCTCGCGGGCGAGCTCGGCCGCAATCTCTTTCGGCTCCACGGCGTCGGCACCGGCCGGATTCTCGACGACGACGAGGCCGCCGCGGTCGTCGCCGCGCGGCTGCCCGGGCTCGCGAGGGGTCATTCCGGCGTCGGCGCGGAGCTTCTCGAGCGCCTGTGCCTGCTGCTCAACGAGCGGCTGCTGCCGCGGATTCCGGCCGAGGGCTCGGTGGGTGCCAGCGGAGACCTGACGCCGCTCTCCTATCTCGCCGCCGCGCTCGCGGGCGAGCGCGAAGTGAGCTTTCGGGGTGAGCGGATGCCGGCGGCGGACGCGCTGCGGGTGCTTCGGGTCGATCCCCTGCGGCTGAGCGCGCGCGACACCCTCGCCATCATGAACGGGACCAGCGCGATGACGGGGCTGGCGTGCCTCGCCATCGATCGCGCACAGAAGCTCGCGCGGCTGGCGGCAGCCGTGACGGCCATGGTGAGCGAGGCGATCCGCGGCAACCCCGAACATTTTTCGGCACAGCTCTTCGCCCTCAAGCCGCATCCGGGTTCCGTGCGGGCCGCCGCGTGGATTCGAGCGCACCTGCAATCGGCGCCCGCGCGAGAGCCCGCGCGCCTCCAGGACCGTTACTCGGTGCGCTGCGCGCCGCACGTGATCGGCGTGTTGCTCGACACGCTGGCGGCGGCGCGCGAGACGCTGGAGATCGAACTGAACAGCGTCGACGACAACCCGCTCATCGATTTCGAGCGTGGCGGTGTGCTTCACGGCGGAAATTTCCACGGCGCCCACGTCTGCGCGGCAATGGATTCGCTCAAGGCTGCGATTGCGAGTGTGGCCGATCTGCTCGACCGCCAACTCGCGCTGCTGTGCTCTCCCGAGACCAACGGCGGCCTTCCCGAGAATCTGGTGCACGGCAGCGGCCCCGAGACGCTGGTGCATCACGGTTTCAAGGCGATGCAGATCAGCGCCTCGGCGTTGACCGCCGAGGCCCTGAAGCTCACGCTCCCCGCGGCTGCGTTCAGTCGCAGCACCGAGTCGCACAACCAGGACAAGGTCAGCATGGGCACGATCGCCGCGCGCGACTGCCTGAGGATTCTCGAGTTGACGGAGTCGGTGGCCGCGATCGGTTTGCTGGCGACGTCGCAGGCGGTGGATCTGCGCGGCCCGGCCGCGTGCTCTGCGCTCAGCGTCGAGATGCGAGACGCGGTTCGAGAGCGGGTGCCGATGCTGGAGGGCGATCGGCGTCAGGATGTCGACATCGAACAGGTGCTGCGACTCCACCGCGACGGACGCCTGCCGTGTTTGGCGCCGAGTGATGGATCGACGGTGGAAACTTGATCGATGCGCCGAGCGCGCAGTGTCCTGGCCATACTGCTCCCGATCGTCTGGCTGATCTGCAACGTAGACGCGCTCGCAGCAGGCGCGAGTGAACCCGCGCCCGGCGATCTCGAAGCGCTGATGCGCCGCTTCGCGGAGAGCGGCGGTGTACGCGCCCGCTTTCGCGAATCCCGTCAGCTCTCGATCCTGACCGATCCGATCGAAACGCAGGGCATGCTCTACTTCGCGCCGCCCGATCGGCTCGCTCGTCACACCAGCTGGCCGGGCCGCTCGAGCATCGTGATCGAAGCGGACCGCGTGTCGATCAGCGACGAAACCGGTCAGCGGGTGTTCGATCTCGACACGAGCGAAGTCGCCCGAGCCCTCGTCGGCAATCTGATGGTGGTGTTTCGCGGCGATCTGGAAGCGCTGCGGGAGCGCTATTCGATCTCGTTCGAGTCCGCCGCCGAGAGCTGGACGCTCGATCTCGAGCCGCGCTCCCGCGCCTTGCGCAGCGTCATCGAGCGGGTCCACTTTGCCGGCGAGGGCCAGAATCTGCTCGCGATGGAAACCCGCGAGCCGAACGGAGATCGGACGGTCGTGAAGTTCAGCGAGATCGAAGTCGGCGTTTCCTGGCAGCAGCGAGATCTCGACGAGATCTTCTCCATCGATCCGCCCGATACCGCACCATGAACGACCTGCGCGTGCGCTGGATCACCGCCGCCCTGCTGACGCTGATCGGCCTCTACGGTCTCTCTCGGCTCGAGTTCACCAATTCGATCAAAGCCTTCATTCCCGCTGCGGGCGAACTCGGCGACCTCTCGCTCGAACTGGTGGATTCGCCGTTGGCCCGCCGCATGGCGATCTCGATCGGGGGGGGCGAGCAGCGCGACGAGGTCGCCGCCGCCCTGGCAGCGAGCCTGCGCTCCCACCCCGAGGTCGACTGGGTCGAGTCGGGTCTCGACGAGAATGCGCTGCGCGCAATCTACGAACTCTACTTCGACCACCGCGTGTACCTGGTCTCCGAGCAGCCGGCGACCCAGATCCCAGCCATGTTGGAACCCGCCGCACTCGAACGGCGCGCAGCCGATCTGCGGCGCAGGCTCGCGCAGCCGGACGCCATGCTCCTCGCGAGAACCGCACCCGAAGACCCCTTGGGCTTGTTTCAGAACATCGTCGATCGAATTCGCCAGGCGAATCCCGCGCTGTCGAGTGAAAGCGGCAGCTTCGAGAGTGCGAGCGGAGAGCACGCGATCCTCTTGTTGGGCTTGCGGTCGTCTCCGTTCGATTCCGAACGCCAAGCGCCGCTGCTGGACTACATCGACGCCGAGTTCGCCCGCCTCGATGCCGAAGCCGGCGGCGGGTTCGCGCTCGAGTCGAGCGGCATCAATCGGATCTCCGTCGCCTCCGAGCGGAGCATCCGCGGCGACGCCAACTTCATCTCGGCGGTTTCGGTCAGCGTCGTGTGCGCGCTCTTTCTGCTGGTCTTCCACTCCCTGCGCCACCTCGCGATCGCAATCCTGTCACCCCTGAGTGGTTTTGCGGTGGCGATGGCGCTGGCCCTTTCCGGCGACGATCCGGTTCACGGCATTACGCTCGGGTTCGGCTTCGTGTTGATCGGCGTGGCCATCGACTACCCGATTCATCTGATGAATCACCACGCGCTGTCGCCGCCCGGTACGCGACCGCGCGAAACGGCCGCGCAGATTCGCTCGTCGCTGTTGCTCAGTGCGCTCACCACGACCCTGGCCTTCTTCGCGCTCTCGCTGAGCGACTTTCCCGGGCTCCGCGCGATGGGAACCTTCGCCGCAATCGGAATTCCCGTCGCGCTGGCGATTGCGCTCTTCTCGATTCCGGCGTTCATGCGTCCGAGCGCGCGGCCGACCCCGGCTCAGCGCGCACTGGCCGGCGGATTCGCGCGGCTGGTGGGCTGGCTCGGTGCGCGCGCGGGCATTGCGGTCGCGCTCTTCGCGGCCTGCGCGCTGATTGCCACCGTCGGCGTGCCACAGCTTCACTGGGAGGATGATCCCTCGACGCTGGTCGCCGGCGATCCGGTGCTGATCGCCGAGAGCGAGCGCGTCCGCGCGCGCATCGCGGACTTCGACACGGGCCGCTTCGTGGTCGGGCTCGCGCCGAGCGCCGAAGCGGCACTGGCCCTGAACGATCGGATTCACGAACGGCTCAGCCGGGCGATCGCCGCCGGCGACCTGCTGGGCGTGAGTTCGCTGCACAGCTTCCTCTGGTCGCAGGAGCTGCAGCGCGAAAATCTCGAGGCCCTGCGCTCGGTGCCCGATCTGGCCGGTCGGATCGATCGGGCCTACGTCCAAAGTGGATTTCGATCCGGTGCCTTCGGAAAGTTTCCCGCTGCCGTCGCCGCTCCACGCGCCGCGCCGCTTCGCGCGGAGGATTTCGTCGGGACGCCGTTGGAGCGCGCGGTCGACTCGCTGGTCGAACTCGATGGGCGCTGGGCGGTCGTCACCTACCTGCGCGGCGTGGCATCGGGCGGCGCGATTCGCGACGCGCTCGAAGGCCTCGAAGGGACTCACTACATCGACCAGAAGGAGATCGTCGGGGGCGTCTATCGGGGCTATCGGCGCTCGATGGTGCGCGTGCTCGCGCTCGGATGTGTCGTCGTCTTCGTCGTCCTCCAGCTCCGCTACCGAGACTGGCGCGCCGCCCTGCTCGCTTTCGCAACGGCGGGGCTCGCGGCCCTCGCCACCTACGGGACCTTCGGCATTCTCGGTGTGTCGGTCAACGTCGTATCGAGCATCAGCCTGCTGCTCGTGCTCGGCATGGGCGTCGACTACGGGATCTTCACGGTGGACGGGGCGCGGTTGGCGGATCGACTCGGAGCCACGCTCTCGAGTATCCTGATTTCGTGCCTGACTTCTGTATTCGTCTTCGGGACGCTCGCGCTCTCGGAGCAACCCGCGCTCCGCGCCATCGGGCTCACCACCGGGACCGGCATCCTGTTTGCGCTGGCGCTATCCCCCGCGGTCTTCGTGCTGGCGCGGCGAAGCGGGGCGCGAGGGTGAGCGTCAGGCTGGCGCTTGGGGTGCTGGCGTTGGCGGCGTTGCCGCTGCTGGTTTCCTGCGCGAGAAGCGGCTCGTGGGGCCAGCGCCCGCACTGCCCGGTCGTTCCGGTGTCGACCGCAAATCAGCTCGAAGACGTCGAGCTGCGCGCGCGCATGAACTTCAGCGTCGAGGGCCGGAGATCTCAGTTCGAAGTCATCGCGCGCGGGGCTCCCGAGGAACTCGTGGTGGTGGGGATCGCGCAGCACGGCACCCGCTTGTTCGCCGTGCATCAGCGGGGCCGCGAGATCGCGGTGGAGGGGACCTCGTCCCGCAAGTTCAGCTACCTCGCACTCTGGACCGTCGATGCGCTGCATCGGGCCGTCTGGATCCCCGCGCCGTCGCAGTCGGGGGCTGGCGCGGTGGTAGACTGGAGCTGGGAGAACGAGTACGTGACGGAATCGGTCGTCGGCAGACAGCGCAGGCGGGAGTTCACACACCCGGGTGCGTCGGACGCCGTCTCGATCATCTACGCGTCGCCCTCCATGACGAGCGGCAATCGCATCGAGATCCAGAATCCCTGGTGCGGTTACGAGAGCCGCTTCGTCATCCTCGACACGCCCGAGCGGGGCGGCCGGTGAGCGGTCGCGCGCGCCGGGGTTACCCGGTCACGGCCTGGTCGACGGTGAACAGCCTCGGGACGAGCACCGAGCAGGTGGTTGCGGCGCTTCGAGCGGGGCGGGCTGCGCTGACCGCGCCACCGATGGGCGCACCCATGCAGACCGTTTGCGGTGTCGTCGATGACGAACTCCCCGCGCTGCCGCGAGAATTGGAGCGTTTCGATTCGCGCAACAGTCGCTTCGTGCAGCGGGCCCTGGCCGAAATTGAGACCGCCCTCGACGGCGCGCGCGAGCGCTGGGGGCCAAAACGAGTGGGCATCTGCGTGGGGTCGAGCACGGCTGCGATGGACAAGATCGAAGATGCCTACGGCATCCACGCCGAGACCGGCTCGCTTCCGTCGGGCTTCGACGTCTTCTTGAGCGGTTCGTTCGACGGACTGGTCCAGATCCTGTGCGCACTGACGGGATTGAAGGGGCCCGCCGCCGCGATCTCGAACGCCTGCGCGTCGAGCGGCAAGGCGTTCGCGAGCGCCCAGCGCTGGCTCGATGCGGGCGTGGTCGATGCGGTTCTCGTCGGCGGTGCCGACAGCCTCTGCCAGATCACACTGCGCGGTTTTCGCTCGCTGGGCCTGCTGTCCGGCGAGCCGACGCGACCGTTCAGCAGCCAGCGGCGCGGCATCAACATCGGCGAAGGATCCGCCTTCGCGCTGCTCGAGCGCGAAGGCGAGGGGCCGCGGCTGTTGGGTGCCGGCGAGAGCGGCGACGCGCATCACATGACGACGCCGGATCCCGAAGGCCGCGGCGCTCGGCGCTCGATGGAGGCCGCGATCTCCGACGCCGGCGTGTCGGCGGTCGAGATCGACTACGTGAACGCCCACGGAACGGGCACGGCGTTCAACGACGCCATGGAGGCGCGGGCGATTCGCGCTGCGCTCGGCGCCGAGGCGGATCCGATCGTCGTGTCCACCAAGGGTTATGTCGGCCACACCCTCGGCGCGGCGGGTGCGATCGAAGCCGTCTTCGTGCTCGAATCGCTGCAGAACGGCTGGATCCCGGGGAGCGTGGGGGCAGACCCGCTCGATCCGGAGATCGGATTGAACGTCCCCACGGTCGCCGTCGACGCCGACGTCCGCGTCGCGCTCAGCAATTCATTTGCGTTCGGCGGGAGCAACGTGAGCCTGGTATTCGGAGCGCCCGCATGAAGCCGATCTACGTGCGCGGCCTCGGGTTATGGACGCCCGGTTTTGCGAGCCCCGAGGCCTGGTGCCGCGGAGAGCCCGATGCGGCCGCCGATGCGCCCGAAGTCGCCCTGCTCTCGGGGGCGCTCCGCCGCCGCGCCACTGGGATGACGCGCATGGCGGTGGAGGTTCTGCACCAGGCGATTCGCGAGCTGAGCTTCGACGCGTCGGCGATTCCCATCGTATGGGCGACCGCACACGGGGAACACAGCACGGCCATCAAGATTCTCGGCATGATGCGCAGCGGGGAAGGCAAACTCTCCCCGACCCATTTTCACAATTCCGTTCACAATACCGCCAGCGGTTACGCGTCGATCGCGCTGAGAAACTGCTCTCCCTCGACCACCATCACGGGAGGCGTCGAGTTGGTGGCCTCGAGTTTTCTGGAGGCGGCCTGTCATCTCGAGACCGGGGCGGAAGACGCGGTGGTGGTGCTCGCCGACGAGCCGCTGCAGCCACCCTTCGACTGCAGCGATGCTGCGGCGCCCCTCGCGCTCGCGTTCTGCCTCTCGACGCGTTCGGAGGGTGCAAGTGCGGTGCTGACGGATTTTCGGCGAGATGCCGTGGCCCCGGTAAAGCACTGCGATCGATTCGGGCCCCTCTACGTCGAGGGCGGACGGCCGCTACTGGAGCGGATCGTGCGGCGGCGACCGGGCACCGTTGCGCTCGAAGTGGTCAGCGATCGCAGCGGCCCCGTCCACTGCGTGGATCTCGAACTCGTCGGCGACTAGTTCTCGCTCCGCTTCGCGGTGAGCGGTGCAGTCGAACCTTCGCTGATGCGGTGGAGCCGATTGGCTTCGAGGTCGCGCAGTTCGCTGCGCTCGCCCGACGGCCAGTCGATTGCGACCTCGTCGACGCGGGTCGCGCTTCCGATGCCGAAGTGTTGGCGAAGACTGCTGCCCGACAGGTAGCCGCTGCCGCCGGTCACCACGCGGGTTTGCCACTGGGCGCCCGTGCGAATGCGCACCCGCGCACCGATGGCATCGCGGTTCGAGCGCGTCCCCTCGAGTTCGAAAACGATCCAGTGCCCCGATCCGCGCCGGTTCTGGAGCAATCCCGCCGGTTGGTAGAAGTTGCGCAACGCGATGTCGAGCCGGCCGTCGCGATTGGTGTCGAGAACCGCCATCCCGCGGCCGTCCTCGATTCTGTCGGCGGCGTTGACCCAACCGACCTCGGTGAAGGTCTCGTCGCCGTTGTTTCGAAACAGCACGTTCTGCTCGCGGCCGTTCAAGCTGTGGTTGCCGATGTTGAGCAGGAAGCCGCTCGGCGTGTTGAGGCGTCGACCGACGCCTTCCATCATGTCCAGTCAGAGGTCGTCCTTGAGCGGGCCGCTGATGAATCCGTTGACGGCGTACAGGTCGAGGTGGCCGTCGTTGTCGTAATCCAGGAAATCGCCCGCCCAGCCCCACTGTCCGTCCCGAACGCCGGCGCTGTCGCTGATGTCCGTGAAGCTGCCGTCGCCGTCGTTTCGAAACAGCGAGCTGCCGCGCAGCAGCCGATCGGTGATCTCGTCCGCCTCGATCTGGACCGCATCCGTGAACAGTCCGACGAACTTGAAGTACCACGGGATCGGCATCGGAAAGTCGGGATGAAACAGCGCCCAACCCGAGTTCGAGTGCATTCCCGAGACGAAGAGGTCGAGGTCGCCATCCCCATCGATGTCGCCCCAGGCCGCGCCCATTGCAGAGCCGCCGTCGCTCACGCCCGCTTCGGCGGTCCGGTCGCTGAAGCTTCCGTCCCCGTCGTTGTGGTAGAGGCGATTGTTGCCGAACTCGTTCGCCACGTAGAGATCGGGCCAGCCGTCGCTGTCGTAATCGCCCCAGGCCGCCGCCATGTCCCAGCCCGGGCTGTCGACGCCGGCGCGCTTCGAGACGTCCTCGAAGGTCCCGTCGCCGCGGTTGCGCAGCAGCGTTCCGCGTTCGCCGTTGCGCGCGTTGTTGGGCGGTCTCGGCGCCTTGTTTTCGTGGTTTCCCATCCGCGACACATAGATGTCGAGGAAACCGTCGCGATCGTAATCTGCGATGACGGGCATTCCCCCCCAGCGCCCGGCAGGTATGCCGACGTCTCGACTGACGTCGATGAAATGTCCGGTGCCGTCGTTGTGAAACAGGCGATCCCCACCGGACACCGCGGCGACGAAGAGGTCCGACCAGCCGTCGTTGTCGTAATCCAGGAAGACGACGCCACCCGCAGCAGCGGGATACGGGTGCGGCAATCCCACTTCGCGCGTCGCCTCTTCGAAGGTTCCATCGCAGCGACTGCGATAGAAGACCAGATCGGGACTGCCCGCGAGGACCAGGTCTTCGCAGCCGTCGCCGTCGGCGTCGCCGACGGCGACGCCCGAGGCCTGGCGCACCGGGTTCTCTGGGGTGTTGCCGAACAGCCGGAATGGCGGTGAAGCCTCATTCTCGTGGGTGCTGTCGATGCCGACGGACGCTGTGGCCCACTCGAAGCGGGATCGCTCCAGCGACACCAGCGTTCGCGCGGTGACCTCTTCGCGCGTGATTTCCCAGAAGGGGTCGAAGTAGCGCACCCGCAGCGTCGCGTACTGCTCGAGTTGGCGGCGGTCGCCCGCGGGTCCGATGCCGCGAACGATCACGTGGACGGTCGTGCGGTATCCGAGCGGGTCGGGGTTGCGCCAGTCGACGCGCTCGATTCGCAACTCGGTCCGAGAGATCTCGGCAAACAGTGCCAGCAGTTTTTCGTAACGCTCGCGGATCGGCTCTTCGCCGCCACTTCCGCCCCAGCGCAGCAGCGCCTCTTCGCCTGTCGTGGAAACCGGTTGCACGTCTTCCCAGCGCAGTCCCGTTCCGGTCTCCGTCGCGTACAGCCGAACCAGCGTGTCCAGTTCCCGGGTCTGGAGTTGCTTGGGCCAGTGCCTGTGCAGGGCCGAGTTCAACGGGTCGATCAGGACTCGGCGCGTGGTATCCCAGTCGTTGGCGTCGCTCGCGACCGGCGCTGTCAACACTGCTAGCAGTAGAAACAGCGCGTGCGTGCGGAGGGGCGAGC
>JAFDBP010000214.1 GCA_019313245.1 Deltaproteobacteria bacterium
ATCATGAAACACCTCGTCGAGGAGGCGGGCCTGACCGATCGATTCGAGATCGAGAGCGCCGGAACCTCGTCGTTCTGCGACGGAGGGCCGCGCGATCGGCGCAGCGTGGCGACGGCAAACGAACGCGGGATTTCACTCGAGGGAAGCGCGCGAAGGTTTCGGCGCGAGGACTTCGCGCGCTTCGATTACGTACTCGCCATGGACAAGAGCAATTGCGCGCATCTCGCGGCGCTCGCAGAACGTGCGGAGGATCGCGCGAAGATCGGGCTGCTGAGCGACTTCGATCCGAACGCGGCGGAGGCTTCGGTGCCGGATCCCTATGTTGGCGAGCGGGGCTTCGAGGAGGTGTTCGATCTCTGCGAGGCGGCGTGCCGCGGGTTGCTGACGGAGTTGACCGCGCGGTTGGGCGATGGTTGAACGCGTCGCGCTGTGAGGGAGGGGCTCTCCAGCTGTCGCTAGACGAGAAGTTCTCTGAGCAGGGCGAGATTCTCGCGCTCTTCCGGTGAGACCTGGCCATCCGCGGCGATCACGCCCTCGATCGAATCGAGGAAGAGCTGGCGCTGCGCCAACGGGATTCGCATCGGGTCGATGGACTCCGGATTCGGCGGCACCGCCAGCCAGCCCGCGACCTTCGATTGGTCCTCGTCGCTGAGCTTCAGCGACTGGACGATGTGATCGACGAAGGCCCGCTCCTCGGGGTGGATTGCGAGATCGGCCCACGCGAACGAGCAGACGAATTTGACCAGCCGAAGTCGGTCTTCGCGGTCGAGTTGGTCGATGGCTCCAGTTTCCATATCGGCGCCCAGCATATACGAAAGAGCGCCCCATGTATCGCTTTTTCGACTGCCCGAGTTGCATATTGGTTGCCGGTCGCCCAATCGGCCCGCCCGGGCGAACCACCGCTCCGGTGAAACCCTTGGTGGTCTTGCCGGATACACCGTACGATGTGGCAAAACTACCTCGGCGCGGATCGGCTGCTAGCGGATCGCGTACGCCTCGACGTACTGCTTGTCGAAGCCCTTCAGCTCCAGCTTCTCGTCGAGGAGGGAGAAGCGCTCGGCGAGCGCTGGAACCTCTGCCCTCAATCTTCCGACGACGGCCTCGGTGGCGATGATGCCATCCGGGGGGATCTGCTTCAGCAGTCGGGCGGCCAGGTTGATGCTCGGTCCGATCAGTGCGACGGATCGCCGCATTGCAGTTCCGATCACACCGATCACGATGTCGCCGACGTCGAGGGCGAGTCTCGCCCGAAGCGGGGGGAGCTTGCCGGTCGCGGCTGCCGCCAGCGCTTCGCGAATCGCGAGTGCGGCCTGGGTCGCCTCGGCGACGGACTCGAAGTAGAGCAGCGCGCCATCTCCCTCGTAGTCCTTGACGTCGCCGCAGTAGCTGAGCGCGGCTTCGGTGACGATCCCCATGAAGCGCTGAACGAATTGCAGCGCCTCTTCGGGCGAGGCGCCGAGGATCGCGGGTGTGGAGTCTGCAATATCGACGAAGAGCACCGCGAGTTCCCGTCTGATCGGAAGTTCGTGGCGGTTGGCGTAGTTTTCGACCAGGCCCGGGAGGAACGCATGGGTGTGGGCGTTGGCGGAATTCGCGTTGGAGCTGTCGGCGCTCTCCGGACTTCGCTCGGTTCGATGCGGCAGCGCCTCGGGGTCGATCGGCGCGGTCGGAAAGCCCGCGCCGCTCCACGCTTCGAGTCCGTTTTCGAGCACGAAGACGGATTCGAAGCCCTCGCCCGAAAGCCACAGCGCCGCACGGGCGCTGCTCGCGTCCTCGGGTCAGGTGCAGTACACGACGATTGCGTTGCCGCGCGGTAGCGCGTCCGTCTGTTCGACGACCTCCGAAAGCGGCAACCAGCGGCTGCCGGGGATCTCGTAGGGATGGACGACGCGAGCATCGGGGCTTCGAACGTCGAGGGTCAGGATGGCTTCGCCCCGGGAGCGCCGCAATCGGAGTTCTTCAGCCGCGAGGCGCGTGACCCTTTTTATCGCCATGCCCGACCTCCTTGAACACTCTTCTCATGCGCTCGACCCGCAATCCGCTTCAGGTCGTAGCGAACCCGCAGCCGTTCGTCCCGCCTCCCCTAGAATGCGCGCCTATCGCGGATATTTCCAGAAACGCAGCCTGGTTTCGCCTATGCTCGATTATCCTCCGTGGGGGGGTGAGTCGGGTCTTCTTCGAGGGCTGAGTTCGACAGCATGGGAGGACGAGTGATGAAGGGGCGTCGAGAAAAGTGGGCGCTGGTTGCCGCAGCGGCTCTGTTCGGTGTCGTGTTCGGCATTTTGAGTCTGGCGTGCGGGCAGAGCGAGGATCAGCCGGAGATGAGGACCGACGGCCCGGCGAGTGCGAAGGCCAGGCCGGATATGCCGCCTGCGCCCGCCGCGTCGAAGGTCGCGGAGACCGCCACGAGCAGGGATTTCGGCGACTTCCACAGTCACCTTCGAGATCTCGGAGCGCAACTCGAGGCTCTGCGGCCAAAGGCAGAGGGAGAGCTGGGGGTGGCTCTGGCGAACCTCGAAGTCGAGCAGGCGAGGCTGATGGCCGAACTCGACGCGATCGGCGGGGATGGCGAGAGCTGGGATGCGGCGCGCGCGAAACTCGTTCCGCAGATCATCGGTCTGCGTGGACAGATTCGCGCGCTCAGGGAAAAGTTGAACGAGTAGGCGTTCGCGCACGACGGGGCGATCGAGGCACTTGGGGGGCGGGCGAAGATGGGCAACAAGAAGGTGGTCTTGCTGTCGTGCGCGGTGATGCGGGACCTCGTTGGGCCGCACCTCGACGAGGCGAGCGTCGAGACCATCTACATGGACTTTGGCCTGCACGAGACCCCGAAGCGCATGGCGCCCGCGCTCCAGCAGAAGCTCGACGCGATCGAGGAGCCGAGCGTGGTGCTGGTGGGCTACGGACTGTGTGGCACCGGCATCGTCGGTCTGGAGGCCGGGCGCCACACCCTGGTGATCCCGCGAACGCACGACTGCATCGCGATCCTGCTCGGCTCCCATCAGGAGTACATGAAGACGATCGGCGAGAACCCCGGGACCTACTACCTGACGAAGGGCTGGCTCGAGTCGGGCAGCGATCCGCTGCGGGAATACGAGAGCTATGTCGAGCGCTACGGCCAGCAGACGGCCGATACGGTGATGGATACGATGTATCAGAACTACACGCGTATCTGTCTCGTGTCCCACTCGGAAGAGGATCTCGCGGCAAATCGCGAGCGCGCGCTGGAGGTGGCCGCATTCTGCAAGGAGCGCTGGGGGATGGAGTACATCGAGCGCGTCGGCAGCGACGCGCTGATCGCAAAGCTGATGAACGCGCCGCGCGACCTCGATCTGCTCGGCGACGAGTTCGTCGTCATCCCACCCGGCGGCAAGGTGGATATGAACCAGTTCTTCGATTTCGTGACTCGAGATGCGGATTCCTGACCGGCCGAGATCGCGCTGAGCTGAGAGCCTTCGCACAGCGGGTGGTGGGTGTCCCGCAGCCGGCGCCGCAGTGGATCGACAAGAGAGAATCGGCGTGCGAATGTCCCGCGGTGGCAGTGGCCGGTAACCCCACACCCGCGCGCGTGGAACGGTAGCCCCCGGGACCCGATGCAGGTCCGCATCGTCGCATCCGTCCTGCTGGCCTGCACCGCAGCCCTGCTGCTGCGAGCCACGAACCTGCTCAATGTGTTTCCGCCAGACGGCGTGCTTGCGTCGGACGGTTGGATCCTGCTCGGGATCGACGACTCCTACTTTCACGCTCGCCGGGCTCTGTACACTTTCGAGAATTTCCCGGCGATCCTCGAGTTCGATCGCTACCTGGCCTACCCACACGGCGCCGCCCAACCCACACCGCCTCTTCACGACTGGCTGATCGCGGCGGTCGCGCGTCTCTTCGGCAGCGATCTCCGCACATTCGAACTCGTGGCCGCCTGGATCTCACCAGTGCTCGCTGCGCTGCTTCCGCTGAGCGCATTCTGGATCGCGGCCTCCCTGGCTGGTGCTCGGATCGGATTGCTCGCGAGCTGGCTCGTGGCGGTGCTCCCGGCCAGCGCCTTGATCACCTCGCTCGGAAATTGCGATCACCACGCTGCGGTCGCGCTGTTGGTGTCGCTCTGGATTGCCGCATCGCTGCGCGAGCGGCGGATCTCGGGGATGCGGCTTCTCGCGCACGGCCTGCTTCACGCGGCGATCGTCGCCGCGCTGATGCTCACCTGGAGCGGGAGCCTGCTGTACGTGGCGATCGGCGAGGGATCGCGGCTCGTTGCGATCGCACTCTGCCGGCCCCGGCCGGAGCGCTTCTTCGCGATGGCCGGGAGCGATCTCCTCGCGGCCGCAATCGTCAGCGCGTGGCTGCTGCAATCCGCGCCGCCACTGGGCGGACCGCTGACGAGCCAGACGCTTTCGCAGCTGCACGCCATCGCGCTGCTTTCGCTCGCCGTTCTCGCGGCGGCCCTCGGCGCCCTCGAGCGCATCTGGCCGAGCGATCGCTCCACGGCCCGGCTCGGGCGCGCCGTGCTGGTCGGGTCCTGCGTGGCGCTGCCTTCGCTCGCAGTGCCCGAAATCCGCGACGCGCTCGCGACGGGTCTCGCGTTCGTCGGCAAGGGGGATGTCTGGGCCGAGACCAACGCCGAGCAGTTGCCCCTGTTTCACGGGGATTCGGAGGCCGCCGCCAGTCCGACCACCCGCTTCGGGTACCTGGTCTACGCCATTCCGCTGCTTCCTCTGCTCATCGCGCGTCTGGGTTTGCGCGCGCCGATCGAATCGAGGGACCGCTGGTTGCTGGTCTTCCTGTGGTCGCTCGCGCTCTGCGCCCTTTCCCTCAGCCAGGTTCGCTATGCGACGGATTACGCGGTGCTGGCGGCGCTGGGATTCGCGCTGCTGCTGCGCGAGGTGCGCGGGCTGCTCGCGCGCCGGTTCGAGCCCCGGCTGTCGCTCGCGCTCACCGCCGCCTTCGGATTGGTCGCACTCAGTCCCGCCTATGCCCATTTTGCGCCGAGAATCTCGACCACCCTCCGCTACCTCGTCACCGGCGGTGAAGTCGTCGATCCGGACGCGCGCCTGCGGCGCTCCTGGACCAATTACGCGTTTGCGCGGATGGTGCGCGAAGCGACCCCGGAGACGGCGGGATTTCTCGACGAGACGCGCACTCCCGAGTACGGCGTGCTCGTGCGGCCGGGTCAGGGCCACCTTTTTGCGTACGTCGCGCGGCGACCCGTTCCCGCAAACAACCTCGGCCCCTACCTCGATCGCGAACTCTATCGGCGCACCCAGTCCTTCTACGAAGCGCAGCAAACCGACGCGGCGCTCGAAATCCTCGAATCGCTGCGAGTGAGATACTTCGTCACGTCGCTCGGGCGGGTCACTCCGGATACGTTCGCGGCGTCGGTTCATTTCCTGAACGACAGCTCGGTGCGGGGCGGCAAACGGAGCAGCAGCGGTCGCATCCGGCTGGTCGTCGAAGGCCCGCCCGGGGGACGACCCTTCAGGACTCTCCGCGGGCGCGACGGACCGTTGGAGGTGCCGACCCACAAACTCTTCGAGCTCGTCGAGGGCGCGGTGCTGGTGGCCGAAGCCGAGCCGGATGCAGCGGCCGCGGCTGAACTCGAGCTGAGAACACCGCTCGGTCGGATCCGCTATCGCGCCGTCGGGCGGGCCGACGCGTCGGGTCGGCTCCGGCTGCGCGTTCCGTATCCGAGCGAGGTGCCGGCTGCCGGGCCGCCCGCGGTCCACGCCCTGGGCAGATGGCGCATCGAACTCGGCGGCGAGCGCTACGAGGCCAGCGTTGCGGAGGTCGACGTGCGCGAGGGGCGCGAGGTCCGAATCGCGCGTGGGAACGAGCCCGGCTGAGAGCGCGGCGCTTCCCCGCCACGGGCATTCGAGTCCGCTCTGGGGTACACACTGCGCTCTTCGGAGCGGGGCGGCCGGCCCCGCTCGGGGCCCGGCTCGCGATTTCGCTCCGAAAGCCGCAATTCGCGACGATCGATCGTTGGCCATGCCAACCGACGGATTGGCGATGGCGCCAACGGATGGGTGACGGCAAGGCAAGCAGCGCAGGAAACGCAATGGACGCGTCGCAACAGGAACTCGCAGCCGAGATCGCAAGGCGCCGCACCTTCGCGATCATCTCGCATCCCGACGCGGGCAAGACGACCCTGACCGAAAAGCTGCTGCTCTTCGGGGGGGCGCTGCGCGAGGCGGGTGCGGTGCGCGCGCAGAAGGCCTCTCGTTATGCGACCAGTGATTGGCTCGAACTCGAGAAGCAGCGCGGGATTTCGGTCAGCAGCTCGGTGATGCACTTCGAGCACTCGGGTCACCGGGTCAACATTCTCGACACGCCCGGTCACAAGGATTTCAGCGAGGACACCTATCGAACGCTGCTCGCGGCCGACAGTGCGGTGATGCTGATCGACGCCGGCAAGGGCGTCGAGTCCCAGACCCGCAAGCTGTTCGAAGTGTGTCGAATGAGCGGGATCCCCATCTTCACCTTCATCAACAAGATGGACCGGCTCGGACGGGATCCGCTCGAATTGTTGACCGAGATCGAAGAGGTGCTCGGCATCGACGCGGTTCCGCTCGATTGGCCGGTGGGAGCGGGCAGGGAGTTTCGCGGCGTATACGACCGCCAGCTGCAGAAGCTCGTGCTCTTCTCGGGCGGCAAGCACGGCACCGCGCTCGTCGATCAGACCGAGATCGAGGGCGCGGTCGACGCGTCCGCCGTGCGCGAGTTCATGGGCAGCGCGGCGTCCGAAGTGCGCGACGCGCTCGAACTGCTCGATGGCGCCGGCGAGCCGTTCGACCCCGAGCGGGTTCGGGCGGGCGCACAGACACCGGTCTTCTTCGGCAGCGCGCTGACGAACTTCGGCGTGCTGCCGTTTCTCGATCGCTTCCTCGAGATCGCGCCGTGCCCCGGCGCGCGCGATTCGAGCGCGGGGCCGATCGACCCAGCCGAAGCGCCGTTCTCGGGTTTCGTGTTCAAGATCCAGGCGAACATGGATCCCGATCACCGCGACCGCGTCGCGTTTCTGCGCGTGTGCTCGGGCCGCTTCGTCAAGGAGAGCAACGCGACGCACGTGCGAACGGGCAAGCGCGTGCGGCTCTCGAAGTCGTCGCTCGTGCAGGCGCGCGGTCGCGAGGGCGTGGACGTCGCCTATCCCGGAGACGTCGTCGGCTTGTTCGACCCGGGGATCTATCGGATCGGCGACACGCTCTCCGCGGGCGACTCCTTCGCGTTCGAGGGAATCCCGAGCTTCTCGCCCGAACACTTCGCGCGCGTCGAAGTTGCGGAAGTGCTCAATCGCAAGAGCCTGAACAAGGGGCTCGAGCAACTCGCGCAAGAGGGCGCCGTGCAGCTGTTCACCGAACCGGGCGCGGGAACCGCGGTGCCGATCCTCGGCGCGGTCGGTCCGCTGCAATTCGACGTGCTGCAGCACCGGATGTCGACGGAGTACAAGGTCTCGCTCAAGCTGACCGCGCTGCCCTATCAGATCGCGCGCTGGCTCGGTCCCGATACGGACCGCGAGATATTTCGCTTTTCCGAGACCAAGCTGCTCGAGGACCGCGACGGTCGCGCGGTCGTGCTCGCCAAGAGCCCGTGGTATTTCGAGCGCCTGCAGGAAAAGCATCCGGAACTCGTGCTGAGTCCCACCGCGATTCACGCGTAGGCTCAAAGCGACTGCCGCACCTCGGGTCGACGCGTCTTCCAGAGAAAGCCGTCGAAGTAGAAGTGCAGCAGCGATTGGAAGACTCCCCAATAGAAGATCCACGCCCCGAGTTTCATGTCGGCGACGCGAACGCTCGGTAGCTCCCAGAGACTGAACCCCTCCCAGTCCTGCAGTCCGATGTAGATCGCGGCCAACGCCAGGCTGTAGCTCGAATAGGTGAGCCATGGGTGTCGGAGCAGCCTCGCCAGGGTGGGTTCGGGCGAGCGCGGCTCGGCGTAGCGCCGCCGCTGGTAGGCCCAGACGAAGACCATGTATTCGAGGCCGTGGCTGAACGCGAAGGCGAGGTAGACCTTGATCGGATCGACGAGCAGAAAACAGGCCCAGAGGCTGCCGAGGCCGATCGCCATCGAGAGCCTCGGGCGGTTGCGAAAGCGGTGGGTTCTCCATTCGAAGACGGCGAAGGTCGCCGAACTCGCGAGGGCCAGCAGCGCGGAGATCGGCGCTGCGATCGGCTCTGCGGCCAAGAGCCAGGCGACGATGGGTTGTACGAAGGGCCCCGCGATCTTGAATTCGGTCTGGATCGCGTCTGCGAAGGGCGGCGCCACGTAGGTGACGATCAGCGGCAGCCAGCCCATGACTAAGAGCCGGTCGACCCAGCCCGGGACGCTCGCCTCGCGCTCGCAGTGCGCTTTCGCCGTGTAGATCCGCAGGATCCCGTACTTCTGCGCGAGGGTGTGCCAGATGTTCCAGACCCCCGCGCCGAAGATCACAGCCGTGACCAGCAGCTTGAGCCGGAGATCCGCCTCGGGCCAGTGCAGACCTCCGATCGAGATCACGCCGACGGGAATGCTGGCCCTGACCAGAAACGGTGTGGCGAGGAAGGCCGCGCCGAGGATCAGGGGTGTGTAGATGAATCGCGTGCGGTGGCGCGCGAAGATCTCGCCGTCGAGGTACGCGTAGCCGAGCGTGTAGTGGCGGTGGACGAATCCGACCGCAACCACGAAGACGTAGCAGGGCAGGTAGTCGACCGGGTACTCCGGCCCCGCGAAGAGCAGCGGAAGCAGCACCCAGAGCCAGCTGAAGTGGTAGGCCGCCATGTCGATCGCGGGGCTGACGTGCCACGCGCGCACCCGCTCTGCGGGCGGGGGGATCCGAAAGATCCCTCGCAGACCGTCCGCGAGCCCGGTCGGTTCGGTCCCTCGGATCGACGGCGGGTTGGCGGCATCACGCATCGAATCGCTCCGGTGTGCGGCGCGGATACTATCAGCTCGCCCGCGTTTGCGGGCCCGACTAGGATCTTACGCGTGGCCGTGAGCTGGACGATCTCTCGCTATCTCGTCGCGGAAGTCGCGCGCTGCACCGCGCTCGGACTGCTGGCAGCGGCCCCCGTGATCCTGATTCCGAATGTCTTCGATCGCGCGGAAGAATTTGCGGTCGGCGGCCTCGCGCCGGCCGACCAGCTCGAAATCGCGCGCTGCGCCGTCCCATTGGTGCTCGGTTACGCGCTGCCCATCGCTTTTCTGTTCGGAACGATGCTGGCGATCGGTCGCCTGGGCGGCGATCGCGAGGTCACGGCGATGCGGGCGAGCGGCTTGGGACCGGCCGCGCTGGTCGCGCCGGCGTGTTTGCTCGGCGCGATCGTTTCGCTGATGACCGCCTACTTCACCATCGAGCTGGAGCCGCGCTGCAAGCGCGACCTGGCGCAGTTGAGTTTGCGGCTGGCGGCCCGGGGAGGCCTGATCGAGGTGGGGCGCTTTCAATCCTTCGGCGATCGCGTGGTCTTCGCCCAGCGGCGAGGCGCCGATCGACGCCTCGAAGCGGTGATGATTTCGGATGCATCGAGCGGCGACCGCCGCATCCAGATCTTCGCCGAGACGGCGGATTTCTCGCTCGATCCCGAAACCGGTCGGGTGCGGATGTCGCTGCAGAATGGAGACCTGCGCATGCAGCCCGCTCCGATCGAGGCTTTCGACGAGTACCGGATCTCGTTCGAACAGCTCGACTACGAGTTTCCCGCGCTGCGGGTGGGCGCGGGGCCGCAGCGCTACTGGGTCGACCAACTCCAGCTGAACGAGTTGCGGCAGGCGATTTCGAGGCTCGAAGCGGGCGAATCCGTCGAGGATCTCACCTTTCGCAATCCGCTGATGTATGCGACCCAGATTCAGCGCATGTTCGCCATCCCGTTCGCCCCGCTGCTGTTCGCGCTCGTCGGCGTCTCGCTGGGCCTGCGGGGCGCCGTCCCCAGTGGCGCGCGCGGCATGTTGCTGGCGCTGGTTTTGTTCGGCAGCTACTACGGGCTCTTCGTCTACGCGCAGGACGTCTCACGAGAAGGTTTGGTGCCGCCCCAGCTGGCAATCTGGGCGCCCAATGCGATTCTGCTCGTCGGCGGGATCGCCGGGGTCGTCGACGCCCGCAGGCTTCGACGGCGCGCACGTCAATAGGAGAAGGCAATGGCCGAGTTCGACTACGACCTCTTTGTGATCGGTGCGGGTTCGGGCGGGGTCCGCGCCAGCCGCGTCGCGGCCTCACTCGGCGCGCGGGTGGCCGTCGCCGAGGAGAGCGACCTCGGGGGAACCTGCGTGAACCTGGGTTGCGTGCCGAAGAAGCTCTTCGTCTACGCGGCCCATTACCGCGACGACTTCGAGGACGCGGCGGGTTTCGGTTGGACGCTGGGCGATCGCAGTTTCGATTGGCCGAGCCTGCTCGCCAACAAGGATCGCGAAATCGCGCGCCTCAACGGGATCTACCGCGGGCTGCTCGTCGACGCGGGTGTCGAGTTGATCGAGGCGCACGCGCGCGTGTGCGATGCCCACACCCTGGAGGTCGGCGGCAGGACGGTCACGGCGGCCAACATCCTGATCGCGACGGGCAGTCGACCGTCGCTGCCCGATCTGCCCGGCATCGAGCTCGCGCTGACCTCGGACCAGATCTTCCATCTGCCCGAATTGCCGCGGCGCATCGTCGTCGTCGGCGGGGGGTACATCGCGGTCGAGTTCGCGGGCATCTTTCACGCGCTCGGCGTGGAGACCACCCAGCTCTACCGCGGGCCGCTGTTCCTGCGCGGTTTCGACGACGACGTGCGCAATTTCCTCGCCGCGGAGATGCGCGCGCGCGATCTCGACCTTCGCTTCGAGGCCAATGTGGGGTCGATCGAGAAGGTCGCAGGAGGGCTGCGCGTCGCACTCGAAGACGGTTCCGCACTGGAAACCGATGCGATCCTCTACGCCACGGGACGCGTGCCGAAGACGCGCGGGATCGGGCTCGAGGAGGCCGGTGTCGCGCTCGACGCGAAGGGCGCCGTCAGCGTCGACGCCTTTTCGCGCACTTCGGTTCCGAGCCTCTGGGCGATCGGCGACGCGACCGACCGCATCAACCTCACGCCGGTGGCGATCCACGAGGGCACCTGTGTCGCCAGGACGCTCTTCGGGGGTGCGGAGGCGAAACCGGATCACACGGGCGTCGCTTCCGCGGTCTTCAGCCAACCGCCGATCGGAACGGTCGGCCCCACGGAAGCGGCCGCGCGCGAACGCTGCGGCGAGATCGACGTCTACCGCTCGACGTTCCGCGCGCTCAAGCACACGCTGACGGGCCGTGAAGAGAAGACGCTGATGAAGCTGATCGTCGATCGCGCCTCGGACCGCGTCCTCGCGCTGCACATGGTGGGCGCGGATGCGGGCGAAATCGTTCAGGGCTTCGCGGTCGCGCTGAAGTGCGGCGCCAGCAAGGCGCAATTCGACGCCACCATCGGGATCCACCCGACGGCGGCCGAAGAGTTCGTCACGATGCGCGATCCGGTCTAGTGCGGTTCGCGGCCTGCTCTCCAGCCGAGGTGTCGCTCGCGCCCTCGGCGGGGCCGGCGCTGGATTTGAGCGCGCTGTTTTCGCGCAGGTGGTCGATCACGGCGTGTGCGTCGGCGCGCTCGCGGCGCAGGAATTCCGCCACCGCGCGGGCGAGCCTCGGCTCTGCGAGGAAGTGCAGGCTGTAGGTGGGCTGCGCGTCGAAGCCGCGCAGAAATTTGTAATCGCCCCCCGCACCCGGCTCGAAGCGGTCGATCCCCGCCGCGATGCAGTGCTCGATGGCCGCGTAATAGCAGACGTTGAAATGCAGGTAGCGGGCGTTTTTCAGCGCGCCCCAATAGCGGCCGTAGAGGGTGTCGCCCTTGAAAACATTGGTGGTGCTCGCGATGACCTCAGCGCCTCTGCGGGCGACCACCAGGCAGAGCCGGTGCCGGAAGCGGTCTCGAAGCAGCTCGAAGAAATGGGGATTGAGGTACTGGCGCCCCCAGTAGCGGTTCTCGATCGTCGCGAGGTAACAGGCGAACATCGGCTCGATCAGATCGTCGGTGATCGCATCCCCGGTCAGCGCTTCGATCGAGATGCCCTGCCGTTCCATTTCGCGGCGCTCGCGCTTGATCTGGTTGCGCCGCTTGCTGCGAAATTGTCCGAGGTAGTCGTCGAAGGTCCGGTAGCCGGCATTCTGCCAGTGATACTGGAAACCGACGCGCAGCATGTAGGCGCTGTCGCTGCGCGCGGTGTCGGCGCCGGCGGCGAGCACCGCCGCTTCGCGTTCGCGACAGAAGTTGATGTGAACCCCCGACAGCTGGCCGCTCAGGCAGCTTTCGCGCAGCGTCGAGCCGAGCCGTCGGATCGTCTCGTCGCGGTCGACGTCGGCCGCAATCGCAAATCGCGCGCCGGTTACGGGGGTGAAGGGGATCCCCACGAGCAGCTTCGGGTAGTAGCGGATGCCCGCGCGCGCCGCGGCCTCGGCCCACGCGAAGTCGAAGACGAACTCGCCTTCGCTGTGGGCCTTGACATAGACGGGGCACGCGGCGACCAGACGCCCGCCGTCGCGCGCGAGCAGCGGCCTCGGCAACCAGCCCGATTCGGGGCCGACGGCGCCGGCGTCCTCGAGTGACGCGAGCCAATCCCATTCGAGGAAGGGCGTTTCGTCGCCGACGAGTGCGTCCCACTCGTCGCGCGCGACATCCCCGACGCCCTCTGTCCATTCGAAGCTCAGCACCTTCCGAGTCTAGGTCGTCTCGGCGCTTCTGACCGAGGCCGCGATGACGGCTCCTCGGATCCGCCGCTATCTTCCCGAAATGCCGAACGAGCCGATTCCGCCCGGGGGAGGGCAGGGCCCGCCGGATTCCGGCGATCCGCAGCGCGAGGGCGGCGTCGCGACCCAGACGCGGCGCAAGGTCGCGCGGCCCGAGCGGTTCAAGGTGCTGCTCTACAACGACGACTACACACCCATGGAGTTCGTGGTGAGGATTCTCGAGAGCATCTTCGGCAAGGGGCCGTCCGCGGCCACCCAGATCATGCTGCAGATCCACAACTCCGGGATGGGGGTGGCGGGCGTCTACGTGCTCGAGGTCGCGGAGACCAAGGTCGCTACGGTACACACGGCGGCAGAGCGGCAGGGCTACCCGCTGCGCGCGGGGATCGAAAAGGAATGACGGGCGACGCATGAGTGAGATCGGCAGAGAACTCCAGCTGATGCTGCAGGCCGCCTACCGCGAGTCTACGACGAGGCGGCACGCCTACCTGACCGTCGAGCACCTGCTCTACGCGCTGCTGCACGACGCGCGCGGCGCGGAGATCCTGCGGCACTCGGGCGCTCAGATTCCCGCGCTCCAGGCCGCGCTCGACCGCTTCTTCGCCGAAGATCTCGAGACGGTTCCGGGCGACGAGCCCTACGACGCGCAGCAGACGCTCGCCTTTCATCGGGTACTCCAGCACGCCGTCTCGCATTGCGAGAGCGCCGAGAAGGAGGAGGTCGACGCGGGCGACGTGCTCGCGGCGCTGTTTCAGGAGCCCGATTCGTTTGCGATCAACCTGCTGCGCTCGCAGGGGGTCTCGCGCCTCGACATGCTCCAGTACATCTCGCATGGGATTTCGAAGCTCTCCGACTCGGGCGTCCAGGGCAGTCCGACGCCCGCGGGTATCGAGTCCGGCATCGCCGAGGGTTCCGAAGTGCCCGCCGACCCGGTCGCGGCGTTCTCGACGAACCTCTCCGAACTCGCGGCCGCAAACGAACTCGATCCGCTGATCGGGCGGGGCGCCGAACTCGACCGCACGGTGCAGATCCTCGCGCGGCGGCGCAAGAACAATCCGATCTTCGTCGGCGAGAGCGGCGTGGGAAAGACCGCGCTCGCCGAGGGGTTGGCGCTGCGCATCCACGAGGGCCGCGTGCCCGAAGAACTGCAGCGCGCCGAGATCTTTGCGCTCGATCTCGGTTCGCTGCTCGCGGGCACCCGCTATCGGGGCGATTTCGAGGCGCGCTTCAAGGCCTTCACGGCGGCCATCGGCGAGCGCGCGTGCCCGATTCTGTTCATCGACGAGATCCACATGATCCTCGGCGCGGGTTCCGCCCAGGGCGCGACGGTCGATGCGTCGAGCCTGCTCAAGCCGCTGCTCGCTCAGGGCGCGCTGCGCTGCATCGGCGCGACCACCTATCAGGAGTTTCGCCACTTCGAGCGCGATCGCGCGCTCGCCCGGCGCTTCCAGAAGGTGGACGTGCGCGAGCCGAGCGCGGAAGAGGCGGTGCGGATCATCCAGGGGCTCGCGCCGCGCTACGAGGAACACCACGGCGTTCACTACACGGCGCCCGCGCTCAAGACCGCCGTCGAGCTGTCGAGTCGGCACCTGACGGAGAACTTCCTGCCCGACAAGGCGATCGACGTGATGGACGAAGCCGGTGCGGCTGTGCGGCTGCGCCCCTCGAGTGCGAAGCGCAAGACGGTGGGGGTGCGCGACGTCGAGCGGGTGATCGCGCGCATGGCCAACATCCCGAGCCTGCGCGCGACCGGTACCGAGCGGGATCAGCTCGCGAACCTCGAGGCCGACCTCAAGGCCGTGGTCTTCGGCCAGGATTCCGCGATCGAGACGGTCGTGCGCGCCGTCAAGCGCTGGCGCGCGGGCCTGTCGGGCGTCGATCGGCCGATCGGCAGCTTCCTGTTCACGGGCCCCACCGGCGTGGGCAAGACCGAACTCTCGAAGTGTCTGGCGCACGCGCTCGGCGTTCCGTTCCTGCGCTTCGACATGAGCGAGTACATGGAGAAGCACGCGGTGTCGCGCCTGATCGGCGCGCCGCCGGGATACGTGGGTTACGACCAGGGCGGAATGCTCGTCGAGCGGATTCGCAAGAATCCCTACACGGTGCTGTTGCTCGACGAGATCGAGAAGGCCCACCAGGATCTGTTCGACATCCTGTTGCAGGTGATGGACCACGCGACGCTGACCGACAACCAGGGCCGCGAGGCCGACTTCCGCCACGTCACCCTGATCATGACCTCCAACGCGGGTGCTCGAGAGATGAGTGCGCAGGGCATCGGTTTCGGGGCGGGGCGCGCGGGCGACGGCGCCAAGGAAATCGAGCGGCTCTTCAGCCCCGAGTTCCGCAACCGGCTGGACGAGACGGTGCGCTTCGCGCCGCTCGCGCCCGACGTGATGGGCCGGGTGGTGGACAAATTCGTGCGAGAAGTCGCCGCGCAGCTCTCGGAGCGCAAGGTCGAAATCGAGTTGACGGAAACCGCGCGCAGCTGGCTCGCGGAAAAGGGCTACGACCCCGACTTCGGCGCGCGCCCGCTCGGGCGCGTGATCCAGGTCGAGCTCAAGGATCGCATCGTCGACGACGTCCTGTTCGGCGAACTCAGCAAGGGCGGGCGCGTGCTGGTCGACCGGCTCGGCCAGGAACTCACCTTCGACATCCAGCCGCGCGCCTGAGCGCGAGAGAATTGGCGGAAGGCCCCAGCTCCAGATCGGAAGGAGTGCGCGCTAGGCGTGTGACCCCAGAATGGGGTCACACGACGACGCGGAAGCTTTGGCCGCAGGCCAACGCGCAGCTAGCGCAGGGCGATGGGCAGCTGGAAGGTCACGCCCTCGTCGACGGCCGGTAGGGAATCGAGCGAGAAGTCGCCGTCGGAGAGCTGCTTCAGGCGTTCGACCACCTCGGTGACCAGGATTTCCGGTGCGGATGCGCCCGCCGTGACACCCACGCACGACACGCCCTCGATCCAGGTCGGATCGAGTTGCGCCGCGGTTTCGACGAGGTACGAGCGCGCGCCGAGTTTCTCGGCGAGTTCCACCAGGCGGTTGCTGTTGGACGACGCGGGCGCGCCCACCACGATGATCACGCCCGCCTCTTTGCAGAGCTTCTTAACCGCATCCTGGCGATTCTGGGTCGCGTAGCAGATGTCGTCCTTGCGCGGCAGCGCAACCTTCGGAAAGCGCTGCTTCAGTGCGTCCATGACTTCGCGGGTATCGTCGACCGAGAGCGTCGTCTGGGTGACGACGCCGAGCCGGCTGGGATCCTTCACCGCGAGCTTCTGGACGTCTTCCGCGGATTCGACCAACTGCATGCGGTCCCCGCCGTGGCCGAGCGTTCCCTCCACCTCGACGTGCCCTGCGTGACCGATCAGCACGATTTCGAGATCGCGCTTGATCATGCGGCCGGTTTCGACGTGAACCTTGGTGACCAGCGGGCAGGTCGCGTCGACCACCCGCAGCTCGCGCTCCTCGGCCTCGGCGCGAACGGCCGGCGAGACGCCATGGGCGCTGTAGATCAGCAGCGAACCGCGCGGAACCTCGGCCAGATCGTCGATGAAGATCGCGCCCTTGGCGCGCAGGCCGTCGACCACGTGGCGATTGTGCACGATCTCGTGGCGCACGTAGACGGGCTTCCCGAAGCGCTCGAGGGCGCTCTCGACGATTTCGATCGCGCGGTCGACGCCCGCGCAGAAGCCGCGGGGATTGGCCATGAGAATTCGCATCGGGGCAGATTAGCAGCATCGATTGGGCTGAGAAGACACCCGCGCGAGGTCCGGAGGCTCGCGCCGTCGGCCGCCCGGGAGCGCTTCCCTGCGCGCCGCGCGGCGCGCGGCTACAATCGGTCGTTCACGCGGCTCGGGTTCCGAGCGACACAGGTCGCGCGCGCGATAAGCCGAAGAGGGGAAGGAATGAACGGAGTCGGTCCATGAGCGGTGCGGCAGCGACATCTCGATCCGCCGTCGGCGAGCTCGACCCGACCGAGCGGCTGTTGCGCAGCTGCCGCGGGGAGCCGGTCGACCGCCCTCCGGTCTGGTTGATGCGGCAAGCCGGCCGCTACCTGCCCGAGTACCGCAAGGTGCGCGAAGGGGTGACGTTTCTCGAGATGTGCCGCGACGTCGAGCGCGCGGTCGAGGTGTCCCTCCAGCCGATCGAGCTGGTCGGCAGCGAGGCCGTGATCCTGTTCTCCGACATCTTCACGCCGATTCCCTCGATGGGCGTCGACGTGGATTTCCAACCCGGACCGACCATCGCCAATCCGATCCGCTCGCTCGACCAGGTCAAGGCGCTGCGGGTGGCCGACCCGCTGGAGGCGACGCCGTTCGTGTTCGAGATTCTGCGCGTCTTGCGCGCGGAGCTCGAAAGCCGGCGCATTCCGCTGCTCGGCTTCGCGGGCGCGCCGTTCACGCTCGCCGCCTACCTGGTGGAAGGGAGGGGCTCCAAGGATTTCAGCTCGCTCAAGCGCATGATGTACGCGGCGCCCGAGACGCTGCGCGCACTGCAGGCCGTGTTGACCGAAATGGTCGTCGGCTACCTGAACGCGCAGATCGAGGCCGGCGCCCAGGCCGTCCAGCTATTCGATACCTGGGCGGGTCTGCTCGCGCCCGCCGAGTACCGGGAGTGGGTGCTGCCGACCCACACCGAGATCGCGCAGCGGGTCAATCGCGCCGGCGCACCCCTGATCCTCTACGTGAACAATGGCGCGCACGTGTTCGACGAGATGCTCGAATCCGGGGCCGACGTGCTCTCGCTGGATTGGCGGGTCGACGTCGCGGAGGCCGCCCGCCGCGCGAACGGCAGCGCGAGCCTCCAGGGCAACCTCGACCCCTGCGCGCTCCAGCAGAGCCGCGAGGACATCTTCGCGAGCGTCCGGCGCATCGCCGAGGCCGCCGCTGCCGCGCGCGGCCACATCCTGAACCTCGGCCACGGCTGTCTGCCCGACACGCCCGTCGAGGGCGTGCGCGCGTTCACCGACGCCGCGCGCGCACTCGGAGAGGGGGGCTCCCGTGGCGCGTGACGTCTTCGGCCTCGACCTCGAGCGGATCGAGGAGATCCTGCCCCGCTACGCGATCGAGGGCCCGCGCTATACCAGCTACCCGACCGCGCCCGTCTGGACGGACGACTTCGGCGTCGAGGACTACAAGCGCGAACTCGCGGGAGATGCCGCCGCAGCGGCCCCGGTCCCCGGCGAGGGCGACGGGCTCTCGCTCTACGTTCACGTTCCGTTCTGCAGCAGCCTCTGTCACTTCTGCGCCTGCAACCGCGTCATCACCTCCAAGGCCGAACTCCCGCTGAAATACCTCGACACCATCGAGCGCGAGGTGGCCGCGGTGCGCGAGGCCAGCGGTCCGCGCACCGCTTCTCAGCAGCACTGGGGCGGCGGCACGCCGACCCACCTCACGCCCGATCAGGTGAAGCGCCTGTTCTACACCGTGACCGATGCGTTCCCGATGCGCGAAGACGCCGAGATTTCGATCGAGGTCGATCCGCGCGTCACGACCGACGAGCACGTGGCGGCGCTGCGCGAGTGCGGATTCAATCGCATCTCACTGGGCGTGCAGGACATCGAGCCCAAGGTGCAGGAGGCGATCCACCGCATCCAACCGATCGAGCAGACCCGGCACCTCGTCGAAGTCTCGCGCGCGAGCGGCTTCGAGGGGGTGAATTTCGATCTGATCTACGGGCTGCCCTACCAGACCGAGGAGAGTTTTTCGCGCACGCTGGATCGGGTGCTCGAGATCGAGCCGGACCGCCTCGCGCTCTACTCCTACGCGCACGTCACCTGGATCGCCAAGCAGCAGCGCGGCTTCGAGAAGAAGGACCTGCCCGGCGCGTCGACCAAGTTGCGGATCATGCTGATGGCGATCGAGCGCTTCCTCGAGGCGGGCTACCGCTTCATCGGGCTGGATCACTTCGCGAAACCCGAAGACGAGCTTTCCCGGGCACTTGAAGACCGAACCCTGCGCCGGAACTTCATGGGGCACACCACCCAGGCCGGGGTGGATTTGATCGGCTTCGGGCCGAGCTCGATCAGCGAGCTGCGCGCGAGCTACGCCCAATCCCAGCGCAACCTCGACGATTGGCACGACGCGGTCGGCGCGCGCGGGCTCGCGACCATGCGCGGCCATCACCTGACGCGCGACGACGTCGAGCGGCGCTGGGTGATCGGAAGGCTGATGTGCCACGGTGTGCTTCGGGCCGAGGAATACGAGGAAGCCTTCGGGCAGAGTTTCGCGACCCGCTTTGCGAGCGAACTGCAGAAACTCGATCCTTTCGTGGCCGACGATCTGATCGAGCGGGCGCCCGATGGCAGCATCGTCGTGCTGCCACTCGGCAGGCTGCTCGTCCGCGTTGTCGCGATGACCTTCGACGCCTACCTCGCCGAGCAGCAGAAGGGCGAGAAACCCATGTTCAGCAAGACGGTCTGATGAGCGATCCCGAAGTCGGCGCAGTGGTGGCGGGAGCGGGCATCGCGGGCCTGGCGGCGGCACTCCAGCTGCAGTTCACGGGCAAGGACGTGCTCGTGATCGACCCGTCGGACCGGCCCGGCGGCGTGATGCGGACCGACCACGTATCGGGCTACGTGATCGAACGCGGCCCGAATACGACCCACATCAAGGCGCCGATGCTGGAATTCGTCCGCACGCACGGGGCCGAGAAGTCGCTGCTCGCCGCGCAGCCCGCGAGCAAGAAGCGCTGGATCTTCGACGCGGGCGGACTGCAGCCCGTGCCGATGTCTCCGGTTGCACTCGCGCGAACTCCGCTGATGAGCGCGCGCGGCAAACTGCGATTGTTCGCCGAGCCGTTCATTCGCCGCAGCAATGGCGGCGACGAGACCGTCGCCGAGTTCTTCGGCCGCCGCTTCGGCAAGCAGGTCGTGGAGGGCCTCGTCGGGCCCTTCCTCACCGGCGTGTACGCAGGCGACGAAAACCTGCTCGGCGCCGAAGCGGTATTTCCCTCGCTCGTCGAAATGGAGCGCAGGAGCGGATCGGTCGTTCTGGGCGCTCTCGGCATGATGTTCCGCAAGCGGGCGCGCGGGTTGCGGGGCAGCCACTCGGCCGCCGAGGGGTTGGGGCCGTTCGCGCGCACACTCGCCGAGCGCCTGGTCGAACCGGTCGCGCTCGAAAACCGGGTGACGGGCGTGCGCCGCGACGGCGACCGCTGGCTGGTGCTGACTTCGGGACCCGCCGGCGAGCGCCGCGTGCGCGCCAAGCGAGTCGTGCTGGCCGCGCCCGCCGACGCCGCGGCCGAAATCCTGCGCGGCGTCGATTCGGAGCTGGCAGACGAACTCGCGGCCATCGAGTACGCGCCGATCGTGGGGGTTCCGCTCGGCGTCGACCCCAACGCGGTGCGCGAGAAGATCGACGGCTTCGGATTCCTGGTTCCGCGACGCGCGAACATCAAGCTGCTCGGCTGCCTCTACATGAGCCAACTGTTTCCGTCGCGGGCGCCGGCCGGTCGCGAGTTGCTGCAGTGCATCGCGGGCGGAATGCGCTGGCCCGAGGCCTTCGAACTCTCGGACGAGGAGGTCGTCGCGCAGGTTTGCGCGGATCTCGATCAGATTCTCGGCCTCGCCGAAGAGCCGCGCGTCCTCGCGGTCACCCGCTGGCGCCAGGCCATCCCCCAACCCGGCCGTGACCACGTCGCGCGCATCGCCCGCATCCGCAAACGGCTCGGCGAATTCCCGGGCATCGCCCTCGCGGGCGCCTACCTCGGCGGCATCAGCGTCTCCGACTCCTGCGAGTCCGGCCTCAACGCCGCCCGCGAAGTCTCCCTCTAATCACACCCCCTTCCGCGCCACGAGCAATCCCCAGCTCCCACAAAACGGCGGGTTGGCAGTCATCCACTCATGATTTGGTTGAACCCACGGCCGCGCCCGAATGAGCGAGACGCGAGAGCCATTCGCACCAACCCCAAGTAGCCCGCGCACACCGGCCGGATTCAATCGCTGAGCCCCACTTGGCGGGGACCCAGTTGGCCGGGCCGAGTGATGGCGTCTCGCTTCCTCAACACGAAGGAAAACCAGCGGATTTAGAGTCCCCGCGAAAGGAATCGTTACTGGGGGTCGGGGACGGGGTGCCATCGGGCGACATGGGGTTCGAGCCCGATGGCACCCCGTCCCCGATCCCAAGCACCCACCCGCGCAAAAAAATCGAAATCGGATCAGACGATCGCAACGAGGTGACCCGCGCGTGAAGTCCGCAGGTCAGGAGCGCGCGAAGCGAAGCGCCTCGGCCACCTCGTGCGCCCAGTCGGGCCGCGCGTTGACCGCCGGGATCAGCTTCAGTTCGCCGTCGCAGAGCTCGCGCCATTGCTCGGCGGCGCGGATCCCAATTTCCTCGAGCGTTTCGAGGCAATCCGCCGTAAACGAGGGACAAATTACCGCCAGCCGCCGAATGCCGCGCTCCGCGAGTTCGACCAGGATGTGGTCGGTGAAGGGTCGGATCCAGGGGGTGCGACCGAGCCGCGATTGGAATGCGGTCGCGTGCCGCTCGGGACCGAGATCGAGGAGCTTCGCGACGGCCCGGGTCGTCGCGAAGCACTGCGCGCGGTAGCAATCGGGATTCGCCTCGGGCACCGAAGCGCAGCAGTCGTCGCTCGCGAGGCAGTGCGCGCCGCTCGGGTCGCTCGCGGTCACGTGGCGCTCGGGAAGCCCGTGGTAGCTGAACAGCACGAAGTCGGCCGAGAACTCGCGGAGTACTTCCTCGGCGGCGCTGGCGACCGAGCGGGTGAAGCCCGGCGCGTCGTAGAACGCGGAGATCGTTTCGAACGGCGCCGCATAGTCGATGCGCTGCATTTCTTCCGCGAACTTTGCGAGCGCCGATCCCGTCGCGGCCTCCGAGTACTGGGGAAACAGCGGCAGCACCACGAGCTGCGAGACGTTTGCCTCCCGCAGGCGTTCGAGCGCCGAAGCGATCGACGGTTGGCCGTAGCGCATCGCCAATTCGACCACCCAATCCGGGCCGAGTTCGCGGCCGACCGCGTCTGTGAGCGCGCGGCTGTGGACCATCAGCGGCGAGCCTTCGGGCGTCCAGATCTTCGCGTAGGCGGCGGCGGACTGCTTCGGGCGAAACGGCAGGATGATCAGGTTGAGCAGCAGCCAGCGGCCGAGCGCGGGGATGTCGATCACGCGCGGGTCGTTCAAGAATTCGCGCAGGTAGCGCCGCACGTCGGACACGCTCGGAGAGTCGGGGGTGCCGAGGTTCAAGAGCAGTGCGCCGGTTCGGGGGTCTGCCATCGGGGCAGACGATAACGCAGGCCGCGCACAAAACCGTCGCTGAATTCCGTCGTCGATCAGCGCCGGACCGGGGGTGGCGCTATAGTCGGCGACTGCGCGTCTCGATTCAGCGGGCGAGCCCGGCCCGCTGCGCGAGATGGAACGACGGAATCGAGAGGATCAAATGGATCGCACGGAAGCCCGCAGGCCGCGCCACACCGTCGAGCCCACCGAGGCCCAGCGCCAGAGGGTCGCAGAGATGCCCGCGCGCGCGGTCGAGTACTTGCGCCAGGGGGGCGACTCTTTTCTCGCGACGCGCGCCGACGCGGTCGTCAACTGGAGCCGCAAGTACTCGATGTTCCTCTACCCGTTCGTGACGGCCTGCTGCGGGATGGAGTTCATGTCGGTCGCCGGGCCGCGCTACGACCTCGACCGCTTCGGCTTCGCGCTGCCGCGCTTTTCGCCGCGGCAGGCCGACCTGTTGATGGTGGTCGGCACGATCACCCACCGCAACGCGCCGATCCTCAAGAAGGTCTACGACCAGATGGCCGAGCCGAAATGGGTGATGGCCTTTGGCGCCTGCACCTGTTCGGGCGGCCCCTACAACAACTACGCGACCGTCCAGGGGATCGACACCATCGTCCCGGTCGACATCTACATCCCGGGCTGCCCGCCGCGCCCCGAGGCCGTGATGGAGGGCCTGATGAAGCTCCAGGCCCGCATCCAGGCCGAGAAGGTCTCCGGAGAGGGGCGGCATCGGGACGCGGTCGATTTCGATTCTCCCGTCATCGAGAAGCCCATCGCCTGATTGGGCGAGCGGCGGGTTTCTCCGCGGTATGCGGGATTCTCCTGCCGCTCGCCTTTCCGGGCGAGCGGCGGGTTTCTCCGAGGAATGCCGAACGCTCCTGCCACTCGCCTGTCTGGGCGAGCGGCGGGTCACTCCGCGGTATGCGGGTCACTTTGCCACGCGTGCAAGTTGTCTTTCGCTCGCTTTTCTGGTCGCGCGGCGGATTCTTTCGAGATTTGCGGGTTTCTCCTGCCGCTCGCCTTGCTGGGTGAGCGGCAATCCATTGCGAGAATTCGGAGCTGAATTCGGTATTTCCCGGGTGGGCCCGGGACGCATATCGCCTATATTTTGCCGACCATGTCGGGCCAGGTGATCAAAGTCAAACGTCACGAGAAGCTCGGTGTGCTCGAGCGGCTCTACGTTCCGATGATCGTCCAGGGCCTGGCGGTGACGGCCGGGCACTTCTTCCGCAACCTGCGCGGCTTCATCACCGGAAAGAACCGCACGGATTTCGTCGTCCAGTACCCCGATGAACGCATCGACTATCCCGACGCATTTCGGGGTATGCCGGTGCTGGTGCAACTCGACAACGGCCAGCCGCGCTGCGTCGCCTGCGGACTCTGCGAGTTCGCCTGCCCGACGGACTGCATCAGCATCGTGCCCGGCGAGATCGAGGGCGCGCGCATCGAGCGCTATCCCGAAGCTTTCAACATCGACATGTCGCGCTGCATGTTCTGCGGCCTCTGCGAAGAGGCCTGCCCCGAAGAGGCCATCGTGATGAGCCGCGAGTTCGAGATCTCTTCCTACGATCGCCGCACGCTCAATTACGACAAAGAGCGGCTGCTCGTGCCCGAGACGCTGCTCAAGCGGCGGCTCGAATTCCTGCGCGGAGAGTACGACCGCGTACACGCGGGCGGGGAGAGGCGCAGCTGATGGAAGACTTCGGATCGTCGGCGCTGCGCAAACTGATCGACGAGTTCTCCGATGCCGTGCAGGCAACCCACGCCGACCACGGCGACGCGACCGCGCTGGTCGATGCGGGACGCATCGAAGACGTGATGCGCTTCCTGCGCGACGAAGCCGACTTCGACGTCCTGATGGACGTCACCGCGGTCGATTACCTCGGTCAGACGCCGCGCTTCGAGATGGTCTATCACCTCTACGCGACGCGCCCCAACCAGCGGCTGCGGATCAAGGCGCGGGTCGCCGAGGAGGCTCCCGAGATCGCGAGCGTGGTTCCGCTCTACGCGTCGGCCGACTGGATGGAGCGCGAGGTGTTCGACCTCTACGGCATCCGCTTCGACGGGCATCCGGACCTGCGCCGCATCCTGCTCTACAGCGAGTTCGAGGGGCACCCGCTGCGCAAGGACTACCCCAAGGAGCGGCGTCAGCCTCTGGTGGGGCCGAGGAACTGAGCGATGAGCCACGGTTTGCCGAGATTTCCCGACGCGCCCGCCTCGCTCGACGACGACTTCGGGCGCGACCTCCACACCGAGCACCAGGTGCTCAACATGGGACCGTCGCATCCGGCGACCCACGGCACGATCAAATTCCTGATCGAACTCGATGGCGAGACCATCATCAACCTCGATATCCAGGTCGGTTACCTGCACCGCGGCTTCGAGAAGGAGTGCGAGAGCGGGACCTGGTACCAGGCCATTCCCTACACCGATCGGTTGAACTACAACTCCGCGGCGATCGCAAACGTCGGCTACTGCATGGCGGTCGAGAAGCTGCTCGGGATCGAGACCCCGGAGCGCTGCCAGTGGCAGCGGGTGATTGCGAGCGAGCTCGCGCGCATCGCCGATCACCTCACCCGCGTCGGCGCGGCCTGCCTGGAGCTCGCGGCGATGACGCCGTTTCTCTACGGCATCGAAGCGCGAGAACTCGTCTGGGATCTGCTCGAAATGCTCTGCGGCGCGCGGGTGACGTCGAACTATGTCCGGATCGGCGGCGTCAAGCACGACCTGCCCAGGGACTTCGCGCCCACCGCGAAGGATTTCATTCCCCGCATCCGCAAGTTGCTCGTCGATTTCGACAAGGTCATCACCAGCAACCGCATCTTCGTCGATCGCCTCAAGGACACCGGCGTGATCTCGAGGGAACAGTGCCTGAGCTACGCGGTGACCGGGCCGATGGCGCGCTCTGCGGGCCTGGCCATCGACGTGCGCAAGACCGACCCCTACCTCACCTACGACCAGATCGACTTCGACGTTCCGGTGGGCGAGGTCGGCGACAACTACGACCGCTACCTCGTCTGTGTGGAAGAGATGCACCAGAGCCTGCGGATCATCGAGCAGTGTCTCACGCAGTTGAAGAAGCTCGGCCCCGGGCCCGTCAACATCGACGACCCCCGCGTGCGCTGGCCCGCCAAGGGCAGGGTCTTCAACCGGATGGAAGAGCTGATCCAGCAGTTCAAGTCGGTCACCGAGGGCCCGCTGGTGCCGGAGGGCGAGGGCTATTTCGCGGTCGAATCCGCGAACGGTGAGCTCGGCTTCTACGTCGTTTCCGACGGTTCGGCGGTTCCGCTGAAGCTGCGCTGTCGGCCGCCGAGTTTCATCAACCTCGCGCCGATGGACGTCATGCTCAAGGGTTCGATGTTGGCCGACCTGATCCCGACCTTCGACCTGATCAACATGATCGGCGGCGAGTGCGACCGATGAGTCTCGACCGCGGCCAGGCCTGGAAGCAACTCGGCGCGCCCACCGATCAGGAGGGCAGCGTCAACGAACCCCGCACCCGCGAAGAATTCGGCGTGACGTGGAACGAGAAGTGGATCTACCGCGGCGAAGACGGCCAGTCGGTCGAGCGCGTCGTGCTCTGGAACCGCTACGACCTCGTCGGCGTCTTCCGCCTGAACCCCGATGGATCCGCCGAACCCGAGCCCCTCCCCGAGAGCTGAGTTGGCCCGCGGCGCACAGGGTCCGCCCCCGCTGCGCCCGTTCGGTCTGCTGCTGCATCACGACGGCTCCTGGAGCCACGACGGCCAACCGATCGCAAACCGCCGCTTGCGCGCGGCCTTCGACCGGGGCGTCTGTTTCCTGCCGGCTGAGGGCCGCGACGGAAAGGGCGTCTTCGCGGTGAAGGTGGGGCACTTCCGCGGCCAGATCGAGGTCGAAGAGGCCGCGTTCTTCGTGCGCGATTTCGAAGCCGAAACGGGCGCCATCTCGCTCTCGGACGGTTCGATCGAGCCGCTCGACGTCGCATCCCTGCGCTCGTCGCCGCGCGACGCCGCGCTGTTGTGCCGCGTGAAGCGCGAGCTCGACCCGGCGGGTCTGCTCGCGCGCTTTGGCCTCGCCGCCCAGGCCGAACTGCTGCACGCCGTGGAGGACGCGGGCGATGGGCCGACACTGTGCATCGCGGGAGTTCCGCGGCGCCTGCCGGAACTCTGATCGCGGCGCCGGTTTGACGCGGAGCGGGGGACGCGTTACCCAGAAGTTTCCAACGGCGCCGAACCCGGCGCCCCGCCCAGTTCCCGGCGGCGTGGCCAAGTGGTAAGGCACGGGCCTGCAAAGCCCTGATCACCGGTTCGAATCCGGTCGCCGCCTCCAATCTTTTTTCATTTCCAGACTTTTCCGAGAGCGGTTCTCAGTTGAAGCCGATCTCCTGCAAACTCGAATGGGGTCTAGGCCGCACCTCCTCTGCGCTTGCGCGCGCGCGAACGGTTGAGGGCACACAGCAGGGCGAGGCCGGAGAGCTGTGCCAGCAGCGCGGACGGCTCGGGGAGCGCAATGGCGAGTGAATGGGTGCTGCCCGCCGAAACGTCGGTCGCAGTTCCCGACACGCCGTTGACGCTGTCGGGGGGCGATGCCCGATCGTCGTCGTTTCGGCCCCAGCAGACGGTGTTGCCCGTACCCGCTTGGATCGCGCAGCTGTAGTCGCTGCCCGCCGCGATTTCGGCCGCGGTCCCGAGCACGCCGTTGACGTCGTCGGGCGCGGACGATTGGCCGTAGTCGTTCCGGCCCCAACAGATCGCTTCACCCGTACCCGCCTGAATCGCACAACTGTGGTTCTTGCCCGCCGCGATGTGGGTCGCGGTTCCCGACACGCCGTTGACGGCGTCGGGTGGCGACGCCTGGCGGTCGGTGTTGCGACCCCAGCAGACGACATTGCCCGTGCCCGCCTGGATCGCGCAGCTGTGGTAATCGCCAGACGCGATCTGGGCTGCGGTTCCCGAGACGCCGTTGACGGCGCTGGGGGGCACCGACTGGTCTTGGGCGTTGTAGCCCCAGCAGACGGCGTTGTCCGTTCCAGCCTGGATCGCGCAGCTGAAGTAGATGCCCGCCTCGATCTCGGTCGCCGTTCCGGAAGTGCCGTTCACGCTGTCGGGGGGCGAAGTCTGGCCGTAGCTGTCCAGACCCCAGCAGACGACTTCGCCCGTGCCCGCCTGGACCGCGCAGCTGTGCCGGCCACCGCCCGCGACGTCCGTCGCGGTCCCCGACACGCCGTTGACGGCGTTGGGGGGCGAGGCCTGGCCGAAGTTGTCCAGGCCCCAGCAGAAGACGTCACCCGTCCCCGACTGGATCGCGCAGCTGTGAAAGCTGCCCGCCGCAACGTCGGTTGCGATCCCCGAGAGGCCATTGACGGCGTCGGGGGGCGTTGCCTGGCCGTAGACGTCGCCTCCCCAGCCGACGACGGCTCCGCCAGGTAGGGGGGTAGGCGTCGGAGTCGGACTGCCCGTCGGCGTCGCGGTCGGTGTCGCCGTGGGTGTCGCGGTTGGTGTTGCCGTCGGCGTTGCGGTTGGCGTGGGCGTGGGTGTCGCGGTCGGCGTGGCCGTCGGTATTACGGTCGGTGTGGCCGTGGGTGTCGCGGTCGGCGTGGCTGTGGGCGTCGCAGTCGGCGTCGCCGTGGGTGTAGCGGTCGGTGTGGCCGTGGGTGTAGCGGTCGGTGTGGCCGTGGGTGTCGCGGTCGGCGTGGCCGTGGGTGTCGCGGTCGGCGTGGCCGTGGGTGTCGCGGTCGGCGTGCCATCGGGTGTCGCGGTCGGCGTTGCGGTCGGCGTGGCCGTCGGTGTTGCGGTCGGCGTGCCCGCGGGCG
>JAFDBP010000215.1 GCA_019313245.1 Deltaproteobacteria bacterium
CGCAGCTTGTGCTCAGTCTCGCCGACGTATTTGTTCAGCAGCTCCGGCCCCTTCACGTTCAGGAAGTACGGAGTCGTGTCTTTGCCGGTGCGTTGCCCGATGCTCTTTGCAAGGCTGTTCGCCACGGCCTTTGCGATGAGCGTCTTGCCGCAGCCCGGGGGTCCGTACAGCAGGATGCCCTTGGGCGGTGCGAGCCGGTGATCTGCAAAGACATCCGGGTAGATGTACGGAAGCTCGACCGAATCCCGCAGGATTTCGATCTGCTCGCCGAGCCCGCCGATGTTCGCGTACGTGATGTCGGGGATCTCCTCGAGCACCACTTCTTCGACCGAAGATTTCGGGAGCTTCTCGAAGCCGTAGTTGGTGCGCGGATCGAAGAGGATGTGGTCACCGACCTTGAGCTTCTCGTGCCGCAGAGGCTCGGCCAGGGTGATCACCCGCTCGTCATCGGTGTGCCCTAGGACGATCGCGCGATTGTCGGCGATGAAGTCCACGACCGAAGCGATCTCGCCGCGCGAGACGTAGCCCGATGCTTCGATGATATTGAACGCCTCGTTGAGTACGACGAGTTGGCCCTCTTCGAACTGGAAGGGGTCCACGTCCGGGTGTACGTTCACCCGCATCGGCCTGCCGTCGACGACGATCTCGGCCGTGCCGTCCTTGTTCGGGCGATTGAAGATGCCGTAGTTGTTGGGCGGCGCGCAGAGCTTGTCGACCTCCTCTTTGAGGAGTTCGATCTGCTGTTTGGCCTCGTGAAGCGCGTTGACGAGCCGCTCGTTCTGTCGCTCCGAATCGGCGGACTGGTCGCGCGTCAGCTGGTAGCGGCGGCGCAGGGTTTCGAAATCCGCCAGCAGCCGGTCGAGCTGCCTGCGAAATTCCGGGGACTCCGGGCCGAAGAGCCGCATCGAGTCGTGCAGGTCTTCGACTTCGTCGTGCATCTGGCGCACGGGACCCCTCTCGCGCTCGTCTTCCGAAACGTCGTCACTCGGTTCATCACCGGGTGCGATGCGGCGCATGACGTCGCGCACGAAGCCCTTACGACCGGATCCCTGATCAAACTCGCTCATTCCGCCTCCTCCTGCCCCTGCTGTGCCGACGGGTCGCCGACTCGCATGGCGGAGAACACTGCAACGCTCATGCCATACTGCGCTGAAAGTCGGGCGCGATGCTGCCGTAACGCTTCAGACCGGGCTCCCGACAAGGGGTTGGCGAGCTTATTGCCGCTCGGAGACAGGCGTTCTGCACTGAGTCGGGGCAATCGCTGCATACCAAATCCGTCCAAGTGGGTACGAGTCCACCCCGAGACCTCGTAGATCGCCCTGTTTTCCCGTTCGCGTTCGCTCTCTTGCGTATGCTCCGCAGGAGCGCCGCGGTGGCTCTGCGCGGCTGCCAGCGCGCCTGCTGGGGGGGGAGAAAACGCCGAACTTATTGAATTTGTGTGTCTTTTGCGCTTTTTGGATTTTATCATTCAGCTTTGCTGTGTCAACCGCAACGGCTGGGCAGAAACGACTGCAACTCTGCGAGTCCAAAGCGCTCTTGGGCGCGGAGCTGGATTGGCGGGCGGGTGGAGCCAACCGGGGGGCGCCGGCGGCGAACTGGCCGCTGCGCGGTCAAATTTTTTCCCGCGAAGCGAAACGAATCGCACTCGAGGTGCCGCCGTCTGATGCGAAGTTGCGCCCAAACTGCCGACTCCTTGACGAATTTGTCGGTACACCGCCAATTCAAGCGAGGGCAAATTCCTTCGCCTCTTTTTGCGGCATGCCGTTCGCAGGAGCATCCCCGTTCCTCAATTGGGCATTTGCGGCGCCATTTCTGCGCGTGAAGAGGTGACGAAAATCGTCCCTTGAATGCCGAATTTGCGCTCGATTCTGCGGGTTGCAGCAGCCCTGCGGCCGCACTTCAGCGGGGCTGCTCGTCGAGTTCGATCACCCGGACGTCCGCGGGTGGATCGAAGCGAAACGCGCTCGCCGCGGGATCGGCGTTGAGTTCGATGTTGGAAAACGCGACCTCGGTCACGTTGCCGAGCACGAAGAAGACCGTCGTCTTGAGTAGATCTCCGGTTTCGGGATTCACGACGACATGCAACTTTTCGTAGGAACTCGGCTTCCGAGGTTGCAGTCTCAATTCGGCGCTGGTCGCCCCGCAGCGAAGCGCCGAAATTTCGAAGTCCCGTTCGATCGCTCCCTCGCCGAGCAGGAATTGAATCGCCGCGCCCGACAGGTAGCCCTCCGTCGCCGGGAGCTTCTGGGCTTCGCGAAATGTCGGGTCGTAGATCCACAGCGTCGTTCCGTCGCTGACGACCAGGCTGGGTTCCGGTTCGTCGTACGACCAGCGCATCTTGCCGGGCTTTGCAAAGACGACCGTCCCCTTGGAGGTCATCTGTTCCGAGGCGGTGCCGAGGGCCACCGAATGGGTGGTCTGGACGATGTCGGCCCGCAGATCTCTCGCCGACTCGTAGCGCCGTTGGAGCGCAGTCGTGGCCGCATCGCGACACGAGAGTTTCGACGCCTCCTCGGCCCGGGCGGGTAGCGCGGGCGCCGAGGTGATCAGCCAGAGCGTCAGGGCGCTCGCGGTTGCAATTCGCATGATGGGTTCAGACGCTCGGGGGTCGATTCGCATTCAAGGCTGGATCGAGTTTACGAAAACCTCGCGGGGTTTGGTTCCCACCTGGGGACCCACGATGCCCTCGTTCTCCATGTGCTCGATCATGCGGGCCGCGCGGTTGTAGCCGACCTTGAGTCTGCGCTGGAGATACGAGATCGAGGCGTTGCGGCTGTCGGCGACGATCGCGACGGCGCGGTCGAACATCTCGTCCACGTCCGGATCCTGCTCTTCCGCGGCCGCGGATTCTTCGGCGGCCTGGATCAACTCGTGGTCGAATTGCGGGCCGCCCTGGGCGCGGAGTTGCTTCGTCAGGCTCTCGACTTCTTTCTCGTCGACGAACGCGCCGTGGAATCGCTCCAACTTCGAGGTTCCGGGCGGCAGGTAGAGCATGTCGCCTTGTCCCAGCAGATGATCCGCACCGTTCTGGTCGAGAATCGTGCGGGAGTCCGTGCGCGACGAAACCTGAAATGAAATCCGCGCGGGAAAATTCGCTTTGATGATTCCGGTCAGGACGTCGACGCTCGGCCTTTGCGTCGCCAGCACGAGGTGGATGCCCGCGGCCCGCGCCATCTGCGCGAGGCGTTGCAGCGACTCCTCGACCTCCCGCGCAGAAACGACCATCAGATCCGCGAGTTCGTCGATGACGACGACGATGTAGGGCAGGCGTCGGTACTCGTACTCCTCCCCCTCTTCTTCTCCGGGCTTCGGCTTGAGTCGGAACGTCTTGTTGCCGGCGGCGATTTCTTCGTCCACGCGCTCGTTGAACTGTGCGATGCTGCGCACTCCGAGCGCGGCCATCATCTGATAGCGCTCCTCCATCTTGCGAACGACGCCGCCGAGCGCCGCCGACGCGCGCTTCGGATTCGTGACGACGTCTGCGATCAAGTGCGGAATCCCGCCGTAGACGGAGAGCTCGAGGAGTTTCGGATCGACGAGCAGGAGCTTGAGTTCGTCGGGCGTCGTGCGGCAGAGGAGTGAACACAGGAGTGAGTTGAGGAATACGCTCTTGCCGGTTCCGGTGGATCCCGCGACGAGCAGGTGCGGCATCTTCGCGAGATCGGCGTGGCGCGGGTTGCCGAAGATGTCCTTGCCGAGTGCGATCGTCAGCATCGATTTTTGTGCGCGCAGCGCTTCCGATTCGAGGATGTCTCGCAGGTAGACGGTTTCGCGATCGGGATTCGCGACTTCGATCCCGACGACGGATTTGCCCGGCAGCGGAGCGATGATCCGAACCGACAGAGCGCGAAGTGCGAGCGCGAGGTCGTCGGCGAGGGTGACGATTCGGTTGACCTTGACGCCCGACGCGGGCTCGAATTCGTACATCGTGATCACGGGGCCCGGGTGCACGGTTACGCAGCGGCCGCCGATGCCGAAATCCTGGAGTTTCTTCTCGAGGATCCGCGAGTTCATGATCAGACTTTCGCGGTCGTATTTGTGGGCGCCTTCGGGTGGCCGCTGAAACACGCTGATGTCGGGCAACTGGTAGGGTCCGCTGCGGCTCTCGTTGAACGGGAAGGCCTCCTGCACGCCTTCGCTGACGGCGCGCCTGGCGATGTGATCCACGATCGTCGGTCCCGCGCCGCTGCGTTTGCCGCCGCGCACTCTTTCGGTGATGGACTTCACGGGGGGTTCGACGGAAGCGTCCGCTTCGAAATCCGCGCTGGCGAATTCATCCGCCGCCGCAGCAGCCTGCCGCCGCCGCGCGCGCCGCTCTCGCCAGACCCGGATCGAGCGCGAACCCCGATCGAGGCCTCCGATCATCTCCGCGCCGCCCCGCCGCAGCGCCGCGAGTCCCCTCTTCAACCCGTGAATCAGCGCGAGAAACACGGATCCGACGCCGGCTCCGAGCCAGCCGAGCGCGGTTCCGAGCCCGCGGAGTACCGCACCGGCCGAGACGCCCGTCGCTCCGAGGATGCCGATCGCAGCCAGCACGAGGTTGCCGATCACGGCTCCCCACGAGCCCACGAGCCAGGTCTGGTGCTTGGCGAGAAAAGCGCCGACGAAGCCGCCCTCGTTTCCCGAGTAAGGCAGGGGAGAAGCTTGTTGGAGGATCGGAGACAGCGTCGAGATCGACAGCAGCAGTGCGACGGTCGAGACCCAGAAGCGCGAGGCCGGTCCCGGCACGCCCCGACCGAGGATCAGTCGGACTCCGACGACCCCCGCGGCGATCACGAGGATGGCGGACGCGTAGCCGAGGCTGCGGAAGAGGATCGCGGCCACCGCGGCCCCGAAGACGCCCGCGCGGTTGGCCACCTCGGCGCGCTCGAAGATCGGATCGGCGGGCGAATACGTCGCGAGGGCGAGCAGCGCCAGCAGCGATCCGCCCAGCAGGGCGAATCCGAGGCATTCCTCGGCGATTCGCCTGGAAATGGGCGGACCGGATTGGCTCGCGGACCGCCTCCGCTTGGCAGCGGCCCTAGCCACGTCGAACTCGCTGTCGAATCACGCCCCTCACCCCCTGGAACGGCGTTCGTCCCAGGGTAGGCGGCGCGCGTCGTGCCATCAAGCCCGCGCACGCCTCCGAGGTGGCGCGCTGCTCACCACCAGCTGCCCGCGCAGACCTGCGGGGTGGCACGCTACTCACCACCAGCTGCCCGCGCAGGCCTCCGAGGGGGGGCGCTGCGTGTTACCGGCGGGGGCCCAGTTGGCAGCGTTCCTCTGTTTGGAGATCGGTGGTCGCGCGATTGTTGGGCCAGTTGGCCGGGTTCACCTGTTGGGTCGTGTGCTGAAGATTGTGCTGATTGCGAGCGAACTCTTGCGCGATCGGGGTGTTGGCGGGGCGTCGTCGCGACGCCGACGGAAGTCGCTGTGGTGATTGCGCAATCTTCTCGATGAGCACAATCTTCGGGACACAACCGACGAGAACGGGGGTTCACGCGAACGAGGTTTGTTTTGCGGTATTGGGCGGAGTTTTGCGAGGGAGTGGTTGACTCCGTCCTCCGTCGGCGGGATGATGGGTCATCACCCTTCGCAACGACGGAGAAGTCATTCATGGCGAGCGTAAACAAAGTCATTCTGGTGGGGAACCTCGGGCGCGATCCGGAACTCCGATACCTCCAAAGCGGTCAACCGGTTACGAATTTCTCACTCGCGACCAATGAAGCGTGGCGCGACAAAGACGGAAACAATCAGGAGCGAACCGAGTGGCACCGCATCGTCGTGTGGGGCAAGAGCGCCGAGAATTGCGCTCAATACCTGCAGAAGGGGCGAAGTGTGTACATCGAGGGAAGGCTCCAGACCCGGGAGTGGGAAGACAAAGAGTGCAACAAGCGCCAGACGACCGAGGTCGTCGCCCAGACCGTGCAGTTTCTGGGCGGGCGCGGCGGCGCGGGTGGCGACTCGGGTGGCGGGCCCGCTGGAGATCCCGGGTCGTATGGCGGCGGGTCGTCGGGACCGCCTCCGAGCGACGTTCCGTTCTGAGGAGCGCGCCCGCAGGGGTGCGCCAAGCGGTAGAGCGAATCGGCAGAATTCGAGCGCTAGGCCGAGGCGTCCGGTTTGGTCGCGCCCGTGGCGCGCAGCCGCTGGATGATCTTGTTGATCTGTTCGCGGACGTCCGAGTCCAGGTTCTCGAATTCGATGCCCATGCCGGCGACCAGATCGGGAGTGGCCTGATCGGTCTCGATCGAGCGGACGACGTTGCCGATCACCTCGATCGGCCGGTCGGCTCCCGGTAGCTTGAACTCGAGCTCGACGCTGGTTCCGACGGGTTGCGGCGTGTCGGTTTCGACGAAGATCCCGCCGTCGTTGATGTTGCGCGCGAACTCCGAAAAGAGCGAATCGACGGTCTGGTAGTTGACCCGGACCACGATATCCGCGCGCGGCGAGCTGCGTCGCTCGATGCCATCGATGAAGTGAGAGGACACGGCTTCCTGTAGATGCGATCTGGCCATCGGTCTCGATCCCGGGGGGCCTGGTTGCGGACTCCAATACGCAAGCCCTCTCATCGACCGATTCGTCCGGCCCCCTTAGTCCGATCTGGGCTCAGAGTTCGCCCTGCTCCCGCAGGCTGCAGAAGCCCCGCTCGGCGACCACGATGTGATCCAGCACGCGCACGCCGAGAATCTCCCCGGCATTCGCCAGCCGGGCCGTCACTTCTCGATCCTCTGCGCTCGGGGTCGGGTCGCCGCTCGGGTGGTTGTGGACCAGTACGAGTGCGGCCGCGGCGTCTCTGAGGGCGGGTCGAAATACCTCTCGGGGATGGACGAGGCTGGCGGTGAGCGTTCCCTGGGAAATCATCTCCGAGCGCAGCACGCGGTGCCGGGCGTCGAGCAGGATCACGAGAAAGTGCTCCTGTGTTGCGTCTCGCAGACTCGGATGGAAGTGGTGGTAGACGTCGGACGGGTTGCGGATGACGGCGCCGGCGCGAAGCCTGCGGCCCGCGAGCCTGCGCCCCACCTCGAGCGCCGCTCGCAGGCTCGCGCTCTTGGCGGGCCCGATGCCCTGAGAACGACCGAGTTCGCGGCCGCTCACCCTCGACAAACCCTGAAGTCCGCCGTGGCGGCCTAGCAGATCCGTCGCCACGGCGGGGGCGCTTTTGCCGCGATTGCCCGTGCGCAGCATGAGTGCGACCAGCTCCGCATCGCTCAGGGCGGCCGAGCCCAGTGCGTCGAGGCGTTCTCGGGGGCGATCCGGGGTGATGGTCTTGCGGTCCGATCGACAGTCGTGCATCGCGACTCCCCGGGACCGGGGATGCGGACTATAGCGTCTCGCCGGTTTTGCGACGGTCGATCGGGTGAGCGTCGAGCGGGTTCTGCGAGCGCGCTAGCGGTCCGCGCTGATTCCGTCAGATTCAGCTTGCGGCGCGGCTGCAGCTTCGTTCGAGCTCTTCCGCGATCTCGACGCTGGCGTCGAAGCGCTCGCGTTCCAGTTCGGGCGCGATCAAGCCCCGCAGTGCGCTGCGTTGAAGTTCCGGCGGTTCGAGTTCGGCGACGAACGCTCTCAGCAGGGAGAGAAAACCGACGACCTCGGCGCTCTGGTTGCTGGCCGCCGCGAGATCGAGTGGGATCGAGGGGTGAAACTTCGAACCGTCGATGAGCCGGATCAGTCCGTCCGGCGAAAGTTCGCCCAGGCGCTGCAGCGCCAACCGGAGGTGGAGATCGAGAAAATCCGACGAGGGCGCGACTGCTCTGGAGAGCGCCGCGGGGTCGAGCTGCGAGCGCATCGAGCGATCGAATTCGAGCGCACAGCCGGATACGCTCGCGCGCCCGACGCGCATCAGCGCATCCCCCGATCTGGCCAGGACCGCCGCATTCCCCTCGCTGGGAACGAGTTCGACCGTAAAGTGGTGCAGCTTTCGAGCGGCGTCGTAACCCTGTGTCGATCGAAGATCCAGCTCGTTCGGATCGCCGTCGCGAAGCTGAACGCGCACGACGAGGTCTTCGCCGAGCTGTTCGGCCCGGAGCAATTGGATGTTGTCGCTCGCAATCCCTCGCATGTTCTCGACAGCGCTTTCGGAGTGGCCTGTCTTCGTGAGCGAGATCGAAAAACCATCTGACATCTCGTGCACGCGAAATTGCGCGGCTTCACTCGTCAGGAATTTCAACGACCCCCGATTCGAAAGGAACGTATGGGCCATCGCTTCGAGGCGGTTTGGCAGCGGAGCGAGGTCGATGGTCAGCTGCGTCTCGCGAGATCGCACGTCGACCTGCACCTCCTGGTGTAAGTAGCCATCCAGCATGGCGCGGATCGAAATTGAATCGCCACGGCCGGCTTCGATGCGAGAGGGAAGCTGGAGCAGGACCGGCGATTCGGCGCGTTCGAAGCGCTGCTGGATGTTCTTTCGCACGTAGAACAGATCCAGACTCGCGCCCGGTGGCTGCGTGTCGATTGCGAGGGTTCGCTCGCCGTACCAATAGCTGGGCCCGCCCAGGAACAATCCGGTGATCGGTGCGAAGACTCTCCCGATCGTCCAGCTCGAGCGCTGGGCCGGAATCAACTCGACGACTTCACGCGCCGCCGCAGGCGCGGGCAGCGCGATGAATGCGAGCAACAGGAGTCGGATGAGTCGCGTCTTCGCCATGATGTCGGGGCCGATCGGGCGTCAGCGTACCGATCGGGGCATCCCGGCGACAGCCGCACCGATCGAGCGGAGCGGTCAGTAGGACGCTGGAACCACCATGGGGTTTGCCGCCGGATTCGACTGCTTTCGATCGAATTCGGCGGCCAGGGTGTTCGCCAGCGGATGGGAGGTGTCTCGCAGGCTGCGAGCGACGGCGTGTGCGTCGCCACGGCGGCCCGCCCGGACCACGAGAGGTGCGACTCGCGAGCGCCGCTCCGGCTCCGCAATTTCGTTCAGCTGGTTGAGAAAGCCCCTGGGGTCGAGCTTGGCGCGCTCGAGTTGCCCATCGAGATCCAGCTGCTGCGAATCGGGATCGACGCGCCCGTAGAAGCCCACGACCATGTTCCGCGGATCCGGTCGATAGAACCGATTGGCGGCCGTTCTCTCGATCGCCGCGAGGCGCGGTTCGATCGCTTTGGCCGTGGCGATGGTGATGGGCGCCTGCTCCCACATGTCGATCGCCTCTTGATCCGCGCCGACCACTTCGGGCGGCGCGACGGCGACGACCTCGGGCGTTTCGACCCAGCTGGTTTCGACGCTCGTGAAGATTGCGAACGCGGCCAGGCCGGCCGCCAATGCGGCCGCGACCTGCGGGGCGAACAGGTATCGGATCACAGCTGGCGTGCGCCGGATTCGCCCTTCTCCGGCTTCGATTCGCCGCATGATCTCGCACGACAATTCGGCGGGTGGTTGGAACTCTGGCAGCGAACGGACCAGCGCCACGGTAGACCGGAGCGCGCTGAGTTCCTCTGCACAGCTCGCGCAGCGCTCCAGGTGTTCGTCGACCCGGGCGCGAAATCGGATTTCGAGATCTCCTTCCAGATGATCGCCGAGGTGGGAGCGGACCCTCGCGCAGTTCACGTTCATTCTCCTTTCTTTTCGTTCGACACGAGATCCTTCAGGCCCTCGCGCAGCGCGTTTCGAGCGCGGTGAATGCGCGACTTGACGGTGCCTTCGGGGATCTCGAGTGCGGAAGCGATCTCTCGGTAGGACAGCCCTTCGATGTCGTAGAGGACCGTCGCGATCCGAAGATCGTCGGGAAGTTCGAGCAGTGCATCCTGCACCTGGGCCTGTATCTGGGTGCCGAATGCAGCGGATTCTGGGCTGCGCGGGGTGGCCGGCAGATCATCTCCCGCGGCCTGGCGCAGCTGGAGCTTGCGGAGTCGGGCGTTCTTGCGCCCCAGGGTGCGGCGTCGATTCAGCGCCGCGTTGGCGGCGACGCGATAGACGAAGGTGGAAAAGCGCGCGTCGTGTCGGAAGCGGTGGCCGTGGCGGTGCAGGCTGATGAAGGTCTCCTGGGCGACGTCTTCGGCGTCTTCGCGGTTGCCGAGCATCCGCATCAGCAGGCCGAAAACGCGCCCTTCGTGGCGCCGGATCAAGCTCTCGAACGCGCTCTCGTCGCCCGCCTTCCAGCGGGTGACCAGATCGCCGTCGGGGTCGATCTCGAGATAATCCCCTCTTTTCAGCGCAGTTCGGGGCCTGGTTGCCGTCGAGTCGATCGTTCCACAGCCGGCGGTCGTCATCACCGGGGTCTGACACCGATCCGCCGCATCCGGTTCTGCAGAATTCTGGTCTTTATCGCGCAACGAGCCTCATCCCCCGGAGGGGTCCGAGGCTGGTACCGCTTCCCCCGGGCGCGTCCAGACACCGGTCTTGCCGCCGCTCTTGCTCACGAGTTCGATTCCGCCGATCGAGATTGCGCGATCGATCGCCTTGCACATGTCGTAGACGGTGAGGCTCGCGGCCGAGACGGCCACCAGCGCTTCCATTTCGACCCCGGTTCGCGCGTGTGCGTCCACGCGGGCTTCGATCCGCACGCGGGGTCCGGAGGGATCCGGAGTCAATTCGATCTCGACTCCGTCGAGCGGCAGGGAGTGGCAGAGCGGGATCCACTCGTCGGTTCGCTTCGCGGCCTGGATGCCCGCGAGTCGGGCGGTGAGCAGCACATCGCCCTTCGGGATCCGCCCCTCCGCGATACAGGTGAGCGTCTCTGCGGCCATTCGCACCTCTCCGCGCGCAACGCATACGCGGTGCGTCACCGGTTTGTCGCCGACGCCCACCATCTTGGCGCGGCCGCTTTCGTCGACATGTGAAAGTTTTGCTGACATCGAATCCCCAGCCTCTCCAGACTCTACCCGAGTTCGCGGATCCAGCCGACGAGATCGCCGAGAACAGCCGCCCGCTCCGGTTCGTTGAAAATCTCGTGCCTCAACTCGGGGTACGTGCAGAGCTTGCGCCGGGTTGCGGTCAACTGTTCGAAGAAATCGCGGCTTCCCTCGACCGGGCAGATGGGGTCGCCCTCTCCGTGTTGCAGGAGCATGGGGACCGTCACCCCTGCGGCCGAAGCCGCAGTGCGCTTCATCGCGGAGAGCATCTCCGACGCCAGGGATGCGGTGATCTTGCGCTGTACGAGCGGGTCCTCGAGGTAGGCGCGGACGACTTCCGGATCGCGCGACAGCCCGTCGGGGTCGAGTTCACTCGCGAGCGAGAGGCGCGGCGCGAGCCACTTCAATACGTGGGCGGCCATCGCGCGCAGCCGAGAGACGTCCCGCGAAATCGCGAGGGCTGCGGCAGAAGTGGCGACGCCCGCGACGTCCGGGTTTCGCTGGCTCGCGTATGCGGCGACGATCAACCCGCCCATGCTGTGGCCGACGACCACGACCGGCAGCGGTGGCCGCTCGGCGCGCACCGCGGCGATGAATCCCTCCAGGTCGTCCAGCAGCTGATCGAAGCGGCGCACGTAACAGCGCGTGCCGCCGGAGCGCCCGTGACCCTGGTGGTCGTAGGCGTGAACTTCGAATCCGGCGCGGGCCAGATCCGACGCGGTTCGCTCGTAGCGCCCGCTGTGTTCACCGTAGCCGTGAACGAGAATGACGATTCGCGCCGAGGTCTTCGGCAGCCAGGAACGCCGAAACAACAAGTGTCCCGTCGCTCCACTGAGATGTGATTCCGTGCGGCGGATGTCGCCGTACTTTGATTCAGAAGCCCGGATGTCGCCGCTGTTTGGATCGGCCGGGGCGTTCAAGATTCGGACGCGCCGCGGACGGCCGCGCGCGCTTTCTTGACCCTGTCGAGATACACGACGCTGCGGATGTTGGATCCCCAGAAGTAGGCCGAAATTCCGTCTTCCTCGCCGAGGCGCCGGATGTTGTCTGCGAGGATCCAGCAGCCGGCTTCGATGTTGGCGTCGATCGTCGTGAGGTTGCCGCCGAGTTCCAACGGTTCTGCCATGTGCGGCATGACCTGCATCAACCCTACGGCGCCGAGCGGGCTGCGCACCCAGGGGCGGGCTCCGCTCTCGACCCAGAGCACCTGCGTGACCAGGACGGGATCGAGTTCGTACTTGGCGCTGTAGCGCATCACGGCCGCCGCGATTCGCTGGATCTGGTAGGGCGACAGCGCCGGGTTTGCCCGCTCGAGAAAACGCATCAGCTGGATCTCGTCGAAATCGGCCAGGGCGGGTGCCGCCGCGGGGCCTGCGGCCGAGACCGGCGGCGGCTCCACCACCTCTTCGCGCGCGCCCGAAATCAGCACGGCGGCGAGCACGATCAGCGCTGCGACTCTGGTGCGACCCATCCGTTCCCCGGTTTCGCGCTCACTGTGTTGCGTTGGATTCCGACGCGATCTCGATTGCGCGTTCGAACCTTTCGAGATCCGCTCGGGTTGAATTCGGCGCTCCCCCCATCGAAGCCGATTCCCGCGGGGACACGTTCGCCCCTCCCTTCGGAATGCCGACCAGAGCATAGTGAAGCCAAGGCGCAGCTTCCACGCGGCCGCCGAGCGGCGATCTCTCCCGCGCGCTGGTGTGGCGAGAGCTCGGATCTGCGCGCCTTTGCTGAAGCTTTCGTTGACCTCGCGATTTCTCGGGTGATAAGATCGCTCACGTCAAAGAGTGGGCATGAGCATCTGCAGTCACGGACGCGCGTGCGCGCCTACTCGGCGGTCGTTCAACCGTTTTTGACCGTTCCACGCGAATTGTTGGCAGCTGCAGTGGCGTTTGGAGTCGAATGAATCCCCAGAGTCCGCTCCCCCATCTCCCCGTTCGCCGCGAGGCGGATGACAAACAGGCCGTCGATCGCATTCCGGCTCGCACGCTGGTCGAGGCGCTCGCGAAGATCTACGAGTACGTGCTCGTCACCGATTCCAGCGGCAGCGTGCTGTGGCGAAGCGACGGCCTGGTCGAGCTCTGCGGCGGCGAGCGGTTTCGCGTGGGTTGCGAAGTCAAGACGTTGCTCCCCTTCCTGCCCGGATTCACCAGGCCCGAGCAGGCCTTCGAACTGCGCTCCCGCTTGCGCCGGGATGGATTCCTGACGAACGCGGTGGTGGAGTTCTCCAACGAGGACGGCGAGTCGATCCCGGTCGAAGTCAACGTCGTTCCGGTCTCGGACCCGTCCGAGCCGCGCCCGTTCTACGTCGTCATCGCGCGCCCCGTGGAATTCGAAAAGCCGCTGCTCGAACTCGCCCATGCGTCGAGGCGCCAGAATCTGGAGTCGATTCTCGATGACGCGCCGGACGCGATGTTGGTCGTCGACGAGCGGGGATTCGTCGTCTACGCAAACGCCGCAGTCGAGAGGTTGCTCGGCCACGGCGGCAGCCAGATCGTCGATCGGCCGGTCGCGGCGCTATTGAGCGACGCCGCGGACCTCGAGCGCCTGGTTTCGTCGATCGGCGTGGAGCGCGAGGTCGAGGAATGGGAACTGACGCTCACGCGCAGCGATGGCCGCGCGGCGCGCATCGCGGCGTCGGCCCGGACCCGGCGGCTCGACGACGGAACCTTCGCGGGAACGGTGCTCTGCATGCGCGATGTCACCGAGCGACATCGCGCGGCGGTCGAACTCTCCAAGAAGAACGCCGAACTCGAGCACTGCGTACACGCGCTCGCGCACGATCTGCGCTCTCCCTTGGTGGCGCTGCTGGGATTTTCGCGGCTGCTGCGCCAGGACTACGGGGGCTTGCTCGACGACACGGGAACGCATTTCGTCGATCGGATCGAGCAGGCCGGACGAACGATGGAGGATTTGATCCACGATCTGTTGGAGCTCTCGCGCATCGGGCAGCCTGGCGAGCGGAACGCGCTGGTCAATCCGACGAGCGTTCTCCACCAGCTGAAGGCAGAGCTCAAGCCGCGGCTCGACGCCGCCGGCATCGAACTCGAGCTTCCGGATGATCCCCCGCTCGTCTATTGCGATCGCATCAGGCTCTATCAAGTCTTCTCGAATCTGATCGGAAACGCGATCGATCACATGGGAGCCTGCCAGCAGCCGCGCATTGGCGTCTCGATCGTCGAGCGCGACGAAGAGACTCACATCTCCGTGAGTGACTCGGGCCGCGGAATCGACTCCAAGCATCACGAGCAGGTGTTCGAGGCATTCCAGAGCCTCGGGCCGTCGAGCGATGGCCGCACGGGCAGCGGCATTGGCCTCGCCATCGTCAAGAAGATCGCCGAAACCCACGGCGGTCGTGTCTGGCTCGACAGCCGCAGCGGATACGGCACCACCTTCCACGTCACCCTCCTCCGCGAGAAATAACCCGGGCAACCCGCCGAATAACTCCGATCGACGAACCAACGCAAAGACCACTTCGTTGCGCGTCCGGGGGGTCCGGGTGGAAACCCTCGGCGAAATAAAGCGCAGCCCGCCTCGGATCTCCGCGATCAACGAACTTCACTGATCGAGCAATTCCCCCGCAAGATGACCAACCTTCTTGGCGGGCGAGCCATTCGCCGAGGGTTTCCACCCGGATCCCCCGGACCCACTCCCCGCTCCGAATCAGGTCACCGCACTCCAACGCAAGCTTCTAATTGTTAAGCCAGTCGCCCTTTGGCGGACAGAGCGCGGCCTCCCTGCTTGCTGGGGTTTCGCACATCGCGTAGCCTGACCCGTCCCATGTACCCCGAACTCTTTTCGATCTTCGGCTACACGATCAGCACCTTCGGCTTGATGCTCGCCGTCGCATTCCTGGTTGGATCCTGGATCACCGGTGTGCGCATGGAGGAGGAAGGCCTCGATCGAGAGCATGCCAGCACGCTGCTCATCTACGTGATCGTCGGCGGAATTCTCGGCTCGAAGCTCTATTTCGCGGTGGACGTTTCGATCCGCGACGGCCGGCCGTTTTCGGAGTTGTTCTTTGCCCGCGACGGAATCACCTGGTACGGCGGGCTGATCCTCGCGACGATCACGGGCGCGATCGGTTGCCGGATTCACGGGATTCCCGTGAAGATCTTCGCGAAC
>JAFDBP010000216.1 GCA_019313245.1 Deltaproteobacteria bacterium
CGAGGACCACTTCGCCGCGGCGCTCGAAGAGCGCGGTGCCAATGCAGTACCCAGCTACCAACTCCTGCCGAATCCGGATCGGCTCTCGAAGGAATCGATCCAGCAGGCGATTCGCGGGCGCGGGATCCAGGGAGTGGTCGTCACCCGGTTGATCGGGGTCGACGAACGCGAAGAGTACGTCCCGCCGAAAACCTACGTGACTCCCAACTACTACGGGCGGGGCCTATACGGCTATTACGGGCGCAGCTATGAAGTCACCCACACGCCCGGTTATACGGTCAACACCACCATCGTGAAACTCGAGACGCACCTCTACGACGCATCATCGGCCGAGCTCCTCTGGGCCGCCCACTCCGAGACCCTCAACCCCAAATCAATCGACGATGGCGTGGCTTCGGTGACCCGGAAGCTGTCCAAGCGACTCGCAGCAGACGGATTCACCCCCGAGAAGTAGCAGCCACCGCTCTGGCTGCGGTCGCCGGGCCGCGCCGGCGCTCAGCGGCGATTTGCGGCCGCAGCGCTCGTCGCCCGAATCCACTTGCGTCCCGATTCCAGTCCGATTGGAATCTTCTACTCCCGGCGAGCGTCTCCCCCCTGTAACTGCGCGCAGCCGCGATTCCCGGGGCTGATGGCGGCTTCAGACGAGAGCCACAAGAGCCGATCAGCGATTGGCACCTCACTAGACGGCAACGAGGCTCGAACACCCTTGTCACAAAACCGATCGGCCAGTTTCGATGTGGTGGATGTCAGGATCTGCCTGGCGCTCATCGCCCTCTCCCTGCTCTGGTATCTCCGTACGGCCGGCTACGGATTCGTGGACTTCGACGACACCCGGGTCCTGTTGGGGCACCCGAATCTCTACGACGAGAACTCCTTCCTCTCCAGCGTTCGCGAGATCTTCAGCGGCTATTACCCCAGAGAGGAGCCGCTTCTCGTGCGCGATCTGAGTTGGGCGGTCGACGCCAGATTGTTCGGCTTCGACAATCCCTTCGGCTACCACCTCGGCAACATCGCGCTCAACGCCCTCAACGTCGGCCTGCTCTTCCTCTTCCTGCGCCGAACCACGCGGAGCACCGAAACGAGTGCTGCCGTAGCCGCCTGCTTTGCCCTGCTGCCCGTTCACGTCGAACCGGTCTGTTGGGTGATGGGGCGCAAGGACATGCTCGCCGCGTTCTTCTTGTTGGGCGCCCTCCTCGCCCAGAGTTTCGAGTTGGACGATCGTCCGAAAGCCCAGCGCCGCGCGCTCTACCTGTTGGCGCTGGTCTTCACCCTGCTCGCGCTCTTTTCGAAGGCCAGCGCGCTCGTGTTCTTCCTCGTGCTCGGACTCCACCGGCTGTTCCACCCCTACCTGGAAGCCGGCCGCTCGCCGCGCGCAAAGATCGCCTGGGGGACCCGCGGGGGCCGAGCGGCGCTCGCCGTCGCTCCCCACGCCGCAATCAGCGTTCTCTTCTTCATCTGGTACCGCGGTGTGGTCGGCGAGTACGGGGTCATCGGATCCGACGCCCCGGGCCCTTTCGATCCCGAACACCTCTCCAATATGGCTCGCTTCGGACCGCTGATTTTCGGCCAGTACCTCGCACACCTCGCGTGGCCGGTCGAGTTATCGATGTACTACCGCTGGCCGCACGTCGAGATTCCCTTGACGACGCGCGAGCTCATCGCCTCTGCGGCGATCGCGCTCGCAGCACTGGCCGGCCTCGGCTTGCTGATCGCACGCCGCCGCGACCTCGCCTTCCACGCCCTCGTCGCGTTGACGCTGCTGCTTCCCTATACAGGTTTGTTCTACGTCGGCTTCTGGAGCGCGGACCGCTACATCTACCTGGCTTCCGCAGGTGCGCTCGTGATCGCGGCCGTCTCGATGCGCGAACTCTCGGCTCGCAATCGATTCGCGGCGGCTGCTTCGGCGCTGATCGCAGTCGCGTTCGTCTCGGGCAGTGCCATTCAAAGCTGGCGGCAACAAGCCGTCTGGCGAGACGGTGAGAGCCTGTGGCTCTACGAGGCCTATCGGAGCGAGCCCTCGCTCTTGAGCATCCAGGCGCTCGCCAAGACCTACCTGAAGCGCGCCGAACGCGAACCCGCCGGCCCAGAACACGAGACCTGGATCACTCGAGCGGAGACCGAGATCGAACGCGGTTTCGCGCGCCATGACGAACTCGGGCGGACCCCTGGTCGCTACCCCGCCCCCGAACAGCTTCAGCTCGCGAGGCTCCACTATCTGCGTGGACGCATCGCAGAACTCCGGCGCGAGCCCATCGAAAACCAGCTGCACCACTTTGCCCGGGCCTTCGAACTCGCACCCGAGAGACTCACGGCGATCTATACATCGCGCAGCCTCTTCGCGATGGCGGGCTACGCCGACGGCCCCAGGCAACAGAAACTGATCGAGGATTCGTTCGACTATTTCGTGCACTACATCGAATTCTCCCTGCACGACTCCCTGCAATTGGCGGAGAGCGAACGGATGCTCGAAATCAACTACGAGGGCCGATTTCCGTTCCTCGAGGAGCGAATCCTCGAAACCCGAGAGACCTACTTTCAATGAGCGGCTGCAACCAATACCAGGGCGCCTATCCGTACCTGCGCGAGCGCGCCCATGTCTGGCGCGAAATCGCCCGCTATGTGCGCCGCGACGCTCCCGAAGCGAAGGTCGCGGTCGAACTCGGGCCCGGCTATTGCGACTTCATCAATGCCTTTCCCGCGGATCAGAAGATCGCGTTCGATCTCAACCCGGAGATGCGCGAATTTGCGAACCCCGAAATCGACCTGCGCATCCAGGACGCCAGCCACCTGAGCGACCTCCTGCCCGGATCCGTCAGCTTGATTTTCGCCAGCAACTTCCTGGAGCACCTCGACGAGTCCGAGGTCATCGAGCTGCTCTCGGCCGCGCGCAAAGCGTTGTCGGATCAAGGGCGCCTGATTCTGCTGCAACCGAACCACCGCCTGTGCGCGGAGCATTACTTCGACGACCCGACCCACAAGACGATCTTCGACGATCGCAGCATCGGCCAATGGCTGCAGCAATGCGATCTGCGCCCGCGGCGAATCGTCCCGGGCCTGCTGCCGTTCTCGATGAAGAGCCGACTTCCCAAATGGCCGTTGCTGGTGCGCCTGTATCTGAATTCGCCCTTCCGGCCGATGGCTGCCCAGATGTACATCGTCGCGGAGCCCGCCTGATCATGTGGTACGGAAGAACCGTCTCCGTAATCCTGCCGACCTACAACGAACGGGATTCGATTCGCTCGGCGATCGAAGAGATCGAAGCTACGGGTGTCGCGGACGAGATCCTCGTGATCAACAACAACGCCGCCCCGGGGACCAGCGACGAAGTGGCGCCGACTTCGGCACGTGAGATCCACGAGCCCCGGCAGGGCTACGGGGCCGCGATTCGCCGCGGCTTCAGCGAGGCCGAAGGCGACTTCATCATCGTTTCGGAGCCCGACGGGAGCTTTCGCGGCCACGACATCCACAAGGTTCTCGCCTACGCCCAGGATTTCGAAGTCGTCTACGGAAGCCGCACCGTAAAGGAATTGATCTGGGAAGGCGCCAACATGGGCATGTTCCTCAAATGGGGAAACTACAGCGTCGCAAAACTCACCGAGTTCCTGTTCAACACGACGTCCCTGACCGATGTGGGCTGCACGCTGCGTTGCATCCGCCGAGAGACGCTGCGGCGCGTCGAGCCCTTCTTCACGGTGGATGGATCCTTTTTCGGCCCCGAAATGATGGTGCTCACGGTGCTGATGAAGGCCTCGATGATCCAGATCCCGGTGAATTACACCAAGCGAGTGGGAACTTCGTCGGTCACCGGAAATAAATGGGTGGCCTTTCGGCTCGGACTGCGAATGATCGCCCTGATCGTCTCCTACCGGCTCCGCAGTTGGTTCCGACCAGAACAATTCGAGACGACCGGCCCGATGCGCACCGAACGGGCACTCCCCACCATCGACCTCGCGCTCGAATCCGAGGTCGAGGACGAAGAGAAGAAGAACCTCCGTTAGGCGAGAATCGTTGGATCCGAGTGCGCTTGCGGCCGAAAGTGGGCGGATCGCCCGCGATTCAGATCAGGCGCCATCGGCGGCGGTCGCGTCGGGCCCGCCGAGCCACGCCATGAACAATTTGTAACCGAGAGCGAGAACGACGGCGCCTACGAACAATCCGATGAAGCCCGAGAGCATGAAGCCCCCGATCGCGCCCATGAAAATCACGACCATCGGAAGGTCGAGGCCGCGGGCGAGCAGGATCGGCTTCAGAAATGTGTCGCTTCCACTCGCGAGAACCGACCAGATCGCAAAGAGCACCGCCGTGGTCGTTCCGCTGGTGGCAAACATGTAGAAGATGATCGGAAGCAGCAGAAGCAGGGGCGGCAACTGAACCACGGCGATCACCAGGCACAGAGCGGTCCACAGCGAGGCGTGGGGCACACCCGCCGCGAAGAGCCCGATGGCCACCAGAACCGTTTGAATGAGTGCGACACCGAGGATGCCCTGCGCGACGCCGCGAATCGTCGCTCCGGCAAGCGCCACGAACTCGGGCCCGCGTTCATCGACGAGGCGCGTCGCGACGGCGCTCGCGACCTCCTTCCCGCGACGGGAGCCGACGAGAAACACGCCGGCGATGATGATCGAGATCACGAATTGCACGAGACCCCATCCCACGCCGGCGATGGCTGAGAGAAAGCCGCCCGCGAGCGGCCTCAGGTGCGGCAACAGTTCCTCGAAAGCGCGCATCAAATTGACGTGCGCGAGGGTCCAGAAGGCGTGCAACTTCTCGCCGATCAGAGGCCAGCTGGCGATGCTCTCGGGCGGCAGCGGAACTTCGAGTTCGCCCTCACTCAGGCCCTCGGACAGCCAGCGGGCGTTTTCGACCAGCGAACCGGCCGACAGCACGGATGGCACGATCAGCAGCAGCAAGCCGATCAGGACGAGAACGACGGCTGCCAGCCGCTCGCGGCCCCCCAGCATTCGGCCGAGCCGCCGATAGGCGGGAAAGACCGCGGTCGCAATGATGATCGCCCAGACCACCGGCATGATGAAGGGTCTCACGATCTGGAAACACCAGGCTGCGAGCAGAGCCACCAGCGCGATTCGGATCGTCGCCTCGGTCGCCTTGTTCAAGAACTCTCGTCCCTGGACTTCCCTGTTGCCCGCGGAGGAACTGCTTTCCGGCATGCGTCGCCTTCCCCTGTTGTCGGTGCGGTCCGGGTGCCTGAACGCGCGCTTTATTGTAACAATGCGTCCGAGCGCCGCGAACCGCCGTAGCGACGGCGCCACTCGGAAACCGCCATCGGATCGAGTTCGACGCAGGAGGAAGACCGGGCATGGCATGGCGAAATCGGATCGCGACCAGCGCGAAGCCCTCGATCTGGATTCGAACGAACGGGCGCTTTGATCGGCCCACCATCATCTCGAGCCTGAGCGCCGCGGTCTGGCTGCTCCTGTTCAGTCCGGCGGTTGGTGCCGAGAACGACCTGGGCAAGCCAGCGGGAGCGAAGTCGCCCGCGGCCTGTTCACAAGTCGATTACGCAGAACCGGCTTCCATCGCGAAGCGCGAAGCCGCCGCGAGCACCATCACCGAGCCTCCGAACCCGGGCGGAGCGACCACCGTGGGCGTGGGTTTCTTCGTCAACGACATCCGCGGAATCGATCCCGTGCGGGATGAATTCCAGTTTCGAGGTTATGTCCAGATACTCTGGTGCGATCCGCGCCTCCGCTTCGATCCAGAGCTCGAGGGCCAGCGCGAACGCGTCTTCACGGGCGAGCGAGCCGAGAATCAATACAAGCAGATGTGGTTCCCTTCGGGTTATCCGGTCAACAAGGTCGGCGAAATCACATTCAGCGAACGCGTCCTGGTGATCCACCACGACGGCACCATCGAGAGCAGCATCAATGTCAGCGTGCCCCTGGCCACCCATTTCGACCTTCGCCGATTCCCGATCGATCGACAGATTCTCGAACTCCAGGTGGAATCCTATCTATGGAGTCGCGACCACCTGCAATTCATTCACGACGAAACCATCAGCGGCTTCAGCGATGGGATCGACATACCCGAGTGGAACATCGAAGCTGTCGACGGCCGCGTGAGTGAAGTCGCGGTCATGAGAAGCGACATCCCCTTCTCCCGCTACACACTCGAAATCGAGGTCGCGCGCAAACCGGGCTTCTACATCTGGAAGGTCTTCCTCCCACTCATCGTGATCGTGGCCATCTCGTGGTCGATCTTCTGGATGACCGATGAGCGATTCTCCGGCCGCAGCCGCATCTCTGCGACGGGTGTGCTCACCGTCGTCGCCTACCAGTTCGTCTTCGCCGAGAACCTGCCCCGGGTGGGCTACCTCACGCTGCTCGATCAGGTCATGATCGGCTCGTTCGGCCTGCTGGCCGTGACGGTGCTCGAGAGCCTGCTCGTCGACCGCGCAAACCGAGACGACCCCGCCAAGGCGCTCCAGATCGATCGGACCTGCCGTTGGCTCTTTCCCACGATTTATGCGCTGATGTTGGCGGCGATTGCGCTCTTCGCCGGCTAGCTGGCGAAACTGGCGCCGCAGCGTTCGGCCACTGTCAGCTCCGTAGCGATCCGGATGCCCGCCTGCTACACCCGCCCAATCCATCAATCGCCAGCACAGGAGCCCGCCGCGATGCGACTTCTTCGCCTGTTTCTTCCCGTCTTTCTGGTGTCGTTCCAGCTCGCCTGCCAATCGCCCCCAATGGGCAGTGGCGGCGATTCGTCGGGCGCTCCGATGCGGCTGCAGCGCATCCTCGAGAGCGGAGAGCTTCGGGTCGGACTGTCGGGCAACCAGCCCCCGCTCAACATGACCGCCAGGAACGGAGAGATCATCGGCCTCGAAGTCGACCTGATCAAGGCGCTCGCACATTCGATGGGCCTGACGACGCGCTTCGTCGTCAAACCCTTCGCCGACCTGATCCCCGCGATCGAGAGTGGTGAGGTGGACGTCGTCATCTCGGGGATGACGATCACCCCAGAGCGCAACGCGCGCGTCGCGTTTGCCGGCCCCTATTTCATTTCGGGAAAATCGGTGCTCACCAAATCGGCGCAAATCGCATCGGCCGATGATGCGACGCTGCTCAACAATGCCGATCAGCGCTACGCCGTACTGGCGGGTTCTACGAGTGAGGCCTTCGTCAAGCAGGTGCTCCCCAAGGCCATCAGTGTTCCCGCGAAGGATTACGACACCGCAGTGCAGATGGTGCTCGATGACGAGGTGCAGGCGATGATCGCGGACTTTCCGATCTGCCAGCTCTCGGTGATGCGCAATCCGGAAGCCGGCCTGTCTACCCTGATGACGCCCTTCACGATCGAGCC
>JAFDBP010000217.1 GCA_019313245.1 Deltaproteobacteria bacterium
AAACCCACCTCCAGGAATTGGAGGGCGTCACACACGTAAACTCATTGGTTGGACAGGGCGGCCTGCGCTTCCTCCTCACCTACACACCGGAAAAAGTGAACAGCGCCTACGCTCAACTGATCGTCGACGTCGACAACTCGTCGAGAATCGCGGCACTGCTGCCGCAGATCGAGAAGGACTTCGCCGAACTGCTCCCGGACGCCCTGACCTACGCCTTTCCGTTCGAACTCGGCCCGGGCGCGAATGGCAAGATCCGCGCGCGCTTCAGCGGGCCGGATCCGTCCGTCTTGCGCGATCTCGCGCAGCAAGCGCAAGCGATCTTTCACGCAGACCCCAACGCGAAAGCCATCCGAACCGATTGGCGCCAACGCGTGAAGGTCCTCGAGCCGGTTCTCGCAGAGAAGCAGGCGAACGCCAACGGCATCACGCGCACCGACGTCGCGCAAACGATGCTCGAAGCATTCCAAGGCGTGCCGATCGGCGTCTACCGTGAAGCAGACCTGCTGTTGCCGATCATCCTGCGCGCGCCCGAGATCAACAGAAACGACGTCGCGAGCATGCAAAACCTGCAGATCTGGAGCCCCGCCGCCCGGGGGATGATCCCGCTGCGGCAGGTCGTCTCGAGCTTCGAAACCCGATTCGAGGACGAGATCATCGTGCGCCGCGACCGCAAACCGACCATCACGGTATTCGCAGATCCCAAGACGGGCCCCGCGAGCGTGCTCTTCAATCGCGTGCGACCTCAGATCGAAGCCATGGAGCTGCCGCCCGACTATTCGCTGGAATGGGGAGGTGAATACGAGGACACCGCCAACGCCCGGGGTCCACTCATGGCGAGCCTGCCGCTGTTCGTGATGATGATGGTGCTGATCACGATTGCGCTGTTCAATTCGCTCAAGGAGCCGTTGATCATCTGGCTCTGCGTTCCGCTCGCGCTGATCGGAGTGACCGCGGGCCTGCTCATGACCCAGCAACCGTTCGGCTTCATGGCGCTGCTCGGCTTCCTGAGCCTGATGGGAATGCTGATCAAGAACGCGGTCGTGCTGATCGACGAAATCCGGCTGCAGAAGGGCGAGACCGACAACCTGCTCAGCGCGATCGTCGACTCGGGAACCAGCCGCCTGCGCCCGGTTGCGATGGCGGCTTCGACCACCGCGCTCGGCATGATCCCGCTGCTCGTCGACGCGTTCTTCGTCGCGATGGCCGTCACGATCATCGCCGGATTGATGTTCGCGACCCTGCTCACGATGGTCGTCGTGCCCGTGCTCTACGCGCTGTTCTACGGCGCGACGAGCGATCCGACCGAGAGCGCATCCCCGATGAGCTGAGCGGTCGGACCGCGATATCGACCGGGGAGATCTTGCGACGAAACCGTCGAACGGAACCTACAGGAAGACGATCGGCGGGAATCCGACGGCGGGGCAGCTGGATCCGCTGCCCCGCCGCCACTCATCCTACTGCTTCGGATGCAGCTCTACGCGCCGGTTGGTCTGGCGCCCTTCGTCCGTATCGTTGGTGGCGACCGGACGGCTCTCGCCGAAGCTTCGCGCCTTGAGGCGACCGGCGCGAATGCCCTTGCTCACGAGATAGCTCTTCACGGCTTCTGCGCGCCGCTGACCGAGCCCCATGTTGTAATCCTCGGGGCCGATCGCATCGGTGTGCCCATCGATGTCCATCGGGATGTTCGGGCAGCGCTGCAGCTGGTCGACGGCGACGTCGAGAATCACCGAGCTCGTGCCGCTGATCTCGGCCTTGTTGAATTCGAATTCGACACCGCGCAGGACGATCCGACCCGCGCAGGCATCCACTGGCTTCTTTGCCGCGGCTGCCTGGCCCGCAAAGACGGCGTTGGCGAATTTCATGAAGCTGCTCGCATTCGACACGTCCGCCATCGTACGCGCGCTACCGCAGCTCGTGAGTGCCGAAACCTGCTTGAGAAACCGCGCGCCGTCCGCATCGTCACCGACGTGAACGGTGTGGAAGCAGACCTCGCCCGCGTGGCTCTCGACCAGCGACTTGGCGGAAATCATCGCCGCGTGCTCGAAGTCCGCCAAACCATCCGAGAAGATCACGACCGCGGCGACGCCCGCCTTGCCCCTGAGGGCCTGCTGAACCTCGACGAACACATTCCGAAACGGAGTCTCGCCGCCGAAACCGTGGATGTCTCCGAGAATCCGCAGGCTGTCCGCCTTGCCGCTGAGCGCACTGCGGTTGAAGGGGGCCATCGGAGAGACGATCCGCTCCTTGCCGCCAAAACCGATCAGTGTGGCGTCGTAATTGCCTGCGACCTTCGCCCGGCTGCTTCCGTCCGGCATCGCCCTGACGAACGATTGGGTGAGCGCCTTCACGTGGGGAAATGTCCTGGCCATGTAGGTCGTGCCCGACGCATCGGCAATCACGACGGCCTGACTCGGGACCCGCCACTCGTTGGCTGAGAATTGAACTGGATTGACCGCGAGAACCTGCTGCGACGGAAGTGTCCTCGCACAACCAGCAGCCATGATCGCGACCAGCAATACGAGTCCTGTCTTGATACGCATGTGTAGCCTCCGTTGAGGGCCAGAGTCCTTGGAACCTTTGGGATGTTCTGGTTTCTTGACCTGTCTGTTGGCGCCCGCGGGTTTCGGATCCACGAGATTCACTCTCGATCTACCTCAACTCCATTTTCCCGCCGGGAACGCCCTTGGGGGGATTTCCTGGGGTGAGCCGATGGCACTTTCAGCCGCTATCGGGCCGAGCGCTTGATAAGCTAGCAGCCGGGGTTACTTTCGCGTAGGGTTTTCACGCAGAGGCTTATCCGAATAACTATGTGGCAAATTCGCCATACAGAATCGGAGGGGAGACTTGCCATGTCGAAACTCGTATTCGTAATTTCACTAATGACTCTAATGGCTTGTGGTTCCGGAGATTCCGACTCGGGAACCGCCGGCAGCGCCTCAGACTCACCGCCCGTCTCGGCGACGGCGCCGACGGGCGGCGACGCCAAGAGCGCGGGCAGCGCTGCAATGGAAGCGGGCAGCGGAAAGGCCGAAGCCGAGGCGGCGGAAATCAGCTCTTGCCTCAGACTCGTCGCCTCCGCCAAGTACGAGGAGGCCGTGCCCGTCTGCCTCGAGGCGGCGAAGATCGACGCCGATAACGCCGAGGTCAAGGCTGCGTTGAAGAAGGCCGAGACCGAGGCGGCGAAGGAAGCCGCCACCGGCGCCGCTGCCGACGCGCTCGGCGGACTCGGCGACTGATCCGATCGACGCAGTCGAATCCGAGCCGCCCTACTCGTCGTCACCTGGCCCGTTGGGCCAGGTGACGACGAGTGCATCCAAAGAATTCACCAATTGGGGTCCGGCCGCACCTACGGCGTCGGCGACGAGCCGCGCCCGACTGTTCAACGATCTCGATGACTGATGTGGATCGCCACCATCCGGGCGACGAATATCGCCACGAAAAGTTGCCCGATCACCGCCTCGAGAGAACACAGCATTCTCGCTGCCGGCAGCGCGGGCGCGATGTCGCCATAGCCCAACGTCGTCAGGGTCACCACGCTGAAATAGAGTAGAAATGCGAGCGCCTCGGCTTCAGGGTGTCCCTCCAGGACTGCGGTGAGGCTGTCTCCCTGATAGAGATAAGAGCCGGGTTGCACCACCTCCACGAACGCGTGGAGGAACATGAACGCAATTGCCAACAGCAGGAAGATGTTGACGGCGCCGAGGACCATGTCCGCTGAGACTCGACTCTGCTCCAACAGGAAGATCGATATCAAGACCATGATGTAGAAGAGAACGATCGCACTCATCCCCAGCCGAACCATCAGCGTTCCGGGCTCGCCGATTACCGGTGGAAACAGCTGGACGCCGACAGCGGGAATCGCCAACGCGATTGCCAGAACGAATTGCCAGCGCCGCTTGCTGACCGAGTACACCGCGGCGAGCAAGAGCAGAGAGGACCCGACCCGCAGAGCGAGAAGGCCGAACCCCGTCCCCGACAGGAACGGCAACGCGCACATGTAGATTACGAGGGCGCCGAGCAGAACGGTGAATCGGCCAAACTCCGCATCTTCGGCTCGCATCGCCGTCACCCCATGGCGCCAGCCGCCCTCCGACTCATCGATGGGCGGGCATGAGAGGCACTGTCGCATCGCTGGCGGAAAACACCGCGACGCGATGCCAGAATACGGATAGTCGAGTCCGACCGCAGATCGCAAGAAAAGTGGATCGATAAATGGGTCTGGCACGATCTCTGCGTAGTCAGAGGCGATGCCGTCGCAGAGCCGTTTGTCGTCGCCGCCGTTCTGCCCCAACCCCCGCTGCGATTCCCAAACCAAATCCACCCCGTGGCGCTACAAGAAGAAGGGCTTCTTCTTCCGCGACCGAAAGCCCCGCCGGATTCAGCGGTACCTCTGTCAACACTGCGGCCGGAACTTCAGTTCACAGAGCTTCGACGTCAGCTACTGGC
>JAFDBP010000218.1 GCA_019313245.1 Deltaproteobacteria bacterium
CGTCGAACCCGTGCCCCTGTGGCTGGCGGGGCAGCGGCGTCCGCGACTGCCGCTGCGACGATGGAGTCACCGCCCGCTACACGCGCCGGATTTCGGGCCCCCTGCTCGACCGCATCGATCTTCACGTCTCGGTCGCGCCAGTCGCCTGGTCGCAGATCGACGAGCCCTCTCGCGGCCCGTCCAGCGCGCAACTGCGGACGCGCGTGAACCGCTGCCGAGCCCTGCAGCAGAGCCGCAACAGCGGGCGGGGCTGCCGCACCAACGCGGAAATCCCGGACGAGTCGCTCGATCGCGCGGTGCGTGCCAGCGCGGAAGCGCGCCGGCTGCTCGGCGCGGCGGTGGAGCGGTTGGGTCTGTCGGCCCGGGCCGCCCGCCGGCTGCTGCGCGTCGCGCGAACGATTGCCGACCTCGCGGAGGAAGACGAGGTGGGGCCGCGCGCCATCGCCGAAGCGCTCGGCTACCGCGCCGCGGAGTTGGGCGGCGCGGGAGAGTGTCTAAAAATTGACACCCGGCGTACGAGAAATGTCACCTAGCCGGCCCATTGCGAATTCCAGATTACGCAACTTTAATCCTTAACTGGCCAAGATCAAAAGGTTTCCCTATTCTGCTGCGCTCTGGCATGGATCCTGCTTCTGCAGTGGGGTGAGGGGGGTAGACGATGCCGGCGACAGGTTCTGCGGTTCCGATCACCAGCGCGCTATCGGGCTGCCCTGAGATGACCCTGCTGGAACTCGTTCAGGTGATTTGCGACCAGACCGTAGACGACCGGGAGGTGGTCGCGACCGTTCGCCACCTGCTCAGCTCGGGCCAGGTGCGCCTCTGCGGCAATTTTCGCTCCTCCGCTCCGAGCACATTTCGCTAACGAATCCAATGCAGCGCTCCTGGGCGGCAGTGCCGGGCATTGACCGCCGAACGATCCGAGTGAAAGATCCCGCAGCGGGGGGGAGCGCGACATGGCGAACAGCAAGCCGTTGATTGCCCGAAAAGCGGGGCAAAAACGCACGCGCGCCAAGAGCTCCACCCCGAAAGCCAAGGCCGGCAAGCGAGCCGCAAAGCCGCGATCCAAAGCGAGCGCGAGTTCCACCAAACGGCGCGGCGCGGCGAGCGCGAAGACGGCGAAAACGCGCGCCAAGTCGGCCGCAAAACCGGTCCAGTCAGCAGCCGCGGCGGCGAAAGCTCCCGCCAGGCGGCCGAACGCCAGCGACCTCGCAAAACAGCACCGGGACATTTCGGTTTCCGAGTTCTTCGCCAAGAACCGGCACCTGCTCGGTTTCGACAATCCCTCGAAGGCGCTGCTCACGACGGTGAAGGAGGGGGTCGACAACTCTCTCGACGCCTGCGAGGAGGCCGGGATCGTCCCCGACATCAGGGTGTCGATCAGCCAGATCTCCGAAACCCGCTTTCGAGTCGTCATCGAAGACAACGGCCCCGGCATCCTGCGCAAGCAGGTGCCGAAGGTATTCGGCAGCCTGCTCTACGGATCCAAGTTTCACCGACTGCGCCAGAGCCGCGGGCAGCAGGGCATCGGAATCAGCGCCGCGGGCATGTACGGGCTGCTGACCACCGGCAAGCCGATCATCATCACCACGCGAACGGACCCCAAGAAGGACGCCCACCACCTCGAGCTCGTGATCGACACGAAGCTCAACGCGCCGAAGATCAAGCGCGACGATGTGGTCGAGTGGGACAAGCTGCACGGAACGCGCGTGGAGATCGAACTCGAAGGTGCGTACCGAGGCGGGCAGCACTCCGTCGACGCCTACATCCGGCAGATCTCTCTCGCCAATCCCCACGCCGAGATCACCTACGTTCCTCCCAAAGCCGAGGCGCACGGCGCCGAGCACGTCTTTCCGCGGGTCACCGAGGAGATGCCCAAGGAGACCGCAGAGATCAAACCGCACCCGTACGGTGTCGAACTTGGCGTGTTGATGCAGATGCTCCGCGACACGAACGCGCGCAACGTGCGCTCGTTCCTGCAGGCGGACTTCAGTCGCGTTTCGGCGAAGACCGCGACCTAGATCCTCGAAAAGGCGAACGTCCCGCCGACGCGTCGCCCGAGCGAAGTCAGCCGGGAACAGGCCGAGAGCCTCCACCAGACCATCCAGGCGACGAAGCTGATGGCGCCCCCGATGGATTGCATCGCGCCCATCGGTGAAGACCTCATCGAGAAGGCGCTGCGCTCCGAGGTTTCGGCGGCGTTCTACTCGGCGGTGTCGCGCCGGCCGGCCGTCTATCGCGGCAATCCCTTCCTGATCGAAGTCGGCCTCGCCTACGGCGGCGAGCTTCCCGCAGATCAGACGATCACCGCCTACCGCTATGCGAACCGCGTCCCGCTGCAATACCAACAGGGCGCCTGCGCGATCACGAAGGCGATTGCGGGCACCGAGTGGCGCAACTACCAGATGCAACAACCGCGAGGCGCGCTGCCGGTCGGCCCGATGCTGCTGATGGTGCACATCGCGAGCGTCTGGGTACCGTTTACCTCCGAGAGCAAAGAGGCGATCGCCCACTATCCGGAAATCATCAAAGAAATCCGCCTGGGCCTGCAGGAGTGCGGGCGCAAAGTCGCGACGCACATCCGCAAACAGCGGCGCGAAGCGGACGCCGAGAAGAAGCGCGCCTACATCGTGAAGTACATCCCGCAGGTCGCCATCGGCCTGCAACAGATCCTGTCGCTAAACGACGGCCAACGGGACAAGATCGTCTCGAACCTGACTTCGACGCTCGAGAAGAGCCGGAAACTCTAGAATGGCAGCCAGGAAAAAGAAGAAGAAGACGGCCAAAGCCGCGCGCAAGAAAGCGGCGACGAAGAAGCCCGCCGCCAAAGCGGGGGCGCGCAGCAAGGTCGCGGAGGAGAGCGCGCGGCTCGACCGCCTCACGGTCGATCTGATCTGCAGCACCGCGAAGGACGTCCATCGCGAGATCCTCAAGCAGAACAAACCGGACCTCACCTTCCCGGTGCGCTCGCTCAAGAACGTCAGTTATTCGACCAAGCGCGGCTACTTCGAAATCGGCAAACAGAAGAAGACCCGAACCCTCACCGTCAACACGGTCAAGAGCTTCGCCCAGACACTCCGGATGATGGGGCTCTCGAAAGAGTTGGTCGAAAGCAACGACTTCGCGACCAAACGAGACGCCTACTACCAGAGCAAGAACTGGGGCGAGGCCAAATTCGACGAGCAGCCCGAATCCGACACGGTGATGGACGACATCGAGGCGCTCTTCTCGCTTCGCGGCGCCTCGCGCGAGCAACTGCGATTCGTCCCCGACGAACACGGCGGCGCCGTTGCGGGGCAACTCGTGGTGCTGGATCCGGATCGCGAAACCGGCACGGTCGAGCGAATCGACTGCACGCGCTTTGGATCGGGCGCGTATTCGATCCCCTCGAACGTCGAGCACCTCTCCTTCGAAACCGACGCGAAATTCATACTCGCAATCGAAACCGGCGGTGTATTCCAACGCCTGCAGAGCCACAAATTCTGGCAATCGTCGAACTGCATCCTGGTGTCGATGGCGGGCGTCCCGACCCGCGCCACGCGAAGATTCATCCGCAAGCTCTCGGATGAGTGCAAGATCCCCGTCTACGCGTTCGTCGACTGCGACCCCTACGGGATCTCCAACATCTACCGCACGCTGAAGGTCGGTTCGGGCAACGCCGCTCACATCTCCCAGTTCTTCTGCGTCCCCCAGGCGCGCTATCTCGGCGTCACGCCCCAGGACATCGTCGACTACGAATTGCCCACCCACCCGCTGCTCGACGTCGACATCAAGCGCGCGAAAGACGCGCTCAAGAACGATCCGTTCTTCCAGGCCCACAAGCCGTGGCAGAAAGCGATCGAACAACTGTTGAAGATGGGCGTGCGCGCCGAACAACAGGCGCTCGCGAAGTGGGGTCTCAACTACGTGATCGAAGAGTACCTGCCGCAGAAGCTCGACCAGCCGGCCAGATTCCTGCCCTGAGCGCGGCGGTGCGGATCTTTCTGCGGCGTCGCGGTACGTTCGGACGACCACGGGAGCGGAGGTCATGAAGGGAATCCTGTTGGCGGGCGGCGCGGGCACACGCCTCGATCCGATCACGAGGGGCGTGAGCAAGCAACTCCTGCCGATCTACGACAAGCCGATGGTCTACTACCCGTTGGCCACCCTGATGCTCGCGGGGATCCGAGAGATCCTGCTGATCTCCACTCCCGAAGACCTCGGCGCGTACCGGCGCCTGCTCGGCGACGGCAGCCAGTTCGGGCTCGAGATCGAGTACGCCGAACAGGCCAGGCCCGAGGGCATCGCCCAGGCCTTTCTGATCGGGCGAGATTTCGTCGGCGGCGACGGCGTCGCGCTTTCGCTCGGCGACAACGTCTTCTACGGCCACGGCATGCCGGAATCGCTTCGCCGCGCCGCGCAACGCGAGCGCGGCGCGACGATATTCGGCTATTGGGTCCACGACCCGGAGCGCTACGGGGTGGTGGAGTTCGACGCGAACCGCAACGTCGTGGGAATCGAGGAAAAGCCCGAAAAACCCCGCTCCAACTACGCGATCACGGGCATCTACTTCTACGACAACCGCGTGCTGCAGATCGCAGCGGGGCTGAAACCCTCGGCCCGCGGCGAACTCGAGATCACCGACGTCAACCTCGAATACCTCCGCAGCGGTGATCTCCACGTCGAGCTGCTCGGGCGCGGCGTGGCGTGGCTCGACACGGGTACCAACGAGTCGCTGCTCCAGGCCTCGAATTTCGTCGAAACCATTCAAGAGCGGCAGGGCTTGAAGATCGCCTGTCTCGAGGAGATCGCGTTCCGGCTGGGCTACATCGATCGCAACCAACTCGCCAAGCTGGGCGAACAGATGGGCAATTCGAGCTACGGGGATTACCTGCTGCGACTCACACGAGAGAATCCGCATTGACACAATTCATGGAGACCGCGATTCCGGGGATCATCCTGATCGAACCCTCGGTGCACCGCGATGATCGCGGCTTCTTCCTCGAGAGCTACCGCGAATCCAGCTACCGCGATGGCGGCATCCGCGCGCGCTTCGTTCAGGACAATCACTCGTCCTCGGTGAAGAACACGCTGCGCGGGCTTCACGGACAGAGCCCCAACCCGCAGGGGAAGCTGGTGCGCGTCATCGAAGGAGAGATCTTCGATGTGAGCGTGGACGCGCGCCGCGGATCTCCCACCTTCGGCAAACACTTCGCGACTCGGCTTTCGGCCGAGAACTTCCACCAGCTGTACATCCCGCCGGGTCTGCTCCACGGCTTCCTGGTCACGAGCGACGTCGCGCAGGTGGTCTACAAGTGCACCGATTTCTACCGGCCCGAAGCGGATTTCAGCGTCGCGTGGAACGACCCGGAAATCGGCATCGACTGGCCGATCGATGCCCCGATCCTGTCTGAGAAGGACCGCTGCGCGCCCCGGCTGCGGGACGTCGAGAATCAGCTGATCGACTACTCGGCGTAGCCGGAAATCCGCCCTGAAAGCGAGGCGTTACAGTCTATGCGAACACGGTCGCAAGCCGATTGTGGCTGGGCGTGGAGCGGAATCCTTCAGATCTCTTCTTCGATCTGACACTCTTCGTCGTAGGGATCGGACGTGATCCGGCACGGCGAACCGCAGTAACTGCAAAAGACCTCGTCGCCGGGCTTTTCGTCACCACCGAGCGCGAAGTCGGCGTCGCAGATCGGACAGCTGAGGTCGATGAGTCCCACCCCCAACAGATCGGAGGGTTTCGAGGGCAGCTTGAGCGGCCGCTGCGGTGCGATCGCGCGGGGCCCCTATGGGCACCTCGGGAGGCTCGGCAAGGGGCTCGAAGTGAACCGCGGCGTCCCAGCCGGGAGTCGATCGGAGCGCGCCGTCGCCTTCGATCAACAGTCCCTCGCAATCCGGCTGGGCGGCGACCAGGGCGAGGCCCAGATCCGCATCCAGCACGAGCAGGGCGAGGCTGAGCGCCTCGGCCAACGACGCCCGCTGCGAGACCACCACCGCCTGTCGCGCGCGCATCAGGGGCTCGCCGCTGCGCGGATCGATGATGTGCCCGTAACGGCGCCCGCCGATTTCGACCCACTGCCCCTGGCTTCCCGAGACCGAGAGCGCCTGGTCGCGAAGCGTGATCAGCCCCGCCATTCTGCCCTCCGGCCCGCGAATCAGCAGGCGCCAACCCGCGCTGCCCGCAGGGGCACCCAGCGCCCAACTGCTGCTCTGGCCGAAATTGAGCAGCGCGCTCTCGATGCCGTGCCGCTCGAGCAGCGGGAGCATCCGGTCGAGCGCGTAGCCCTTGGCGATCCCCCCGAGATCGAGCTTCATCCCCGCTTCGCCGAGTAGAACCCCCTCGCCGGGAACCACAGAAATCCGCGCCGCACCGACGCGTTTGCGGGCAGCCGCCAACTCGAGGGCCGTTGGCGGTGCATCTCGATCGGCGGCCGCCACCCAGAGGTCGACCAGGGGGCCAATCGTGACGTCGAACGCGCCCCGCGTGAGTTCCGAGTAGGCGATCGAACGCTCCAGGATCTGCTCTACCTCGGCGTCGACCGGCTGCCTCTCGCCACCGGCGCCGCGGTTGAGCCGGCTGACATCGCTTTCTGGATCGTAGATCGAGAGCAGGCGATCGAGTCGGTTTGCCACCCCGTAGAGGTCGTCGAGCACTCTCGCCGCCAGCTGCGGCTCGACCCCTTCGAGCGCAATCTCGAGCACGGTGCCCATCGCATAGCGACCGTCGGAAACCGCCCGCTTGGATGCCGGATCGCTCACGCACCCCTGCGTCACGACGAACGACAGCGCGGCGCAGGCGATGCGGTAGATCAAGATTCCCCAGCTTCGTCGACTGGTCTGGACGACTGGCCGTTGTAGTTCTGCTGCGACCCCGCGAATACCGACCAAAGCGAAACGATCACGAGCACGGCGAGGCTGGCTTCGAGCAACAGAAATCCCGCAATCTTCAGGTAGGCGAAATGGGGGCTCACGAAGCGGACCAACCACCCGCCACTCTCGTCGAGAATCGCCGCCAGAAACGGCACGACGATCAGCCAGGCCTTGGTGGTGTTGCGGAGCGGAACGAACAGGATCAGGTGCGTCAGCACCAACAGCAACATCCCCATCGCAAAGAGATGAAAGTGCGAGACTTCGAGCAGCCCCTGATAGCTTCGCGGCGAGAGAAATCGCTCCTCGGATCCGAGGTAGTAGTCGATCACGGAGCTCGCAGTGAGGCTCATCTTGCTGAAGTAGAGCAGAGCGTTCGTGACCCACAGGCCGATCACGTAGAGGGCGTAGAGCACGACGATCGTCTGGAGCAGGCGATTTCGACTCCACTCGCCGGTAATCACGAAACGCACGCGTCAATCCTCGCCGCTGAGAAGAACCTCGTAGAACGCGAGGGCTCGCCGAACGCCGCGGGTGGTAGCGCGGGCCGAAAGTGTAGCCCCGACCACTCCGTGGATGTCGCCTCCGAGGCGAAGCGGGGCTTCGATCGATCGGTTGTCGAACTGCCTGTACCAGCGGTCCGTCGGTTTGTACTCGAGCGGCTCGTGAAAAGCCAGCACCCGCAGCGATCGCACCTCGCCAGTGGGGCTCAGTACGACCATGAACGCCTCCGGCAAGGTGCGAACGTTGTGGATGTCGATCAACGCATAGCCGAGCACCTCGCCTGCGCGCATACCCGTGTAGATCTTCACGAGCCTCGAATCGAGTTCGCACTTCGCGAGCGACTCGATCCGCGCGACCTGATCCTCGTCGAGCACGAAGGTTTTCGACGCCACCTGCTCCGCGTCGGGGAACGCCAACGCGAGCGCTTCGCTCTGGGAGAAGAAGACCTTCCCCTGCGCGTTTGCGGCGGCGAACGCGGCGAGCAGCCAGACGACGACAGCTGCAGGCCTAGAAGACAAAACCGACCCCCAGGTTGAACTCGTCGGGCAATCCGCCCCTCTTGGCGATGCGATTGCGGTAATCGGCCTTGATCACGACGCGCGGAATCGGCTGAAAGGACAACCCCACCGTGTAGATCTCGATCTGCTTGCTCTTGTCCTTGGCGAATCCGTTCGGAACGTCGCGCTGCGTGTCGTAGTACGAATAGCGGAAGAACGGCTCGAGGGTCTTCTCGGTGCCGGGGAAGAGCAGCGGCATGACATCGTAGGCGACCTCACCGTAGACGCCGAGCATCTGCCCGCCGATCGCTTCGCCCGCGCCGAGCTCCCCGGTGCCGCCGCCGATTCCGACCGGACCGAGCGCTCGGGACAGAGCTCCGCTGTCTCCAATTTCAGCCATGGTGAACAGCGATCGCAGATGCAGACCGTAATCCTGGTATTGCGCGTGGACTTCCCAGATCGTCGTAGGCGTGTCGGGAATTTCGACCGTGTAGGAAGGGAAGGCTCCCGAAACGCCGACATCTTGATTCTGGCCGGATTTTCCGTGATAGACGGACGCCCCGACGAGAACTTGATTGATCGGTGTCCAGTCGAGCCTCGCGACGAATGCCAGGTGCTCGGCCAGCGCGCGATTGCCCTTTTGGCGGCCGTCGCGCAGACCTCCCGAATCGAAACCCTCCGCGTTGAAGCCGTTGATTACGAAAGCCTGGTAGTCGACCTGCTCGAATAGCGTTCCGTGGAGGCCGACACCATTCTCACGCCAGGTCGACGGGATGATCTGGCGCTCGATCTCGGGGCGATTCACGCCGAAGAAGGAAACGGGCTCGTGGATTTCGTTGATGAAGCCCATCGGCACGAGCACCAACCCCGCGCGAAGGTTTGCCCAATCGCGGAGCAGGAAGTCGAGATAGGCGAACTCGAGCGAAACGCTTCCGCCGCCGGAACTCTTGGTGGAACCGGTCGTCGCGTGCTCGAACTCGATCTCCGCGTTGAAGAGGATCCTGTCGGTGAACTTGTACCCGGTGTAGAGCACCATCCGCAGCAGATCCGCGCGATTCTTGGCGCTGCCCTTGTCGCCGACCAGCGCGCGGTAGTAGCCCTCACCGTAGCCGCCGATCGACAAACCCCGACTGAGGTCGTAGATCTTGGATGCGGCCGGGGCCAGACCGAACTTGGCAGACAGCGGCTTGTCTTCCGGAACCGCGAGGTCTCGCCGCGTGCGCTCGAGTTCGTCGGCGAGGACCGCGACCGTCCGCTCGAGTTCAGCGATGCGGTCTTCCCGGGCGATGGCTTCAGCGTCCGGCGCTTCGGCCGCGGCGACTGCGGCAAAGCCGCAAAGCGCGATCGCTCCGATCAGCCACCGCGCGACCAGCGACATCCGCCCACCAGCCAGATCCAGCTTCGACACCATCTTCGATCTCCTCCCTTATTCGCCCAATTCGGTTCAATTGAAATTGAAATTAATATTCATTTTCAATAAGTCCGCGCAGACTAGCCAGAGCTGAGGCTCGCTGTCAACAGGGTGAAAATGAGAGAAAACTGGCTGAAAACACGCCAGAATGCGTTAGATCTGGAAATCTGGGGGTTTTTTGACCCATATCCGCCGATCAGCGGCTACTTGGAGGCTTCCTCGGCGCAGGCGTCGCAGTGCCCGTAGAGTTCGTGCCGGTGGCGAAGAACCCGGAATTGATAGCGGTCGGCGATTTCCAGCTGGGTCTTCTCGATCATCGCGCACTCGAATTCGATGATCTTTCCACAGCGCAGGCAGACCAGGTGGTCGTGGTGCTCCTGCTCGATCTCGTAGCGGGTGATGCCGTCATCGAACCGCCGTTCGCTCGCCAACCCCGCGTCGCACAAGAGTTTCATCGTGCGGTAGACGGTCGTGTAGCCGATGTTCGGGTGATCGGCGCGAACGATGCTGTGGATCTCTTCGCTGGTGATGTGGCCGGTCGCTTCGAGAAAAGCCGAGAGGATCGCCTCACGCTGCTTGGTGTGCTTGAGGTTGTGCTCCTCGAGGTACTGGGCGAGCGATCGCTTTTCGACCTCGTGAGACATAGCGCCACATTAATCGAGTGAGCTGATCGATTCAACCACCTCGCCACCGCCGGCGGCGGCGCGAGCGCTGCGAGGGCGCAGTTCTCGTGTGTTGACCGACCCTTAGAGCCGCTCGACGAGCGCCTCGGCGAGTTCGGCCACGTCGTCGTCGGGATCCTCGGCGAGCATCCGGATTTGAGAGCGAAGACCGCCCGACGCCCTGAAGCCCTCGGTCTCGCAGGCAGCCTGCAGCGCTTCGAGGCCGCCGATCACCAACTCGGTGTCACCGGAATCCAGGAACATCCCCATCAGGGCCGCGTCCGCGGGAAAACCTGCGACGTCGCGATACTGTCGGCAGGCTTCGGCGAGCTCGCTGGTGCCGTGAGCCGCGCGCACGGCTGCGCCGAGCTTCTCGACTTCGGCGCCTCCCCTGGTCTTCGAGAAGAGTCCGTCGATCTGTTTGAGGTACTGCTTGGTGGCGGCCTCTTCTCTGGCCTTGGAGACCCCCTTCGGCCGCTGCTCCCGCTGCGACGACCGACCCTCGCGACGCCGCCGATCGCGCTCGCTAAAGGAGAGCTTGTCTCCATCGTTCCAGCTTCGATCGTCACCACTCATGGGCGCTCTTCTCCGACGTGCGTTTGCACGACGCGAAGATTCTCCACCGCCGCGGCGTTTCCGCAGTCGAGAGCGACTGCGCGGCGAAATGCGAGTTCCGCGTCGCGCCCGCGTCCAGCAGCCTGGTAGGCGAGCCCGAGATGATTTTGCACCTCCGACGCCCCCGGCAACAGCTCCGCAGCGCGTTCCAGTTCCGCGATCGCCCGCGCGGAGTCGCCGCGGTCGAGCGCGCTCGTGCCACTCTGATACAGGCGCGCGCCTCGAAAACTCGAGCATCCCAGCGCGAGAAGCGCTGCGCAGAGCGCACATCCGACGCGAAGCCAGGCGCTGCGGAATCGAAACGACATCTACACCGGTTTAACCGCCCGACGGTTGCCGCGCAACACGATCGAATTGCCGGAGTGGGCCCGCCGTGGTACCCATCACCCGCGTAGAGGCTGCGGATTCACCGCCGCTGGCGGAATACCGACCACCGCTCGCGGAGCGACGGCAGCGGAGGCCCTCCCCTCCCCGGCTGAGGAAATCCGGACGGCCGCCCCCGGGGCCGCGCGCACGGCGCGGCTCACTTCGCGTCCGGAGTTCTCGTGACACCCCTTCCCGAAATCGCCCCCCCCTCGACGCCGGCTCCGTTCCGGGGCGGCGGCTTCCGCGAGGTGATCCTGCTCGCCTTCCCGGTGGTGCTCACCCAGCTTTCGACGAGCCTGATGGGCGTGGTCGACTCGGCGATGGTCGGCCGCCTCGGAGCCACGGAGCTGGCCGCGGTGGGTTTCGGCGGGATCTGGCTCTGGACGCTGTTTGCGATCCTCTTCGGGACCGCGAGCGGCATCCAGACCTTCGTCTCGCAAGCGGATGGCGCGGGCGACTCGGCGAGCTGCGGGCCCTGGGTCTGGCAGGGGCTCTACTCGGTGCTCCCGGCCGCAGTCCTCTTGATCGCGATCGTCGCCTGGTTGCTCGAACCCGCGCTCGCGTTGCTCGGGCCCTCGCTCGAGATGCGCAACCTCACCGCGGATTACGTCCAGGCGCGATTGATCGGAGAGCTCGGCTTCGCGATCGTGATGGTGGTCAACTCGTTCTATCGCGGGCTCGGCGACACGCGAACACCGCTGTACATCACACTGTTTGCAAACGCGGTGAACTTCGTTCTCGACTACGGCCTGATCTTCGGAAAACTCGGCCTGCCGGAGTGGGGCGTCACGGGAGCCGGCATCGCGACCGCGATCGCGCAGTGGAGCAACGCCATCGTGTTGCTCGCAATCTTCCAACGCCGCTCGATCGCGAAGCGCTGCAACACCCGCCCCGTCGCCTTGAATTTGCGACAGATCCGGCGCTTCCTCTGGACGGGTGCGCCGATCGGCGGTCAGTGGTTCATCGGCATGATGTCCTTCTCCGCGTTCACCACGCTCGTCGCGCGGATGGGAGACACATCGATGGCGGCGAGCCAGGCCTTCGTGATGCTGCTCTCGCTTTCCTTCATGCAGGCGGTCGGGATCTCGATCGCGGGCGCGATCCTGGTGGGCCGCTACATCGGCGCCAAACGGCCTTCCGCCGCGATTCGCACCTTTCGCTCGTCGATCCTGCTCGGCCTCTCGCTTTCGGGTTGCATCGCGATCGCGTTCATTGCGATCCCGATTCCGCTGCTTCGGATCTTCACCGACGATCCGGCCGTGTTGGCGTTGGGGCGACCGCTACTGCTGATCGGCGCGCTCTACCAGCTCGCAGACGCCGCGGCGATCATCTCCGAGGGTGCGCTGCGCGGCGCCGGCGATACCCGCTGGCCGTTCGCAGTCGAGACTGCGCTGGGCTGGGGGCTTCTGGTTCCACTCGCCTACTACGTGGGGGTGGTGCTCGACTACGGCCTTACCGGGGCGTGGCTGGCCTCACTGCTACACATCGTGATTCTGGCCGCGACGCTCTCCCTGCGCTTCCGATCGAATTCCTGGCAGAAGATTCGAATCTGATCCACAGGCCCGAGGGCACGAAGCTGCAGCGCTCAGTCGGGCAATCGGATCCGAGCGACGACGGGCAGGTGATCCGACGCGCGTTGGGCGGCGCGGCTGTCGTAAGCGGAGATATCGACCAGGTCGACACCGCTGGTGTAGATCCGGTCGAGCGCCAACACGGGGCGCGCCGCGGGAAAGGACATCGGGAATTCGATCCCGGCCGTCATCCAGCGCTCCGAGTCGAGCGCGCGAGTTGCGCGACAGCGCCGCCAGGCATTCATGTCGCCGAGCAGCACCGTCGGACCGCGGCCCAGCTGCGGGTGTTCGAGCAACGCGCGCACTTGTTTGTGGCGCGTGCGATCCGCGAGCGCGAGATGGGTCGCGACCACCTCGAGCACACCGTGATCGAACGGAATCTGCGCGGCGACCGCGACGCGTTTTTCGAGTCTCGAATAGGAGAGGTCGAGCATCGACACGCCGCCGATCGGCCAGCGCGAGAGGATCGCGTTGCCGAGTTCGCCGCGCTTGTGAACGCGGGTGGCCGCAAACGTCACGTGCATTCCCAACGCCTCGGCGAGCGCTTCGAGCGGATCGTCACCGCCATGAGGCCGCATGACCTCCTGCAGCGCGATGACATCCGCGGCCATTTCGGAGATGACGAACGCGGCCCGCGCGGGATCCGAAGCACTCCGACCGTTGATCACCGTCCAACGGTGAACGTTGTACGTCGCCACGCTGATCTCCCGCCGCATCGGGCGCGGCTTCACGGAGCGTGCGGGCGCGCGCAACAGGCAGAGGTGCGGCGTGTCGAGATGTTGGGGGCCTTGCGCGCTGGCGCTGCGCTGCGCGCGCGTTGCGGCCCGCGCAGCCTTCTTCTTGGCCTTTTTCTTCTTCCTTGCGGTCACCACTACCTCTTCACGCGAGCGAGTCGACTCGCCCTCCGCACCATCGGCCCATGAAGCTGGCAAGTAAACCCGGCCATTGCGTGCCGGGTGAATTGACGAACTGCCGCAACAGGATAGCTGGCCTCGATGTGGTGAAGCACCCACGCCGGTGGGATAAGCCCGGCGCCGGATGCGCCGATACAGTCTCGGTCATGGCTAATCACAAGTCCAACGGCGTCAAGAACCGGCCCGAAGCATCCCGCGTGCGGCAGGCCGCGCGCGAGCTGCTCGCGGCGGTGGCGGAAGAAAACGAAGAGGGCGCGCTCTCACCCAAGGCCTACGAGCGCAGCATGCGGGAGATCGAGCGGCTGCGCGGGCAACCGCTCTTCTACCGGGGGGTGAGCGGAGGGACCGGCAGCGGCGCGCGCGTTCGACTCGCGGACGGGACCACCCGGATCGACTTCATCTCGGGAATCGGCGTCTACGGATTCGGGCACAGCGACCCCGACCTGCTGGAGACCGCCGTGATCGCCGCCGCGGGCGACGCCGTCTACCAGGGGCACCTCTTTCCGGGCGCCGAGTACCTGAAACTCTCGAAGGCGCTGCTTCGCCACGCGGGCAAGCAGATGAAACACGTCTGGTTGTCGATTTCCGGCGCCATGGCGAACGAGAACGCCCTCAAGCTGATCCTGCAAAAACACGCACCCGCGGATCGCGTGATCGTCTTCGAAGGCGCCTTCGCGGGCCGGACGCTCGCGATGGCAGAATTGACGGACCGCCCGGGCTACCGCGAGGGATTGCCGCTGCGCGGCAACGTGCTGCACGTGCCCTTTTTCGATCCGAACGACCCGAACTCGATCGAGCGCAGCGTCGCGGCGCTCGAAGCCCACCTGAAACGCCATCCCGGTCGGGTCGCCGCCATGCTGTTCGAACTCGTCCAGGGAGAGGGCGGCTTCAACACCGCGCCGCGCGAATTCTTCGTCGCGCTGATGGAACGCTGCCGATCCGCAAAGATCGCAGTCTGGGTGGACGAGGTGCAGACCTTCGCGCGCACGGGCGAACTCTTCGCCTACCGGACCCTGGATCTCGAGCAGTACGTGGACGTCGCGACCGCTGGCAAGGCACTGCAGGGCAGCGCCGTGGTGTTCCGCAAGGCCTACAAGCCGCGCCCCGGTCTGATCGCGGGGACTTTTGCGGGATCTACGGTCGGCCTCGCGGTCGGTGCTCGCATCATCGAGCGCCTCGAATCCGACGGCTACCTCGGCGCGGAAGGCCGCATCGCAGTGCTCGGCGGGCGCTTCGAGCGCCGACTGGACGCGCTGCGCAAGCGACTGCCCGACTTCATCGGCGAATCCTCGGGGATCGGAGCCATGCAGGCTTTCATCCCCTTCGACGGATCCGAAGAAATCGTAGCGGCGATCGTGCACGCGGCATTCGAAGAGGGCGTGATGGTGTTCGGCACGGGAAGCAACCCGGCGAAGATTCGCATGCTGCTTCCCGTCAACACGACCGACGAAGAACTCGAAGCGGGCTTTACGATGCTCGAAAAGGCCATCCGACGCGTCGCCGAAGAGCGGGATCTAGCGGGCTGAAGCAAACGCCGCGTCGGGATTGCGGCTGCCACTGCGTCGACTCAAGACGCGTGCACGAAGCTTCCGTACTCGTTCAGCCAGCTGCTGAATTCGGCGAATACTTCCGGCTGATAGTGGCCCTCCAGCAGCGTCATCTCGTCACCGATGAAGGTCGCGATCTCGTTTCCGGTCAGTACGAGATCGGGACTGCCCGCTTTGGAGTACGTGACCCTCCACATCGTGAAGATTCTACCCCGCTCTTCGCGCGGACCATCGAAGTATTCGACGACGCGAGAATCGAACTTCCGGTCGAACGACTCGGCCTCCGCGCGCAATTGATTCAGCACCGCATCGCGGCCCGTGACTTCGATGTCGCCGCCGTAATAGGATCGATAGCTGGCATTCTCGGCAAAGTACGGCGCCAATCGAGACCAATCGTCGTCGCGGTAGGCCTGCTCGAGCGCCGCCGTGTAGGACTTGAAGCGTTCGATCATTCCCATGACCAGACCTCCTCCTGGCTCACGGCCATTCTACGCGCGACGCGCCGAGGTGAACAGGAAATTCCCCCGGACGGCACATCGGTGCCTCGGCGCGGAACCTCTCACCAATTGATGTAGGGTTTTGGCATCGGGAATCCGCAATGCAGCCGCGCCGCTAGACTTCCCGACGCTCGAGGCAGTGCCGAATCATTTCTCGGAGGAACCGCAGCTTGATCAAACACGCCGTGACCGAATACCCCGTCCAGGATTTCATCGCACGACGCTGGAGCCCCTACGGGTTTGCGAATCGCGAGGTATCGGAGGCAGACCTCCGCAGTCTCTTCGAGGCGGCGCGCTGGGCCGCTTCTTCGTTCAACGAACAGCCTTGGAGCTACATCGTGGCGACTCGGGCGCAAGAGACGGAATTCTCGCGCCTGCTCTCGTGCCTCGTCGAGGCGAACCAGGAATGGGCAAAAGCCGCGCCGATTCTCGCGCTCGGCGTGACGACGCACCAATTCGCGCGCAACGGAAAGCCGAATCGGGTCGCGCTTCACGACCTCGGTCTGGCCACGGGGAATCTCGTCGCAGAGGCGACCGCGCGCGGCCTATCGGTTCACCAGATGGGAGGCATCCTGCAGGACCGGGCTAGAGAGATCTACGGCATCCCGGATGGCTCCGAAGCGGTAACGGGCATGGCGATCGGCTACGCGAGCGATCCCGATTCGTTACCCGAAGAAATCAGGCGACGCGACCTCTCGCCCAGAACGCGCAAACCGCAGCGGGAATTCGTGTTTCACGCGAGCTGGCGAGAACCTTTCTAGAAGAGCAACAGCGCGCTCGCGCGCAGCGTCATTCGGGTGGCAACAGCGCGAGGCCGCACTCCGCACATTCGGTCGCAGTCGGAGCGATCGATGCGCCACAGGCCGGGCAGTCGTCTGCACTGATCTCTGATTGGCCGAAGTCGTCCGGGATATCGGGGATCTGGCGCTCGGTATGGGCGAGATCGATTCGAGCCGCGGCCTCGGCGTGTTCGGCGAGGACGAAAACGCCGTAGGGAAGATTCTGACCCGGTTTGCGCCGACTCCCCTCGTCCGCGTCGGCTTCCGCCGCCTGGATCCGATGGGGAATTCCGGCCTCTACGAGATGCTCCGAAAGACTCATCGCCCAACCCACGGACGCGGCCCGAACACAAACCAGCTCGGAGATCGGGGGCAATTCTTCGGGTGCGCGCTGTGCGGGTTGCTCGCCCTCCAGAACCAGCGCCACGTCACAGTGGACACAGATCGAGGCGGTGTGCAGGTATTCTTCGCCGCACTCGGGGCAGACTTTCGGGGGCATGGGCATCGCGCGACCTCCGACGGGATTATACGCGGGTCGAGCCGCGATTGAAGGGTTGCGGGCCCGACTGTTGTCGTGCAACGCTTTCGACCTCGATGCGCGCCCTGACCTACGATGGCAAGACCGCGACCGTCTCCGACGTTCCGATACCGGAACTCGCACAGGATTCGGCGCTCGTGCGCGTCAGCGTCGCCGGTGTCTGCAACACCGACCGCGAGCTCGTCAAGGGCTACATGTCGTTTCGCGGGATCCTCGGCCACGAATTCGTCGGCATCGTCGAAGACGGGCCCGAGGAATGGCGCGGCGAACGCGTCGTCGGCGAAATCAATTTCGCATGTCAAAGCTGCCCCATCTGCTACGAGGGACTCCAGCGCCACTGCCCGTCGCGACGCGTGATGGGAATCCTCGACGCCGACGGAAGCTTTGCGGAATACGTGAACGTTCCGATCTCGAACCTTCACACCGTTCCGCCCAGCGTTTCCGATGACATCGCGGTCTTTGCAGAGCCGCTCGCGGCCGCCTACGAGGTACTCGAACAGGTTCACGTCATGCCCAACCAGGAATGCCTGGTGTTGGGCGACGGGAAACTCGGCCTGCTCGTCGCCCAGGTCTTGCGTCAGGCGGGCGCGCAGGTCCTGGTCGTGGGTCACCACCAGAAGAACCTCGAGATTCTCGCGCGGCGCGACATCCAGACCGTGCAGGAAAAGCACTGGAACCCGGGCCTCTACTCGCTGGTCGTCGACGCCACGGGCTCGATCGGAGGCTTGCGCATGGCGTTGGCCGCGACCCGGCCGCGCGGCACCGTCGTGCTCAAGAGCACGACCGCCACCAAAGCCAAGTTGGACCTATCGACCCTGGTGGTCAATGAAATCCGCGTCGTGGGTTCGCGCTGCGGCCCGTTTCCGCCGGCTCTGCGCGCGCTCGAAACCGGAAGCATCGACGTCGCGTCGCTGATCACGCACCGCACTTCGCTCGCGAAATGCGACGAAGCCCTGCGGCGCGCGGGCGACGCCGGCCAACTCAAGGTCCTCGTCGACGCGCAGTGATCGCCGGCGGGGACGTTGGTGAATATTCACCCCGCAATTCCACAGCGATCGGAAACTCGACAGACCCCCGCCACCACCCTCACCCATCGGGGTGAATATTCACCAACGTCCCCGCCATTTCGCTAATCGTCGATTCGCGCGGCGAGGATCCGCTTCAGCCGAGCCTCCGTGCGCCGCAGGTGAATCGTCTTGCCGCCGTGAACGGTGACGAGACCGGGCTTGGCGCCCTTCGGCTTGCGCACATTTGCGATCGGAACCGCGTGAACGTCGGCACGGCTCGCGTTCTTGGCTTTCGAGAAATGCACCGCGAGCTCGCAGGCATCCAACAGCGCCTCGGACGGCGGGTCGGTGCGCCCTTCGGTCCGCAAGATGACGTGGCTGCCGGGCGCGCCGTCGAGGTGGAAGAAGAGATCCCGCCCTCGGGCCAGCCGGATGGACAGATGGTCGTTTCCGGCGGCGCTGCGCCCGACCCAGATTTCCAGATCGCCGGCCGTGCGGTAACGCCGCGGCATCAGGCGATTGGGGACGACGTGCTTGCCGAGCTTCTGCTCCGTCGGTGCGCTGGCCGAGCTGCGCTGCGCTGGCTCGGCGGGTGCGAACTTGGCGATGAGCTTTCGGATCGCGGGCTGTTCGGCGAATTCTTCGAGCGCCTCGCGGCCCGCGTCGGGATCCGCGACGAGCGACTGAAAGCGATCGATCGATCGCTGGAGCACATCCCGCGACCCGCTCACGTCGGCGTGACGCGAACCCGCCTTGGCCAGGCTTCGCACCGCCTTGCGGTAGCGCTTGAACAAGCGCTCCAGATTTTCCGCGGGCGTCGATTTCGGATCGAGCGCAATCGCGACGGGCTCACCGGTTTCGAAATCCGCCACGACGATTTCGGAATCTCCGCGCTTCACCTCGGAGAGGGCGCTCTTGAGCAACTCGCCTTCGCGTTCCAGCCGACTCGCCGTGCGCGCTTCTTCGAGGCTCTCCTCGAGCTTCGCGAGTTTTCGATCCAGCGACTTCACCTCTTTCTGCAGCGCGCGCTCGATGCGCCGCTGCAGGTCGTCGACTTCTCCCTCGCGCTCGATCTCCGCGTACTTCGCCTCGACCTCGAACAGGAGTCGATCGTCGGGCGTCGCAGCGAAACGATCTTCGTCATTTGCCGGAGGTCTGGACTCCGGCGAACGCCACGCATCCCCGATCTTCAGCTCCGGCCGGGTTTCGCTCAGCGGCCGCAGGGACGCGGCGATCGATCCGTCGGCGCCGAGCAGGTAGATGTTGCTGCGAGCGCCGAGGATCGCGAGCAGCAGATCGAAATCCCCCTCGTCGGCGCGCAATCGGATCGCGAGCTGGCGGTCGTCGGCGATCAGGCGGACGCCCCCGATCCGCGCGCTGCCCACATGGGCGCGCAGATACTGCGCGAATGCGAGCGGCTTCGGCATCGACCCGGGCGGCGCTTCGAGCCCTGAAATCCGCGCGCAGCGCGGCCGGCACGACAAGCGGTAGTGGGATCGCCCGGCCTCCTTTCCGCCATAGGTGGTGATGACGATGCTCGTGGCATCCGGCTGCGAGATCGCCTGGATCCGATGGCCGGAGATCTGCGCATCGAGCAGGGCCGCCGCGCGGCGCAACTCAGTGAGATTGAGCATCGCTACTTCTGACAGGACGGGCAGTAGTGGGTGCCGCGCTGTCCGAGCACGATGCGCCGGATCGTCGCGCCACATTTTTCGCAGGGCTCACCCTTGCGCGCATAGACCCAACGCTCGAATTGATAGCCGCCATCGCTTCCATCCGGTGTCACGTAGTCGCGAATGCTCGATCCGCCCGTCTCGATCGAGCGCCCCAGCACCTGGCGAATCGTCTGTGCCAGGCGATCGCACTCGCGGCGGGTCACGCGCCCCGCCGCGCGCGTGGGCCGAACACCCGTCAGGAAGAGTGCCTCGTCGGCGTAGATATTGCCCATTCCCGCGAGCACGCTCTGGTCGAGCAGCAGGTTCTTGATCGCGGTCTTGCGTTTGCGCCCGGCCGCAAACAGAACCTCGCCGCCAATTTCGAGTGCGTCGATCCCGAGCCGGTCGAGCCGGGGGTGCTCCTCGCCCGCGCGCAGCCACATCAGCTTGCCGAATTTCCGAACATCCCGGAGCAGAACCTCCGGCCCCGCGTCTTCGAAACAGATGCGCAGGTGGGTGTGGGCGTCGGGGCGAAAGCGCTGCTGCGCTTCGGGCGACAGCGAAGAGCGCGCAGTGCTCGACATCAGTCGCGGGCTGGTCGCGGATTCCGCAAAGAGTTGCCCCGTCATTCCGAGGTGGACGACGAAGCGGCTGCCGTCATCGAGTTCTGCCACCAGGTACTTGCCGCGCCGGGCGAGCGCTCCCACGGTGCGCCCGCAGAGCGAGCGGCGCAGTCGGCCCGGAGGGGTGATGAAGAGGTAACTCGGCTCGGTGGTGTGGACCTCGCGAATGCGCCGGCCGACCAGCAACGGCTCGATTCGCCGCCTCGTCACCTCGACTTCGGGAAGCTCGGGCAC
>JAFDBP010000219.1 GCA_019313245.1 Deltaproteobacteria bacterium
CGAAGCGGGGCGTGCACGTCAACGACTACCTCCAGACCCGCAATCCCAACATCTACGCCGCGGGCGACATCTCGATGGCCTGGAAGTTCACCCACGCCGCAGATGCCGCCGCGAAGATCGTCGTCCAGAACGCGCTCTTCCTGCGCACCGCGAAGCTCAGTTCACTCGTGATGCCCTGGTGCACCTACACGGATCCCGAGGTGGCGCACGTCGGCCTCTACGAGCGGGAGGCCGCGGCGCGCGGCATTGCGCTGACGACCTTCGAGGTCCCGCTCAGCGAGGTCAACCGGGCGGTCACGGACGGAGAAGACGCGGGTTTCGTCAAGCTCCACGTCAAGCGCGGGAGCGACCGGATCCTGGGCGCCACCATCGTCGCCTCCCACGCGGGCGAGATGGCGGGCGAGCTCACCCTCGCGATGACGAACAAACTCGGGCTTCGCGCGATCCTCGCGACCATCCACCCCTACCCCACCCAGGCGGAGGCGCTGAAACGAGCTGCGGGGGCCTACATGCGCAGCCGAGCGACTCCGCGAATGAGTCGGATCCTCGAGCGCTGGATGGCGTGGCGCCGCTGAGACGAGACCGCATCGCGAATCTGAGAGATTCAGCCGCCGGTGCAGAAAATTGCCCCTGTTCGCAATGAAGATTGCCCCTGATTGGGGCTCGCCGACCGTCGGCAAGTCCGGGTAGACTGCGTCCGGAGGAGCCCCTCGTGTCACTACTTCGCTTCCTCGGTCTGGGGGAAGAATCCGACAAGAACCAGGACGCCGGCGACACCGAGTCCGTGCGTCGCATCGCCGCCAACCTCGACCGGCTCGAGCCGAGCCGCGCAAAATATCTGGCCGGCTTCGCCTATGTGCTGGCCCGCGTCGCAAATGCCGATCTCGAGATCGACCCGACCGAGACCGCAGAGATGGAGCGCTCGCTATCCGCGATCTCCGATCTGTCGGAAAGCGAAATCGCGCTCGCCGTCGCGATCGCCAAATCCCAGGCGCGATTGCTGGGCGGAACCGAGAACTACGTGGTGACCCGCGAATTCCGCGAAAACTCCACACCCGATCAGCGCGGACAGCTGCTGCAGTGTCTCTACGCGGTCGCGGCCGCCGACGGCACGATCTCCACCATCGAGAGTTCGGAGATCGTCGGCATCGCAGAGGAACTCGGATTCACGCGGGCGGAAGCCAACGCGCTGAAGAGCCAGTACCGAGAAAAGCTCTCCGTACTCCAGGCCAACAACAACCCCAGCTAACTGCCCGCGCAGACCATGGTAGGCGGCGCATGCGCTTCGCTGGCGGGGGCCCAGTTGGCCGGGTCGGGCTCAATGGCGGGTCAGCAGCAGCGTCCTCGGGTCCAGCGCGACGTGGAGTTCGGTGAGATTCGGGTTGTCGTGGTCCTTGAGCGCGCGCAGCAGCACCGCATCGTCGCCCGGTTCGAGGGCCAGAGCCACGCTCACCAGGTCGGCGACGCGCTCGACGGAAGCCGGCAGCTTCGCGATCTGCTCCTTGCTGTAGGAGACCGACATCCAGACTTCGGCCGCGAGTTCGCCCGCGAGCGCCTTGAAGTCGGCGAGGTCCTCGCGCGAGATCGTTTCGAAATCGAGCCCTTCGATCAGCAGCATCGACGGCTGACCTGCAGTCTCGGACTCGACCTTCACGGCTTCGCGCAGCTTGGCGGGCGTGAATTCGTTCTTCGGGTAGACGCGGATGCTGCGATTGCGATCGATATCGACGTGCAGCCGCGCTTCGCCCTCCAGATGCGCGGTAGCCGCCAGCTCCGCGAACACGGTGTCGTAGTGATCGCGGATGTGCGAAACCGGGTGCGCCATCGACACGTGGAGCACACGGCCCGACCGCAGCAGCTCGTCGAGCGCCACGCCGACGAGGAACGACGCCTTTCCGACGCCGTGGCCCGCGACCACGATTCCCAGATTGCCCGGCCCCAATCCACCGTGGAGCCCCTTTTCGAGCAAGCGCAGGGGGCTGCGCGCATTCAGAAACTTTCGGTACACGCTGAACTCCTCGATCTACTCGTCGTCGTCGACAATTTTTGAACTGAACTCTTCCTTGAGTTCCTTCTGGACTTCCGCGGGCGCAGGCAGATAGCGCGCAAATTCCATCGTGAACTCTGCTGTACCCTGGGTCATCGAGCGCAGATCGGTCGCATAGCCAAACATCTCGGAAAGCGGAACCTCGGACTCGATACGAGACATTCCAGACGACTCCGTCGTTCCGATCACGGTACCACGGCGCTGCATGATCGTCTTGAGGATCGCACCCTGGTGTTCGACGGGGCCCTCGACCTCGAGCTTCATCACGGGCTCGAGCACGATCGGCTTGGCCCGTGGGTACGCCTCGCGGAACGCGCCGCGACCCGCCGCCTGGAAGGCCATCTCCGAAGAGTCGACACTGTGCGACTTGCCGTCGTCGACGACCACCCGGACGCCGATCACCGGGAAACCGATCAGCCGCCCCTTCGCCATGCACTGCAGGAAGCCCTTCTCCACGGCCGGGATGTATTCCGTGGGAATCGCCCCGCCCTTGATCTCGCTCACGAACTCGAAATCCTCTCCGCCGTCTTCCATCGGCTCGATGTGGCCCGCGACGCGCCCGAACTGACCCGAACCACCCGTCTGTTTCTTGTGGGTGTAGTTGAAATCGGCCCGCTGGGAGATCGTCTCGCGATAGGCGACCTGGGGCGCACCCGTCTCGACCTCGCAGCCGTACTCGCGCTTCATGCGCTCGACGTAGACGTCGAGGTGGAGCTCTCCCATCCCCGAGATCACGGTTTCGTTGCTCTCCGGATCCACGCGCGTGCGGAAGGTCGGATCTTCGCGCACGAAACGGCCGAGCGCCTTGCCCATGTTGTCGACGGTCTTCTTGTCGACGGGCTTGATGGCGATCGAGATCACCGGATCGGGCACGTGCATCGACGTCATCGAAATCTGCACCGACTCGTCGGTGAACGTATCGCCCGAAGCACAGTCGATGCCGAACAGCGCCACGATGTCACCCGACGCCGAGGACTCGATGTCCTCCATCGAGTCGGCGTGCATGCGCACCAGGCGCCCCACCTTGTGCTTCTTCTTGGTGCGGCTGTTGATGATCGTCCCGCCCTTCTTGAGTTCACCCTGATAGACGCGAACGTAGGTGAGCTGCCCGTAGCGCCCGTCTTCGAGCTTGAAGGCGAGCGCCACCGTCGGCTTGTTGGGATCGCTCGCGAGCGTCAGCGGGGCCTCGTTGTTCGAGAGGTCGACACCCGTGTTCTCACCGTCGAGGGGACTGGGCAGGTAGAGCTTGACGGCGTCGAGAAGCTTCTGGACGCCCTTGTTCTTGTACGCCGAGCCGAGAAAGACCGGCGTCAGATCCATCGAGAGGGTGCCCTTGCGGACGGCTTCGTGGATCAGCTCCTCGGTCACCGTTTCCTCGAGAATCGCCTCCATCAGCTCGTCCGAGAACATCGAGACGGCGTCCAGCATCGACTCGCGCGCGACCTCGGCCTCGTCGCGCATCTCCTCCGGGATCTCGTTGCTGACGACGTGCTCGCCGTTTTCGCCCTCGAAGTAGATGGCCTTCATCGCGATCAGGTCGATCACGCCCTTGAAGTTGGCTTCGAGACCGATCGGCAGCTGCATCAAGACCGCATTGTGGTTGAGCTTCTCGCGCAGCTGTTCGGTCACCCGCGCCGGGTTCGCGCCCGAGCGGTCGAGCTTGTTGATGAACGCCATGCGCGGAACCTTGTAGCGGCGCATCTGCCGGTCGACCGTCATCGACTGCGACTGCACGCCCGCCACCCCGCAGAGCACCAGCACGGCGCCGTCGAGCACGCGCAGCGCGCGCTCCACCTCGATCGTGAAGTCGACGTGGCCCGGGGTGTCGATGATGTTGATGTGGTGGCCATCCCAGATGGTGTGCGTCGCGGCGCTCTGGATGGTGATGCCGCGCTCTCGCTCGAGTTCCATCGAGTCCATCGTCGCACCGACTTCATCCTTGCCCTTCACCTCGTGGATTGCGTGAATCCGTCCGGTGTAGAACAGGATGCGCTCGGTGAGCGTGGTCTTGCCCGAGTCGATGTGCGCACTGATTCCGATATTTCGGATCGTCCTTAGGTCGTGGATCATTTCAGCCTCGGCAATTGCTAGGGCGCCAATTCTGGATTCGCGCCATACAGCTGGGTGGGTAGGGGGTGAGTGGCCACCCGCCGTCCGTCGTGTCGAAAATTCTAGTTGATCCCCCACGGGGATTCCGCGGGTGCTCAACCGGGAGTTGCACCGGTCCTCCAGTCGCTCTGATCGAGGGAACGGGTCCTTCTGGCCAGGGCCGCCTCGGCGGTCCGCATGACCGACCGGGACTCTGAGCGCGCTCCTTTCGGCCCGAAGGGGCGCAAATTTTAGCCATTCCTGGGAAATGTCAAGTCCGCTGCGGTGAACGGGTTTTGCTTGCTGAGCCGTCGAGCAGCCGGACGCGGGGAGGTCCCTCCGCGAATGGCTCGCCCGCCTGGAGTGGATCGGTGGTTTGAGGCGGTTTCGGGCACACAGCTGCGTTTCCGGTGAGCGGGGATCGGAGGCGGGCTGCGCTTTATTTCGCTGCGGGACCTCCCCGCGTCCGGCTTCTCGACTCCGCCACCTGGGTGTCGGGCGGCCCGGGTCCGCCCCGATGTGGCGGTTGGCAGTGAAGGGGTTGCTCGGACTTCGGCAATCGCGTAATGAGCGCGTTTGCGCAGATGCTCCGCAGTCGCAAAAAGCGATTGACCTTTCTATGCGTACCAGCACATACTCGAAATCTAAATGCCTGAGTTGGAGGAAGCATGAGATCGAGGGTGATTGCGGCGGCGCTGGGTAGTGCGGTGGCTCTCGTGGGGTTTGCGAATCCGGCCCATGCCAGCGCCACGATCGACCTGATCTGGGCGGACACCGGCACGAATCAGCTCGGCAGCGTGAGTTCATCCGCAGCCATCACGCTGCGGGTGATCCTGACCGCGGGACCCAACGGATCACAGGGCGCTACCGTCAGCGTCGACTACAGCGAAGCGTTGAGCGCGCTTTCAGTGCTCGAATACGTGAGCACGCCGAGCGGCCCGCTGCCGCTCTTAGTCAGTGCGATGACCGACACCGGATCGCGGATCGAGAACTTCAACTCCGCCTCGTCCCCGCCCTTCGTGGGCACCGGCCTGGTGGCAGGTCAAAGCCACCAGCTCGGAACGGTCACTTTCCACAAGAACGAGATCGCCGATGGCCGGTGGGAAATTCGGTCAGACGCCAACAGCTCAAGGGACTTCGTCCTGGACCTCGACGGCAACGACATCACTGCGACGACCACCTTCAACAGCGCGTTTCTGGGCGAACAGGCTCCGTGTCGCTGCGACTTCGCGATCCAGATCAACGCGCTTCGCGGAGGTTCGCCCACGGTGACCGTGGGCTCGACGAAGGACATCACCGCCAAGGCCCGCATCGCGAAGGGGTCGGCCCTGCCCGATACGAAGGTCGATGCTGCGCTGCGCATCGACGCCATCGACGGAACCGAGGTCATCGACTCGCAGTCTTCGAGCCCGATCCAGCTCGAAGTCGGCAAGGGCGGCAACGGCGACAAGCTCACGATGAACATCGACCAGTGCAACTCGGGATCCATCGACTTCGAGGCGACTTTCTTCGTTCCCGAGCCAACCTGCAGCAACAACCCCTGCACTGCGACGAGATCGATCCGCAAGGCCTGTCAATAGTCGCGAAAGCGACCTCGGCGCCCGCGACAAATCAACCCGAGCAAAGTGCTCGCGGTGCTTCGGGGCCGGCCGTGGTCCCGCAGCGAAATAAAGCGCAGCCCGCCTCCGATTCCGGCTCAGCCGAAACGCGGCTGTCTGCCAGAAACCGCCTCGAACCACCGATCCAGTTGGCGGGCGAGCCATTCGCGAAGGGACCACGGCCGGCCCCGAAGCTCCACTCCACCGATCAGCGGCTGTCAGCGTGTGGTGGAGCGATCGCCGATGCTGCCGCGCGGTCTGGCGGGCTGACCGTAGGCGAGCGTGTGAGGGGGGATGTCGCGGGTCACGAGGGAGCGCGTGCCGATCACGCTGTGCTCGCCGATCGTCACGCCGCGCAGGATGGTCACGTCCGCCGCCACCCAGACGCAGTCGCCGATCGTCACGGGTCGGGTGACTTCGGGGTGTTCGGAGTCGAGGTCGTGTTGGTCCGAGTCGAAGACGCGGCTGCCGCTGCCGATCCAGGCGCGGCGGCCGCAGCGCAGCTCGGACTTCGCGCTCAGCTGACAGCCGTTCAGGAAGCTCTCGGGCCCCAGTTCGATCCGCGCGCCCTCGAACGCGACGATGTGCACCGGTGCGATCTCGGTCCGCAGCCAAGTGCCTTCGCCGATCGACACCTCGGCCCCGGCGCCGAGCGAGAAGTGCAGCGCGCCCGCGAGGCGTTCGGTCACGACACCGGCGCCGATCCGCAGCCGCGCGCCTGCGGCGAGGTCGTAGCGCGCCGCGGCGAGATTGCTGGACGCGGCCGGATGGATTTCGAGTCCTCGATGCCGCGCCATCAAACGCCGCAAGCGAAACCGATCGTAGGCCTGGAGGGTCTTGAGCTGGAGGCGGATGCCCGGGCCGGGCACGGACTCAGCGCGGCGCGTTCTGACCTTCCCGGAGTCGGAAGGTGACGAAGCCGTGGGTGGGATCGTAGGGCGACACGCCGACCTGCACCCGATCCCCGGGGATCACCCGAATCCGGAAGCGGCGCATGCGGCCCGAGAGCTGCGCGGTCACTTGTTGACCGCTCTCGAGGGTTATCTGGTAGCGACCGCCGCCGAGGATCTTGTCGACGGTTCCGGTCGCCTGGATCAAATCATCGCGTGCCAAGCAGCGGCCTCCGATTCGCAAAATCGCGAAGGCAGGCAGGTTAGCCTCTCCACGGCCGTCGCGCACTGTGGCTGGCCCGCTGGCGCTCGCCTGCGATAGCCTTGGCGATCGCGGAGAGGTGGCGGAGTCCGGTTGAACGTGCCTGACTCGAAATCAGGTGTACTCGCAAGGGTACCGTGGGTTCGAATCCCACCCTCTCCGCCAAACGATCCCGGGCCCCAAATGGCGAACAGCCATCGCGCGCGGCGTTCAGGAGCAATTCCCGGAGTCGTTCGTCGCCTTCCTTCGGACCGAGCCGGGAAGCACCGAGTTGCCTAAAGCTACGCAAATTAAATCCGATCCGGACCAGGCGATTCCGGCGGGCCGGCGCCCCGGCGTGGGACTGAGCAGATGAAACCGATCGTTCCGATTCTCGCCCTCCTCCTCAGCGTCGCCATTCTGCTCACCGGCCAGGGCTTGCAATCGGTCCTGCTGCCGGTGCGCGCGCAGATCGAGGATCTCTCGACGCTGATCATCGGCGCGATGGGATCGGCCTACTTCCTGGGTTTTGCGGTCGGATGCGTGATGTGTCCCTACCTCGTCAAACGCGTGGGACATATTCGCGGCTTCGTGACGATGACAGCTGTCGCTTCGGCCGCGCCGCTGGTGCATTTGATGTGGATTTCGCCGCTGGGTTGGATCTTGACGCGATCGATCACCGGCATGAGCTTCGCGGCACTCTACGTGATCATCGAGAGCTGGCTCAACGACCGCTCCACCAACGAGTCGCGCGGTTTCGTGCTTTCCGTCTACATGGTGATCAACCTGACGGTGATCACGGCGGGTCAACTGATGCTGATGCTCTCCGAGCCGGCCGACTTCCACCTATTTGCGCTGGCCTCGATCCTCGTGTCGATCGCGGCGATCCCCGTAGCGCTGACCCGTGAAGCGCAGCCGCCCCCGCTCGAAGTCGTGAGGTTTCACCCGATGCGGATCATCTCGATTTCACCGGTGGCATTCGTGACCTGCGCGGGGATCGGCCTCGCGAACGGCTCGTGGTGGGCGCTCGGGCCAGTGTTCGCATCGGGGGAACAGCCGGACGCGACGCTCACCGCGATCTTCATGAGCGCCTGTGTGATCGGCGGCGCCATCGGGCAGTGGCCGCTGGGTCGGATCTCGGACAGGATGGACCGGCGACGCGTCATCATCGGCGCGGCGCTGCTCGCCGCTCTGACCGGACTCGCGCTGCTCCATGCGAAGACCCATGTTCCGCACCTGCTCTACGCCGTCTCCGCTCTGTGGGGAGCCGCCGCGTTCCCGATCTACGCGCTCGCAGTGGCGCACGCCAACGACGCCGCCAGACGCGAAGAACTCGTCGAGGTCTCGAGCGGACTCCTGCTCACCTATGCGGCGGGCGCCGTGGTCGGCCCCGTGATCGCCTCGAGCTTCATGCAGACCTTCGGCCCCGGCGCGTTGTTCGTCCACACGACCGTCGTCCATCTCGGGCTCGCGGGGTTCACGCTGGCGTGGCTCCGGCGCAAGCCGGCGATTCCCTTCGAGGATCGCGCCCCATTCGCAGAGTCCCTCCAGTCGGCCAAGACATTCTCGACCGCCTTCGATTCGGCTCGACTCGTCGAAGAGACTCCCGATCCAAAGCGCTGAACGGACCGCTGCGACGCGGTTCGTCGCGGACGCGCTTCGATCCCGAGCGTCAACCGGTCGGTGGGAATTGGAGGGGCGTCCCGGGCGTCGGCTCGGCTTGGGGTGTGGGCGCCGAGGACTCGAGTGTCGACTTCCCCTGCGGTTTGGGCGCCGTCGACTCGAGTGTCGACTTCCCCTGCGGTTTGGGCGCCGTCGGCTCGAGTGCCGGCTTCCCCTGCGCTGCGGGCGCCGTCGGCTCGAGTGCCGGCTTCCCCTGCGCTGCGGGCGCCGTCGACTCGGACGCGGGGGGCGGCTCGATCGATTCGGGTGCCTCGAGCGCCCCCCAACCGAAGACGTCGCGCGCCAACGACCAGCGGCGCTCCTGGCCGGGCGGCTCCCTGCCCTCGAACCAGTAGCTGAACAGGCGCGGAATCGTGCGGTCGTTGCGCTTCAGCAGAATCCAGGCGTCGATGAATTCGGCCATGCGCCGATCGTCGCGCGCGCTGGCGTAGCCCACGGGCACGCGCAGCACCTCCGGATGGGGAACCGCCACCGTGTATTCGGGATAGATGAGGGTCCAGGCCGAGCCCACCTCGGCGGCAAAGACCATCGCGTCGAAGGTCCCCTCCTCGGCGCGAAAGAACGCGCGCGGCGAATCGATCAGGGTGATCTGCGCCTCCGGCAGGTACTCCCGGATCTTCTCCGCGTAGTAGCCGCGCTCGGGAACCGCGAGTTCCAGCGACGGAATCGATCGAATCGACTTGCCGGAGCGGAATCGGTCCCGGTGATGGTCGCGGACGACGAAGGCCAGCGTCTCGTGGAGATAGGGAGTCGAGAAGTTCATCTGCTCGAGGCGCTCGGGCGTGATGGTCAGCCCGGTCATCGCCAAGTCGATCGTTCCCGCATTGAGCAGCGCGGGAAACCGACTCGTATCGCCGACGCGGAAGAATTCGACGCGCACGCCGAGATCGCGCGCCAGGGCGTGGGCCATCTCGATGTCGAAACCGACCAGTTCGCCCGGCGCGTTTCGGAACGCGTAGGGCAGCCGGTCCGGCGCGTAACCGACGCGCAGGCTGCCCCGCGCGCGCACGCGCCGGAGTGCGTCCCCCGGGCTCTGGGGGGCCTCGGCGGGCAGCGCATCGCGGTCTCGCCAGGGCGCGGTGGGCAGCAGGAAGGATCGCTGGATGAAAGAGCGGTACCCCGTGAAGGGACTGTCGAAGCGCTGAAATCCGATCCGAACGACATTCAGGACTCCGGCGGTTGCGACGATGGAGATCAGAATCCACAGCGCGAAGCGCCGCAGTTCGAAGCGGATCCAGGCCGCGGCGCCGCAGCCCGCGAGCAGGGCGAGCGCGATCGCGTGCATCGACCCGACCAATGCGCTGAAGCGATTGCCGATCACGCTGTCGACGACGAGAAAGAGTTCGAACATGTCGGACGGAATGCGGAAGAGATCGAGCAGGAAGGGCAGCGAGACCGCGGAACCCGCGAAGGACGAAAACAGCCCGGTTCCCGCGAGCGCGGGATAGTCGACCGGGGAGAGGGGATGCCCCGATTGCCAGCCCGCGTAGAGAACGAACAACAGCCCCAACAGCTTTCCCGCCCCCGCCAGGGTAAAGGCGATCGGAACCACCACGTCGACCTGGAGTTCGGCTTCCTCGCCGGCCTCGCGCTGCTCGAAGAGCTTCCGCGCGCGGTCGGCGATGATCGGGAGCACGATGAAGAGACTGCCCGTGGCGAAGGCGGTGACCAGCGCGTCGCGGCCCGCGGCGAACACCTCGCGGTACGAGAGCGGCGTGGCGGCGGCGACCAGCGCCGGGAGCACCCAGAAGGCCAGCAGCAACGCCAACGCGATATAGGTGACCAGATAGACCTGGAGGCCGGCGAGCCGCGCGACGTCGAGACTCCCGGCGGCCTCGGCTGCGATGGCGAAGATCCCGTACGGGGCGATGTGTACCACGGCACTCGTCATCCGGCGCAGCGCGTCCTGTGCACCCAAAAATGTGTCGAGCAGCGTGCGCTTGCGCTCGCTGTCCATCAGCGCGATCCCGAACGCCAGGCTGAACACGACGACGGCCGGAACGGCACCCTCGGAGAGCGAGCGAAACGGATTCGCCGGGATGTAGAAGTCGAGAAAGTCGAGTTCGGCGCGCTCTTCCACCAGGGTGGCACTGAACAGGGTGCCGGAGGGCCAGCCCGGGAAGGCGATGGGCGCGGCGATGACGACGGCGAGCGTCGCAACCCAGGACAGCAGCAGAAAACCGCCCGCATAGCGCACGAGCGACCGCCAGCCGCGGCTGCTCAGCCCGCCCAGACCGGCGATCAGCGAGACCGCCACGAACGGGAGCACCGCCATCTGAAGCAGCAGCAGGTACGCGCGGCCGAACGCGCCCACGAAAGCAACCGACTCGCCGAACACGATGCCCAGAGCGATGCCGAGCGCGAGGCCGACCAGCACCTTGGAGGCCAACGACATGCGCGCATCCTAACCGTTTGTGCACTCGTTTGTGGGCTTGCCGATTGGGATGCGGGCGAGATTGATTGTCGCGAATTGGGGCTTTTGAATTGGGGCTTTCGGGTGGTACGGTTCCGCGCATGACGGGGGGTGTTACGACTCGGCGCGCCTTCGCGGCTGGCGTTTGCGCGCTCGCCGCGCTCGGCAGTGCCTTGCCCGGACCCGCGGCCGAGACGGTGCAAGAGCGCTGGGAAGGATTGCCGCTACTGGACGTCGTGGTCAGGCCGGGCGAGAGCCGGCGCGCCACCCTGGCTGTGAGCGAGTCCTTCGTGGGAGCGGTGCTCGACACGCCCGTGCTCGTCGTGCGCGGGATGCACCCCGGCCCGACCTTGTGCCTCACCGCGGGCATTCACGGCGACGAACTCAACGGCGTCGAGATCGTGCGGCGCACGCTCCAGCGACTGAATGCGCAGGAATTGCGCGGCACCGTGATCGGCGTCCCGATCGTCAACCTCCACGGCTTCCGCCGCTCGTCCCGCTACCTTCCCGACCGCCGGGATCTCAATCGCTACTTCCCCGGCCGCTCTCGCGGCAGCTCGGCGTCGCGCATCGCGTACTCATTCTTCGAGAGTGTGATCCGTTCGTGCGACAACCTCGTCGATCTGCACACGGGATCCTTTCATCGGACCAACCTTCCCCACCTGCGGGCGAACCTCGAAATACCGGAGACACTCGAGCTCGCGCGGGGCTTCGGCAGCACCATCGTCGTCCACAGTTTCGGCACGCAGGGGACCCTGCGTCGGGCGGCAACCGATGCGGGGATTCCCGCGATCACCTACGAGGCGGGCGAGCCGATGCGCTTCGTGCAGAGCGACGTCGAACGCGGCCTGGAGGGAATCCGTGACTTGATGGGTGCGATCGGTATGCTGAAGCCGCGCCGACGAGCTCGCGAGCCCCAGGTCTTCAACCGGTCGCACTGGGTGCGGTCCGACGACGGCGGCATCCTGATCTCGCAGGTCGAGCTGGGCGAGCGGGTCGAAATCGGCGCGTTGCTGGGCACCGTCACCGATCCGCTGTCGAACGAGAAATCGGAGCTGCGCGCCCCACACTTGGGTACCGTGATCGGAATGGCCCTGAACCAGGTCGTGATGCCGGGATTCGCCGCATTCCACCTCGGAATTCGCGTGGGAGAAGACCCCCCTCTGCCACAGCCGGACGAGGACTGGGCGATCGAGGCGGTGGAAGATACGGCGATGGAAAACGACGAGCGGCCCGAGGAGTAGCGCGCCCGTGTCTCGACCGGTCCTGTTCACCGGAATCGCCCTGCTGCTGTTCGCCATCGGCGTGGTCGGGTGGAAGGCGCTGATTCTGGACCTCCCACTCGCGCCCTCTGGCGCCAAGGGTCTCTGGCGCGTCGAGCTCGAAGTGAGCGCGCGGGGGACCGGCCGCCGCGGAAGCGTCCGCGTTCCGCTTCCGAGCCTGGGTCCCGGTCAGGCGGTCTTCGACGAGCGGATCCAGAGCGACCGGCTGCTGTTCGCGATTCGCAACGAAGACGGCCAGCGATTCGCGATCTGGAGCGGGCGCTTCGAGGGCGTGCACGAACTCGCACACGGCTTCCGCGTGCAGCTCGATCCGTCGCGCGCCCCAGTGACCGGAGGCAACGCCGCCGCGCCTTCGGGCATCGTCGAGCGCTACGGCCCGCGCGCGAGCGAGATTCCCGCGGACGACACCACGATCCCGCAGCTGTTCGAGCGCATTTCGCTGCCCCCGGCCAGCGATCCGGAGGGGCGGCTGCGCTCACTCTTCTCTTTCGTGGCCGATGAAGTGGCAACCCGCGATACCGCCTCCGATGACGCCATCCTGACGCTCGCCGCGCGGGAAGGCAGCCAGGTGGGCAAGACCCGCAGCCTCGTGATGCTGTTGCGAGGCGCGGGGATTCCGGCGCGCGTGGTGCTCGGCCTGAAGCTGCAGACCGGAACGCCGCCCGAGGAGGTCGTCTGGGCGCAGGCCTGGCTCGGCGGGGTCTGGGTGCCGTTGTCGCCGGTGGAAGGTTTCTTCGGCGAGAGGCCCGCCGATCGGGTCGCGCTGCGCTTCGGATCGGATCAGGCGATCGAAACGAGTGGTGTCGAGGCCGTCGGACGGCGCTATCACGCTCTGCGCGAGCAGCTGCGACCGGAAGAACTCACCGCGCTGATGGTTCCCAACAGCGATCTGCTGGCGGCGTTGTCGCTGTACCGCCTGCCGCTGCCGACGCAGTCGGCGCTGCGCGGCCTGTTGTTGCTCCCCATCGGAGCGCTGATCGTCGCCTTGTTTCGCAACATCATCGGCGTCCCGACCTTCGGAACCTTCATGCCGATCCTGATCGCCTTCGCGCTGCGCAGTTATCCGCTGGCCCCCGGCCTGCTGCTCGTCGGCTCCGTGCTGTGTGTGGGCATCTTCGGGCGCCTCGCGTTCGAGCGGCTGCACCTGCTGCTGGTGCCGCGCCTCTCGCTGCTGCTGTGCATCGTGGTGCTGCTCGTGACGGGCGCAGCGATCGTCGGACGCGGGAGCAACATACACAACCTGCTCGCCGGCGTGCTGTTCCCGCTGGTGATCCTCACGATGTTGATCGAGCGCTTCGCGGTCACGCTTTCGGAGGAAGGTTGGCGCAGCGCACTGGAGCGGGCTGGCTGGTCGATTGCGGTTGCGATCGTCGTACACCCGGTCTTCCGCAGCGCCTCGGCACAGCAGCTGATGTTCGGCTATCCGGAGCTGGTCGTCGGCATCTCCGGATTGCTGATCCTGATCGGCGGTTACACGGGATTTCGCGTTTCCGATCTGATCCGCTTCCGCGCCTTCGCCCGCTTCGGAGCGAGAGCTTCGCGGTGAAGGTGCTCAACGCACTCCGGAGCAACGGCGTGCTCGGCATCAACGGGCGCAACGCCGCCTACACGCTCCGCTGGAATCCGCGGCGGCTTTATCCCATGGTCGACGACAAGCTGCGCACCAAGCGGCTCTGCGAAGAGGCTGGGATTCCCGTCCCGCGCCTCATCGCCTACGCCGGACACCACTTCGAGATCAAGCGGATGCTCGGCGCGCTGGAGGGACTCGACGACTTCGTGCTCAAGCCGGCCCGAGGCGCGATGGGCAACGGCATCATCGTCATCCACGCGAGGGAGGGCGACGCGTTCCTGCGCCCGGGCGGCCGGCGCGTCAGCCTGGACGACCTGCGCTACCACGCGGGGAGCATCATCTCGGGGCTCTACGCTCTGGGCGGTCACGCCGACGCGGCAATGCTCGAGGAACGCCTCGTCGCGCATCCCATCCTGGCCGCGATTTCGGAGGAGGGCGCGCCGGACGTGCGGATCGTCGTGTTTCGCGGCATTCCCGTGATGGCCATGACGCGGCTGCCGACGCGCCGCTCGAGCGGCCGCGCCAATCTCCATCAGGGGGCGGTCGGGGCGGGGGTCGGGCTTTCGAGCGGCCGAATCGAACATGCGATGGTCACCTACACTCCGGTGGAACGGCATCCCGACAGCGACCGCCCGCTCATCGGCGTGGAGATCCCGGGGTTTTCGCGCGCGCTGGAGATCGCCGTTCGCGCGACCGACGAAACCGGGCTCGGCTACGTCGGAGCCGACGTCGTGATCGATGCGCGGCTCGGCCCCGTGATCCTGGAGCTCAATGCGCGACCGGGGCTCGCGATCCAGGTGGCCAATCAGGCGGGTCTGCTGCCTCGGCTGCGCGCCGTCGAGGAAGACTTCCGTCCCGGATTGTCGGTCGAGGAGCGCATCGAAATGGGACGCCAGATCGAGAGGAGAGCGCCATGATCGATCGCAAGCACCGCGCTGTCCGCGCATTGGTGTGCGTCTGCGCCACACTGACTGCAGGAGCGGCGCTGGCGCAGGACGATCTCGTCTACCGGGTCGACTTCGAAGTTCGCGTGGTTCCGACCGAGCGCGCCGCTCGCGTCAATGTGCACGTAACGGATCCAAAAGGTCTGCTGCGGCAGGTGAACTGGCGCATCGATCCCGAGCGCCACCGCGACTTCGCGGGCGGCGGAACCGTCGAGGTCGAGGGCGACGTGGTGCGCTGGATCCCCGAACCCGGCGTGACGACGCTGCGGTACGTGTTTCGCATCGATCACCTGCGCGACGAGCGAAGCTACGACGCGCGCTGCGCCGAGAACTGGGCCATCTTTCGCGGTGACGACCTGGTTCCCCCCGCGAAGGTTCGCACCGCGCTGGGAGCGCGCTCGGCCTCCCACCTCTACCTGCGCGTGCCGGACGGCTGGTCGGCCGTCGCACCGTACGAGCGGGCGGCTGACTCGTCCTTCCGGATCGACAATCCCCACCGCGGATTCGACCGACCGACGGGCTGGCTCGCGGTCGGCCGACTCGGCATCCTTCGGGAGACGGTCGCGGGCTCCCGAATCGCCGTTGCGGGGCCGAAGGGCCAGCGCCTGCAGCGCCTCGACATTCTGGCGCTGCTGCGCTGGACGCTGCCCACGGTTCGCGACATGGTCGGCGAGTTGCCCGATCGGCTGCTGGTAGTCACCGCGAGAGATCCGATGTGGCGCGGGGGCCTGAGCGGACCGCGCTCCGCGTTCGTCCACGCGTCGCGCCCGCTCATCAGCGACGACGGGACGAGCCCGGTGCTCCACGAACTGGTGCACGCCGCGTTGGGATTCGAGCCCGGCGACGGCGGCGACTGGATCGTCGAGGGCCTCGCCGAGCTGTACTCGCTGGAGGCCCTCGTCCGCTCGCGCACGATCTCGCGCAAGAGACAGGAAAAAGTGTTATCCCGGATGAAGCAGCGCGCCAAAGCGGTCCCCTCGCTGGAGGTGGCTTCGGCCCGGGGAGAGATCACCGACCGCGCGGTCATCGCACTTCGCGCGCTCGATGCCGAGATCCGCGAGCACACACAGGACCAGCGCAGTCTCGAGGACGCCGTGCGCGTCTTGTCGGAATCGCGCCTGGACATCACGACGGCCCAGCTGAAGAACGCCGCCGAACAGGTGAGCGGAGCGGATCTGTCCGGCTTCTTCCGACAACACGTGGGTGAGGCTCGCCCGGGCCGCTGATCCCGCACGAACGCGGTCCCGATCCGCGCCCCCGCCCGCGGAGGGCACCTCGACGGGTTGAATCGCGCGAACCTGAAGTCGTGGAAATGGCCCCGGTCGAGGCAACCCGCCGTCGATGTGGTATTCGTCGGCGCTGAAATGGTGCACCTCACCGCGCTACTCGGTGGACTGGCACTCCTCGCGCTCGGTGCCGAAGGGACCGTGCGCGGCGCCCGCTCGTTCGGGCTGCGTATCGGTCTATCGCCCGTAATCGTGGGATTGACGATCGTCGCATTTGGAACGAGCGCGCCCGAACTCGTCGTCAGCACGGAGGCGACCCTCGAAGGCGTCGACGGCATCGCGCTCGGAAACGTCGTCGGCTCGAACATCGCCAACGTCCTGCTGATCCTCGGCATCTGTGCACTCGTTCGACCCATGGAAACCCATGGCCGCATGCTCCGCGTCGAGATGCCGCTGCTGATCGGAGTTTCCGCACTCGCGCTCGGACTCCTCGCCCTCGGCCAATTCGGTCGGCCTGTGGGCGTTCTGCTCGTAGCCGGGCTCGTGGCCTACATGATCGTCACCGTCAAGCTCGCACGGGCAGAGTCCGCCGAGGTCGAAGCGCAGATCGCGGGCACCCAACCCTCGGCGAGCGCACGACTCTGGCTGGATCTCGGCGTCACCGGGCTCGGTCTCGCGTTGTTGATATCCGGTGGCGCGCTCTTCTTGCGGGGAGCGATCGGCAGTGCCGAGTCCCTCGGAGTTTCCCCCGCCGTGATCGGGCTCAGCGTGGTCGCCATCGGAACGAGCCTGCCCGAGCTCGCCACGTCGCTGCTCGCGAGCATCCGCGGCCATGGCGACATCGCGATCGGAAACATCGTCGGCTCGAATCTGTTCAATCTGCTCGGCGTTCTCGGGATTGCCGCCGTGGTCGATCCGATTTCGCCGGCCGGCGTCGGATGGCGCGACCTCGGCGTGATGTTCGCAAGCACCGTCGGCCTGTCCTTCTTTCTGCACACCCGAAGGCAGCTGGAACGCTGGGAGGGAGCGACATTCCTCGCGGCCTACGCGATCTACATCTACTCCATCGTCCCATAATCACGTGCTACTGGAGTTCGCCGATCATCCCGGTGTCTGGTGCGCAATCCGCAACGAGTTTCCAATGCGCTAACCTGCGACGAGAGCGCGTCTACTCTTGTTTTTGTGAGACCCGCTCGCGGGAGGAGATCGCTTGAGCTGGGCGACCTGGTTGGGCATGCTGCTCTGCCTCAGCCAATCCGCGATGTTCTCTGGGCTGAATCTGGGAATGCTGGGGCCGAGTCGGCTTCGGCTCCAGGTCGCGGCGAAGGGCGGAAATCGCGGAGCGCAGAAGATCCTGGCGCTGCGCGAAGACTTTCATCTACTCCTGACGACCATCCTCTGGGGCAACGTCGCGGTCAACACGCTGCTCGCCCTGCTCGCCGACTCGATCCTCGTCGGGGTCGCGGCGTTCGCGGTGTCCACGATCGGCATCACGATGTTCGGCGAGATCTTTCCCCAGGCGTACGTCTCGCGACACGCATTCGCAGTCGGGGGTGCGCTGGCGCCGGTGATCCGCTGTTACCGGATCCTTCTGTTTCCGGTCGCCTGGCCGACCGCTCGGTTGCTCGACAGACTCGTGGGAAAGGAAGGGCTCGGGCTGTTTCGAGAAGACGACCTGCGCGAGATGATCGAACTGCACATCCTCGACGACGATTCGGATGTGAGTCACGTGGAAGGCCGCGGCGCGCTCAATTTTCTCGCCCTCGATGACCGCCGCCTCGACCAGGAGGCCGAGCCATTCCACCCCGATGCGATCCTTTCCGTCTCGTTCTCGGATGACCGCGTGCAGTTTCCCGAATTCGAAGCGAAAGACTCCGACCCGTTCCTACGCGCGCTGGATCGATCCGGGAGCAAGTGGGTCGTTTTGACCGACCAGCGGGATTGCCCTCGACTCGTGCTCAATGTGAACCGATTCCTGCGCGCCGTACTGATGGGTTCGCCGCCCGTCGATCCCGCCGATTTCTGTCACGAGCCGCTCGTGATTTCCGACCCGGCGACGAAGCTCGAAACGGTGCTGAGCAATATCCGGCTGCGCTCACGCGAGACGAGCCGCAATCTCCTGCATCCCAATCTCGTTCTGCTCTGGAACGATCGCGACAAACGAGTGCTGACGGGTGTGGACTTGCTCGAGTACCTGTTGCGCGGCATCGCAAACGAAGGCTGAGTGCCGAAGCAACGCGGCGTTCCGCCCGCCACCCTTTGCGGGTCAGCGAAGACCTTTCTTCCATCGCTGAAGGCGCACGGTTCCGCCGCGCAGAGAACCGCCGTCTGCGCGACGTCCGTACCGCTTCTGCGGCTACAGCGCGCTCGCGAGAAGTGTCGCGATGCCGAGGAAGCTGAAGAACCCGACCACATCGGTGACGGTGGTGAGAACGATCGAGGACGACTGCGCCGGGTCCTGGCGGAGCGCCGTCAGGATCATCGGAATCGCAGCGCCCGAAAGGCCCGCGAGCGTCATCGAGAGCACCATCGAGATGCCGATCACGCAGGCGAGCCCGACCGATTGGCTCCAGAGGTACACGGCCACCGAGGTCGTCAGGGCGACCGCGACGCCGTTTCCCGCGCCCGCCACGACTTCCTTGCTGACCACGCGAAGCCAATGACGCGTTCGCACCTCGCGCAGCGCGAGTCCGCGCATCGTGACCGCGAGCGCCTGGGCCCCGGTATTGCCCGACTGACCCGCGACGACGGGAAGCAGCACGGCGAGCGCGGTCACGCGCGCGATCGTGTCCTCGAACAGCCCGACCACGGCCGCCGCGAGGAATGCGGTCAGCAGGTTGATCTGGAGCCACGGCAGGCGCTTGCGGATCGCGAATAGCGGCGTCGACAACGCTCGCTCCTGCTCGCTCGCACCGACCATCGTCACGGCGCTCGCCGTGGCCTCCGCCTGGGCGGCCTGGATGATCTCGCGCTGGCGCAGCACGCCGAGCAGTCGACCGTCCAGGTCCACCACGGGCAGGCTCGCCACCCGGTGGCTCTCGAAGGTCTGGACGACTTCGTCGCGCGATGCGACGGACGCGACACTCACTGGCGCGGCGCTCACGAGTCCATCGAGGCGTGTCGATGGCTCGGCCAGGGCGATCTTCTCGAGCGGAATGCTCCCCGTGAGCACGCCATCTGCGTTTACGGTGAAGACGTCCTGAATCCGCCGATCGCGAAAAGTCCGCAGACGTCGCAACACGTCGCGAACCGTCGCGTCGGGTCGGAACGACGTCGCTCGCGGGTCCATCAATCCGCCCGCCGTGTCGGCCGCGTAGTGCGCAATGTCGCGGAGCTCGGCCGCGAGGTCGTCGTCGAGCCGAGCGAAACAGCGCTCTCTCTCGTCGGGGTCGAGCCGGGCCAACAGCGAAGCCGCTCGGTTCGGGTTGAGCGCCGCGACCGAGCGCCGCATGACGTCCTCGGGAAGTGCGGCGAGAATCCGCGCGGCTCGGTCCGGCGTGAGCCGCCGGATGACCCCCATGACCGCGTCGCCGCCGTGGCGGGCCAGCAGCTCGGCCGACTCCGCGTCCGCGCTGGACTCGACCAATCGAACCGCCTCGTCGGGATACTCCTCGAGCATGACCTGGGCGAGCGCCTGTTCTGCCTGTCCGGACCTTCGCGCCATCTCAGCCCCCCCCGCTCCTCGGTGGGCCGAAACTCGTGAGCGCGTCGAGAAGACCTCCCGCCCCCGCGGAGAAGAGCTGGCCGAGGGACTCGCGGACGTCGCCGTCCTCGGTCCGACCGCGCTGCATCTCTTCCTCGAGCGCGCGCAGCGTTCGATAGCGCACGGCGCCGAGGTAGCCGCCCCCCTCGTCCACGACGGGCAGCGAGTGAACCTCCTTCCAACCCGGGTGCGTCACGATGACCGATCGGTCTGCATGCGCGTCTAGCCGCAGAGGATCGCGGACCATCAGATCCGCCAGGCGGGACTGGGGCTTCGCGAGCAGCAGCTCTCGTAGGTTCACGGCTCCCGCGAGTCGCTGCTCGCTGTCGACCACGTAGACGTTGTATCGCGCGCTTTCCGGTGTCTTGCGAATCTGTTGCAGGGCTTCCCGCGCCGTAAGGTCGCTCGGCAGTGCGAGAACGTTCGGATCCATCAGCGACCCCGCGGTGTTTTCGCGAAAATGCAGCAGTGCGCGCAGCGCGCGAGACGAACGAGGGCCGAGTTTCTCGAGGGCGGCTTCCGCGCACTCCGCCGGCAGGCGCCGGGTCAGGCGCGAGGCGACGTCGAGCGGCAGCGCTTCGAGTACACTCGCGAGTTTCGCTGCGTCGAAGCTCTCGAGAACCGCGGCCGAAAACTGCGGCGGCATCCGCCGAAGTACGGGAGCCGCGGTACTCGCCGGTGCCTTGGCGAGTACGTGCGCCGCCTGCTCGACTCCGAGCCGCGAGAGCACACCCGCAGCGCGCTCCGGATGTTCGCGCACCAGTTCCTCGGCAAGGCTTCGCTCCAGACTCATGGGAACTCCCCTCCTCGCGGACCGCCGCGCATAGCAGTAATCACCGTATGACGACGAGATCGAGGAGCCTGGCGTTGGGTATGCTCCACGACTTCTCTTCGTTACGAAGCACCGTCTCGGTCGGCCCGATGCGCTCGACCATCCCGCGCTCGCCCTCGATTTCGACGTAGCAATCTCGCGGAAGGCTCTGTCTCAGAAAGTGCCCCGCGAGAATGTGCGTGACGATCGGCCGAGCACCGAGCGCGAACGCGAGGCCCGCGGAAAGCGCCGCCGCGGCGAGCACCGCGGTGAGAGGCGCGATCAGGACATTGGTGCCGATGCCGAGCTGCTCGATCGCCACCACGAACACGAGTCCCGAAACCGCGATCTGGATCGCGACTCCGAGTCGGGGAGCGGTCGGAAATCCCGCCGCGGCTGCGGCCGAACTCGCCACCTTGCCCGCGAATCGCGCGAGCAGCAGACCGAGCAACACGATGAGTGCCGCACCGATCAGATTCGGGATGAACGCGATGAGTCGGTCGATCGTCGAAGTGACGGCCGTGAGGCCCAGCGTCTCGACGCCCGAGAGCACGAACGTGAGCATCAGCAGCCAGAAGACCAGGCGCGCGACGATCTCAGACAGCGTCATCGTGACGCCGGCGCGTTCGAGAACATCGCTGATCTTCATCCGCGTCGCCGCGCGATCCAACCCGAACGTGCGCAGCGCCCTGCCGGTCGCAGCCCCCAGTGACCGGGACAGCAGCCAACCGATGATGAGAATGAGCACCGCGCCCAGGAGACTCGGAAGGAAGCCTGCAATCTTCGTTCCGAGTTCGGTTACCGCTTCGACGAAAACCGCGCGCCACTCGGCAATGTCGGGAAATTGCTCCACTGGCATGGCCTCCTATTCAAGCATCCTTCGCTCCAGCGCGCTGACGACCGCTTCACTGAAATCCACCTTCTCGAAGAGCTGTGCACTTCCCAGGCCGCCAGGGCTGAAGACGTTGATCTCCATGAGCTTCTCCCCGGCGATGTCGAGACCGGCCAGAAACATTCCATCCTCGGCGAGTTTCGGCCCGACGGTCTCGGCCAACCGCAACATGGTCTCGTCGACTTCCGCCCTTCGCAAACGGCCGCCCGCGTGGAGGTTGCTCCGAAGATCGTCGCCGGTCCGGATGCGGCGGAACGCCGCGAGATGACCCTCGTACTCCAGCGGCCGGCCTTCGAGCATGAACAGCCGCGTGTCTCCGTCTGCGGCTGCGGGAAGATACTCCTGCGCCACCACGTAGCCATCGCGCGACACGGCGCGGATGATCTCTGCGACGTTGGCGCGATCCTTCGGTCGCACGATGAAGACGCCTCGGCCCCCGTAACCCTGCAGGGGCTTGACCACGATCGTTCCCTGCTCGTCGGCGAATTCGCGAATTCGGTCGCGGTTGCGAGTGATGAGCGTGCGCGGCCTTACCGCCTGGGGGAACTCCTCGAGGTAGAGCTTGTTCATCGCGTTCGCGAGACCGTTCGGATCGTTGAGGACGACGACTCCACGGTTGGCGAGTATGCGGCCGAAGTGGAGCGGCGCGTGCTGGGCCCACGGCGTCTGCACGGCCGGGTTGCTTCGCAGCAGGACCAGGTCGAGTGCGTCCGCCTCGATCCAGCCAGACTTGGCCTGGCTGCGCAGCGCGGTCAGATAGGACTCTGCGGAGTCGTAGCTCGCGGGAGGCGCCGCCCGAGCATGAGCGAATACCCGACCGTCGGATTCGAGCGCGAAGCTACCCGCCGTCATCACCCAGACCTGATGGCCGCGTCGCAGCGCACTGACGGCGAGGCGGTAGGTCGTCTGCCCGCTCTCCTCCGTCCCGACGACGTTCACCGCGATGCCCAGCTTCATCGCACACCTACTGCCCGTCGCGACGCGCGCGTGTAGAACGGCGCCAGATATGTATCTGCGGTCCGGATCTTCAGTTCAGACGCCACTCATTCCGCTGACCTACCTGCGCACGGCGTTCGGGCAATCGGCCGACCGTGGCTACAGGGTCGCCATCTCCAGGTTGTCGAAGTTGCGGCGGTAGTACGACATGTAGTCGACCTTGCGCTCCAGCGCTTCGATCACCGCGTTCGCGAAGTTCACCTTCTCGAACCGCTGTGCGCTGCCCAGTCCGCCCGGGCTGAACACGTTGATTTCCATCAGCTTGTCGCCGACGATGTCGAGCCCGACGAGGAACATGCCGTCCTGGACGACCTTCGGGCGCACGATCTCCGCGATCCGCAGGTGCTGATCCGTGATGGTCGCCTCCCTGAGTTTGCCCCCGGCGTGAATGTTGCTGCGCATGTCGTCCCCCGTGCGCACGCGCCGGAACGCCGCGTACTTGCCGCGGTGGCGCAGCGGCTGACCATTCATCAGAAACAGGCGAGTGTCGCCCTCCTGTGCGGCGGGCAGGTACTCCTGCGCGATGACGTAGCCATCGCGGCTGACCGCGTCGACCATCTGGTTGAGATTCGATCCGTCGCCTTCGCGAACCAGGAAGACCCCCTGGCCTCCCGATCCCTGCAGGGGCTTGAGCACGATGTTTCCGCCCTGCTCCTTCCAGAAGTCGCGGATCTCGTCGCGGTCGCGCGTGATCACCGTCCGCGGTCGGACCTCTTCCGGGTAGAGCTGGAAGTACATCTTGTTCATCGCCTTCGAGAGGCCGTTCGGGTCGTTCAGCACGATGAGCCCGCGCCGCATCGCGACGCGTCCGAAGATGATGCCCGTCCCCTGGGCCCATGAGCGGTGGGCCAGGTCGGCCGACGGATCACTGCGCAACAGCAGGACGTCGAGTTCATCGACGCTGATGCGTTCGAGCTTCGCGCGGCGGCCCTTCAGATCGGCGATGTACGCATCCGAGGACTTGTATTGCGACTTCGGCGCGGACGTGGCGCGTGCCCGGATGGATTCGTCTTCATCGTAGGCGAAGTCCCCGGCGCCGATCACCCAGGCTTCGTGGCCCCGATTGATAGCGGCCATCGCCAGACGCGTCGTCGTGTAGCCTGTTTCCTCGGTCTTGACGTCGTTGACCACGAATCCAATTCTCATCGTCGCCCCCCCTTCACGAGATTGAGCACGGAGACCCCTCTTCGTATCTCCTCCAGTCGATCGATCGCCGCCGGGTCGTCCAGATAGCGCGGCTTCAGCGGCGGAGCAGTCAGGACGTTGCGCCACTGCAGCTCCTCGACGATCGGCACGTGTTCTGCGCCGAGCTTTCCCACCAATAGCGGATCCAGTTTGCCGCCTTCGCGCAGGTACGCGAGCAGGTCGACAAGCCCCCGGAGATACACCGCGTCTTTCGTCAATCCACCTCCCCGGAACACGCGCATCGCGACCGTGAATGCGGTTCGCTGCGCAAAGTCGTGCGCGCGATCGAGTTCGCGAAAGACCTCGACGAAGTTCGCGCCCTCCACCATGCGGTGAACCGCGAGCACGCGCGCGGCCAACAGCCGAAGTCGCGGCCGGCTGAACCCACCCACGAGAAATTCGGAGAGTACCGCGATGCCCTCCTGGAGTTCATCGTAGCCGGGAAGCCCCACGTACAATTGGCGGAATGGCTGGGCGCGCCCATTGATGTAGGTCACCACGTGGGTGCCGACCTCGTGCGCGATGAGCGCCTCTACGCGAGACCGGGGAACCTTGAGCTGCGCTCCGACGAGAAGATTTCCGCGCGAGACCATCAGGCCGGAGAAATCCTTGCGAACCTCGACTCGGGAGCGGACTTTCGGGTAGAGCGCGCGGTAGTGCTCGATCTCCTTCTCGGCGCTGGCCGCGAAGGCCTTCGCGTCGATCGCGCCGCGCGGCGACTCGTCTCGGCTTCGCGGCGGCACGCGGTTGAGAATTTCGTACGCGAGATTCAGCAGCGATTCATCGACGCCGCCGTAGAGCTGGAGACTGCCGTAGAGAAACTGCGGCGTACCGCGGTCGTGCAGCAAGGTCAGCTTCCGGTCGAGTTCGACCTGCTGATCCAGGAACAGCTGGTAGAGCGTGGGGTCCTCGATCTTCTCGATCGGGATCTGGAAGAGCTTCCGCTTCGAGAGCGAGGGTTCGAAGCGCAGCGGGCGGGACGAGAAATCCGGCGCCGCGTCGAATCGCTTCCTGCGGAACTCGCTCCAGGCCGAGTCGGGATTCGTCGGCGTGACCTGAAGCAGGAAGTCGAAGCCGTTGCTGACCTCCGCGAGCTTTCGATCCACCTCCCAGACCGCCTTGACCACGCTGTGACGGCCGAGCGCCTGGTAGTGCGGCGGGCGGTGCGAGGTCTGACGCCGGGTAAACTCGAACACCGCCCGCTTGAGCGCGCGCGCGATCCCATTGTGGAGTGCCCGGCGGACCAGCGGGTAGCTCGTGCCCGTCTCTTCGTCTCGAAAGGCCGGCTCGATCTCGATTCCGATCACGCGCACGTTTAGCGCCGCGGCCAGATCGCTCGGGATCAGCTGCTGCAATCCGGGCGGCCGCACGCGCACCGCGCTGCTCACCTCCACGCCCGCGAAGGTTCCCTTGATCTTGACTTCGCTCAGCGCTCGATCGAGCGCATCGACTGTGGAGGTCATCCGACCGCGCTTGGGACGCACGATCCGAAAGCCGGGCTTCCAGGAGGCTCCCGCAGCTTCCGCTTCGGCCTCGGGAGCCGACCACATCTCGATCACGAGAAAGGCGCCGAAGCTCGCCGACATCACCTCCGCGATGCCCGCGACCAACCGCGACAAACCCTCTCGTGCGCTTCGCTCGCCAGAAGCGAGCAGATAGCAGGCCTCACCGACGGCGAGCCGCTCCGTGCCCTCGTCCTCTCGATCCGCGGGCCGGCGATAGACGACGAGGAAGGGCAGCGGGCGGTCGATGTGCAGACGTCCCCAGGGCGGAACCTTTCGGCGCACCGGCTTGCCCTCTTTCAGGCGCTGGCAAGCGCTCGCTACGAAACTCTCCGAAATCAGCTCGACCGGCTTCTTCTTGACCACGATCGTCTCCGGAGCGCGCGCGATTGCGGGCTCGATCGCTCCCGCGCTCAAGGGCGAGTTCCCAGTTTCTCCAGGGTCTCGAGCAGCCCCGGCAACGTCGATTCGAGGGCCCGCGGGATCGCCTCGAACTCCTCTGCGTCGACTTTGCCCGTCCACTCGTCCATGAAGAACTTCTTGAACTCGATCGCGAGGCAGCAGCCCGAGCGCGGAAAGTTCTCGTGGATCCAGGCCGAAAGCCGGCCGCCCCGAAACTTCACGTTCTCCCGCACGTCGAGCTGTCGCCCGAGAAAATCGAACGCCACGAGATCGCCCATGAAGCGATCGACGAGCTGGCCCCAGCGGCTTCGATCCACAGTTCCGGTGCCGATGTTGACCTCCGGATTTTCAGCGGGATCGTCGGGCGGCTCGCCCGGCCCCTGGCGGCGGTGATTGTACGAGTGGAGATCGAGCACGACGAAGCAGCCGAAGCGGCGCTCCATCTCGCTGAAGACGCGGTGCGCCTCGGCGTAGAACGCGTCGTACTCTGCGAGCGACCGCTCGATCAGCTCCTCGGGCGGGTTCCGTTTCCAGATCTCGAGCCCCCAGGCATCTGCGGGCGTGCGGTAGACGGCCGTCTCGCGCGGACGATTCAGATCGACCTCGAAGCGCGACCGGTTCACGACGAGCTGGGTCGTGACGACGCTCGCCACGATGCCCGTGTGGGGGTCCTCCTCGCGCAGGCGATCGGATCCCGAAAGGGCCATGATCTCGGCGACCTCCTTCCGCAGCGCGTGGCCATTGTGGATCGCCGTTGCCGCCAACGGCTCCTGGCCCTCCACGATTTCCGCAAATCGATCTCGCATGCGCACTCTCCTCCTAGCGTGACGCACTTCTGTATGGAGCGGGAGATGACCGGGGCGATTCTGGCGGTCGGTGGGATTTTCCGCGTGGGGTGGATGGATGTCGATCGGACTCGGCCATTGCGAAGGCGTATCCTATCGTATTACGATAACGCCATGCAAGATCCGCGCGACGCGAAGGGGATCTTTCCGCGCCGCCTGCGCGCGGCGCGCGAGATGCGCGAGCTCAGTCAGCTGGACCTCGCGCGACGCGCAAAGCTGCAGCAGGCCGCCGTCTCCCACTACGAGAGCGGCGCGCGGCGGCCCTCGCTGCGCAATCTCAGAAGGCTCTCCGAGGCGCTGGAGGTCACCACCGATTTCCTGGTCGGCCGCTCCGACGATCCCGCGCAACCTCCCACGACCGACGACCCGCTGTTTCGGGACTTCGGGCGGCTGACGATCGCCGATCGAGAGCTGGCGCGTCAGCTCGTCGCGCAGCTGGCGCGGCGTTCCGAATCGAGACCGACGTGAGTTCCGCAAGGGCGCGGCGCGGTCGCCGCGTTCGCCCCTGCGACCGGCTGCGCCCGCCAGGTACATTCGCGCCATGACCGAGGCCCTGCTCTCGATTCGCTGGGCGGAACTCGTCGACCTGGCCGTGGTGTGGCTCATGGTCTGGGCCGGCATCGCGTGGTTGCGCGCCACGCCGGCGCGTCTCGCGATGGCGGGTCTCGGAATTCTCGTCGCCATCTACCTGGTCGCGAAGCAGTTCGGCCTCGTGCTGACGACCTGGATCTTCCAGGGCTTCGCCGCAATTGCCGTGCTCGTCGCGGTCGTCGTGTTCCAGCAGGACCTGCGGCGCCTGTTCGAGCAGATCGCGGCGCTCGGGCTGCGGCGCCGACTGCCAGCTCCCGGACCCGATGCTGTCGACACGCTGGTGCGCGCGATCGCGAACCTGGCCGAGCACCGCCGCGGAGCGCTGATCGTGTTGCCGGGGCACGAGCCCGTCGAGGGGCACGCTGACGGGGGGCTGATCCTCGACGCGCGGATCAGCGAACCCCTGCTGCTCTCCCTATTCGACCCGAATTCGCCCGGGCACGACGGTGCGGTGGTCTTCTCGGGCGATCGCGCCACGCGCTTCGCCGTGCACCTGCCCCTGTCCGCGAACCGGCGGCAGCTCGGTCAACGCGGCACGCGGCACGCCGCGGCCCTCGGCCTCGCCGAGCGGACCGATGCGCTCTGCATCGCGGTCTCCGAGGAGCGCGGCGAGGTCTCCGTCGCACAAGCGGGCCGGATTCGAACACTGCGCAGACCCGAGCAGGTCGCCGACGAGATCCGCAGCTTTCTGGCACAGCTCGGGCCCGCAGACGACGAGAGCCCGGCCTGGCTGAACCGCCTCGTTCGTCAATGGCGCCAGGCCCTGCTCGCGCTGCCGATCGCGGGGTTGCTCTGGGTTCTCGCCATTCCCGGAGGCACGGTGGTCGAGATCCAACGCGAAGTCCCCGTCTCCTTCAACGGCGTACCGCAGGCGTTCGAAGTGGCCTCGGTCGAACCGGAGCGCGTGCTCGTGACCCTGGCCGGCCGTCGGCGCGACCTCTTCTTCCTCGGAGCCGAAAAGCTCGGAGTCCGCGTCGACGCGATTCTGATCGAACTGGGCCGCCGCAGCTTCGCGCTGTCTGCCGCGAACGTGCGGCACCCCGAGAACGTCGAGGTGCGAAACATCGAGCCCGATCGCGTGAAGATCGCACTCGTGGAGCGCCCGGCGGGAAACGACAAGAAGTCGCAGGGGAGCGGCAACCGCTAAACCCACCGGGCCAAACCGCCTGCTCCCGGTCGACCGTCGCGAAATCGTGTCGCGCGGCGACCACGCCAACCGTTTCCGCTGTGCACGAAAACGAGCGTGTCAACCGGTCTGCCCGACGGGGGTTCGAACGCGCCTCGCGCGGGCACCCCAGCCCGCGCGCTCGGCCACCCGAGCGCCGAGCCGCTTGACACGCGCCGCGCCGTGCTCAGCCATTTCTCGTCGGGCCGCTCGTCGCGGGCGACCGGCGAAAGACAAAAACCGAGAGAGGAGATCCCACATGGCACAATTCAGCGTTTACCGGCCCTGGGTCGTCGAGCCGCGGAGCGCGTTCGACGAACTCCGCCGCGACCTGGATGCCGTCTTCGGTCGTTTTGGCAGCCAGGCTCCGAGCGTCCGGCGCGGCGTGTACCCAGCGGCCAATCTCTACGAGACCACCGATGCCTACGTCCTGACGGCGGAGCTTCCCGGGGTGTCGCCCGACCAGATCCAGATTTCGCTCGAAGGGTCGACGGTCACGCTCCACGGCGAGCGGAAGATCGACTATGCGGCGGACATGAGTGCGCACCGCCTGGAGCGCCAGTCCGGAACCTTCCGTCGCGCTTTCGACCTGCCCGCAGCCGTCGATCCGGACAAGGTCGAGGCGATTCACAAGAACGGCGTTCTCGAACTTCGCCTGCCGAAGACGCCGGAAATGCAGCCGCGCCAGATCGCGGTGCAAACGGGTTAGGAGGATTGCGCGATGTCGAGCGAAGTCACCAGGGCACCTGAACTCCAGGTGAGAGAAAAACAGCAGATTGCGGAAGAGGGAACGCGGCCGGGCGCGGTATTTCGGCCCGATGTCGACATCCTCGAGCACGGCGACGAGTACCTGATCTACGCGGATTTGCCGGGCGTCGACGAGCAGCGCGTGCGCATCAACCTCGACAAGCGCGTTCTGAGCCTCGATGCGGAGCTCGCCGCGGACGTGGATCCAGCGTGGAGCGCACTGCACACCGAGTATCATCTCGGGGGATTCCATCGCGAATTCCGGCTCTCCGACGAGATCGACGCGGCGCGCGTGAGCGCCTCGATGCGGGACGGCGTGCTCGAGCTTCGCCTGCCAAAGAACGAGGCGCATCAGTCGCGAAAGATCGAGGTTCGCGCGGCCTGATCGACCACCGACGCGCGGGGGGCAGGGAGCCGTTTCCCCCCGCGCGCGGTCCCATCGCTGAAGCCCCCGTCGCGGCCGCCGCTCGTCTAACATGCGAGCGACTCGATCCCACCACGGAAGGTTTCCCGAAATGAGATGCTCGAGTTCGACCCGAGCGCGCGCGCGGAGTGCGCGCGCATTCGGTTGGCTGCACGCGGCGGTCGGTTTCGCGTTGCTGACCCAGCTGGCATTGGCGTGGCCCGCGCGATCCCGACAGCCCGCTGGAGAGCCGCCCACGCTCGCAGACGGGAACGCGCTCGGCGTGATCGAGAGCGTTCTTCCCCCGACGTTCTTCGAATACCACGTGCTGAACATCGCGCTCTGGCAGTGGATCGCGCTTCTCGCGCTCGTATTCGTCGCCGCAATCGCGTCGTGGATCGCGACGGTTGGCATCGTCTGGGCCGTGCGACCTCTGGTGCGCCGAACCGACAACCCACTCGACGATGAAATGCTCGAGCGCGCCACGAGCCCCATCCGGATTGCACTGGGCGTTGCGGTGTTCCGGGTGGCGGTGGCATTCCTCGGCCTGAACGATCAAGCCCTGGAGTTCATCTCGCGGTTGCTCAGCGCCATCTTCGTCCTGGCCGCGACCTGGCTCGTGCTCCGCGGCGTCGACATCCTCTCGGCGAAAGTCGAGCGGCGGCTGCTGGAGCGCAGACAAGACGCGGCCATCACCGCCGTGCCACCGGGTCGCAAGGCGGTCAAGGCGATCGTCTTTCTGCTCGCATTCGTCGCGATCCTCGACAACTTCGGCTTCAGCGTGACCGCGCTGCTCGCGGGCCTCGGCGTGGGCGGTATCGCCATCGCTCTCGCCGCCCAGAAGACGATCGAGAACCTCTTCGGAGGCTTGACGCTCTACGGTGACCGCCCCGTTCGCGTGGGTGATTTCTGCCGCTTCGGAGACAAGATCGGAACCGTCGAAGAAATCGGCGTTCGCTCGACGCGCGTGCGCACGCCCGACCGCACGGTCGTCTCGGTTCCCAACGCGGAGTTTTCGAACCTGCAGCTCGAAAACTACACCGCGAGGGATCGCATGCGCCTGTTCGCGACGATCGGCGTTCGCTATGAGACCACGCCCGATCAGCTCCGCTACATCCTCGTCGAGATTCGCAAGCTGCTCTATTCACACGAGCGGGTGACGGCGGATCCGGCCCGCATCCGATTCGTGGGATTCGGCGCCTACTCGCTCGATCTGGAGATCTTCGCCTACGTCGACACCACCGACTGGAACGAATTCCTGGGCGTTCGAGAGGACATCTTCCTGCGCATCATGGACATCATCGAAGCCAGCGAAACGGGCTTCGCATTTCCCTCGCAGACGCTGTATCTGGGCAGGGACGAGGCGCCTGCGAGCGAGCGCGCCGAGGCCATCGCCCAGGAGGTCCGCGGTTGGCGCGAGCGCGACGAGCTCTTCCTGCCGAACTTTCCGCCCGAGCGGATCGCGGAGATCGAGAAGTCGATCGCCTTTCCCGCGGAGGGCTCGCCCGATCACAGGAGCGGATCGTGATCGTCCCGAGAAACGGAATTCCCGCCCATCGGTGCCCGAGAGCTCCGCTCGAAGGCCCCGAAATCGGGCCGGAATCTCGGGATCTGATGGCGGAGGCATGCGCCGGTTCCGGCCGCTTTACCGCGCCTCCCCCGTAGTGGGGGTTTTCGGCGCGCAGATGGCTCGCCCCGTCGTCGCGCCCGGCTCCGCGACGACCTCCGAGGCCGCCGGGCGACCGATTGACCCCCTCGGACGGGGCGAGTAGAGTCGAGAGCGCCTTGCGGAGAGCCGCGATCGCAGGGTCCCGTTCGATCACGAACCTCGTGAACTCCGTCAGGTCCGGAAGGAAGCAGCGGTAGCGGGATTTCGGTTGCGAGTGGGGGTGCCCTGCGATCCCGGCTCTCCGCGAGGCCATCGCTGTATTTCGGTCGACCGCTTCGTTGTCGGTCCAGCTCCATCGTCGATCCAACTGGACGGAACAGGATCCCATGACAATCCCCGACCCCCGCGGCGCTCGATGAGCTACCAGGTTCTCGCCCGCAAGTGGCGCCCCCAGAATTTCGACGACGTCTACGGCCAGCCGCACGTCACGACGGCGCTGCGCAACGCGATCCGCTCGGATCACGTGCCCCACGCGATCCTGCTGACCGGACCGCGCGGAACGGGCAAGACCACCCTCGCGCGGATCCTCGCGCGCTGCTTGAACTGCGAAAAGGGGCCGACCGACACGCCCTGCGGCGAGTGCATCTCCTGCACCGAGATCGCCGCCGGAAACTCGACCGACGTCCGCGAAGTGGACGCGGCGAGTCGAACCGGTGTCGACGACGTGCGCGAGTTGATCGAGGCGATCCGCTACGCGCCCTCGCCCGGCAAGCACCGGATCTTCGTCGTCGACGAGGTCCACATGTTGTCGAAATCGGCCTTCAACGCGCTGCTCAAGACGCTCGAAGAGCCGCCGCCGCTCAGCCTCTTCGTGTTCGCGACGACCGACCCCGACAAGATCCCCTTCACGGTGATCTCGCGCTGCCAGCGCCACGATCTGCGGCGCATCGCGGTCCGCGAAATCGTCGAGAGCCTCACCGCCATCACCAAAGCCGAGGGCGTCGACATCTCGCAGCAGAGCCTGCTCGCGATTGCGCGCGAGGCCGACGGTTCGCTGCGCGACGCCCAGACCTTGCTCGATCAGATCATCGCATTTGGCGGAGCCTCGATCGACGACGAGCAGGTGGTGCACATCCTGGATCTCGTCGATCGGAAATTGCTGCTCGCAATTGTCGAAGCCTGCGTGCACGGCGACGCGGCCGCGGCGATCGAAGCCTGCGCGCGCGCGGGTGCAGGCGGCATCGAAGCCAAGAAGCTCGGCGAAAAACTGCTCGAGCTGTTGCGCGATCTGCTCGTGTTGCGCATCGCTCCGAATGCAGAGGGACTCGTCGACGGGGGCGACGCGGAAATCGCCGAACTGCGCGCGCTGTCCGAGAAGTGCGAGGAGGCCCGGCTGCGGCGAATGTTTCGGGCACTGCTGAAGGAACAGGAGGATCTCGCCTGGGCCCCCCAGCCCTTCGCGGTGCTCGAAATGGCGGTGGTCCGGCTCGCGACGATGTCCGCGGGCGACGACGTCGCGCAACTGCTCGCGCGGATCGACGCGCTCGAACGCGCGCTTCGAGGGGACCCGGCCGGCGGCGGGTCCGGCGGCAACACGCCGCGCGGCGAACGCCGCAAGGCGGCTTCGACCGCGAGCTCGACCCGAGCGCGCGGCGCAACACCGATCAAAGGCGACACCGCGACCGCGGAGGCAACACCGAAAGCTGAGCGTCTGCCGAACGCCGCAGCGCTCCCGGAGAGGGCCGAACCCGAGACCGCGCCGGCCGATTCGGCGCCGAGCGACGGGAGTTTCGACGCCCACCCGGCCGTGGTGCTCGACCGCCTGCGCGGCTTCATTCGCGAGAGTCACCCGGGTCTCGTCGCGGCGCTCGACGGTGGCAAGCTGCTCGAGCGCGACGACCAGCAGTTGCGCATCTTCACCCCCGAACCCTTCGCCGCCCAACGACTGAGAGACCGGCTCGAATCGCTAGAAGCGGTCTGCTCGGAATTCTTCGGACACCCGATGCGGGTTCGAATCGAAACCGCCGAAGCGGATGTCGGGGCCGCGAGCGGAGAGGCGGCGGAGGCGAAGACGACACTCAGCGCGGAGGCACTGCGCGAACTCAGACAGCGAGCGCTGAAGAACCCCGCAGTCAACCGAGCGGTCGAGATCCTCGACGCCGAGATCGTCGAGATCCGGCCCGCGGGACACACGCGATGACCAACCCGGACTTCGCCGATCTGTTCCAGAAGGCCCAGCAGGCCCAGCAGAAGATCGCCGAATTGCAGCGCGAACTCGCGCAGCGGCGGGTCGAGGGAGAATCGGGTGGGGGAATGGTGACCGTCGTGGCGACGGGAGCGCTGCGAATCCTCGAAATCCGCATCGAGCCGTCGCTGCTGGAATCGGGCGACGCGAGCATGATCCAGGACCTGACTGCGGCGGCCGTCAACGCGGCGCTGACCAACGCGCAGCGCATGGTCCAGGAGGAGTTCCAGCGCGCCTCGATCGGTATCCAGCTACCGGGGTCGATCGATCCCGGAAGCGCCCAATAAGCCGATGCGGAACACGCCCGCGCCGATCGAGCGTCTGATCACCGCCCTCAAGCGACTGCCGGGCATCGGCGAGAAGAGCGCCACGCGGCTCGCGTTCTATCTGCTGGGCGCTCCCGATCCGGTCGTGCGCGAACTGGGCGAGGCCATCGAGCGCTTGAAGCACGAAATCGTACTCTGCCAGATCTGCTTCGATCTCACGGATGAATCGCCCTGTGCGATCTGCCGCGACGATCGCCGAGACCCCTCTGTCATCTGTGTCGTCGAGGAACCGGCTGATCTCGTAGCGATCGAGCGCAGCCGGGCCTTCAGGGGTCGCTATCACGTGCTGGGCGGGACGCTCTCGCCGATCGATGGCGTGGGGCCGGATGATCTGAGGATTGCAGAGCTGGAGGCCCGCCTGAAGGGCGGAGAAGTGGTGGAAGTCATCCTGGCCACCAATCCGAACGCGGAAGGCGACGCGACCGCCCATCACATTTCCACGCGGCTCGCCGAGACTGGCGTGAAATGCAGCCGGATCGCCTGCGGAATGCCCCTGGGAGGAGATCTCGAGTACGCGGACCACGTCACGATCGGCCGCTCGATGGCGAATCGCGGCCCGATCTGAAGCCGCGCGACTTCGCCCATCGAATCGCGCCGCGTCAGCTCGATCATTGCGATCCCATCGGATGGGGGGAAACGCTCATCGATCGCCGGAACCCGCGTATCGGACTAAAGCCGCGTCCCGAGTGCGCCGAACCACTCGCGGGGCTCATGCTTGCCGGGAGTTTGGCCTACGCGGTAAGGTGCGTAGGCGAAAGCACTGGCTATCCCACTGCTTATCGAGGCTATTGCCGATGAATGACACGCAGCTGGTGATGTACGACGAGGATTATCGAAAGATCCTGGGCGTCATCCAGAAGCTCGTCAAAGACGCAAACGCCAAGGGAATCTTCGTCGTCGATCGCAACGGTCAGTTGATCGGCGAGGCGGGCGAGATGCGGGGAATCGACACCACGAGCCTCGCGTCGCTGACCGCGGGCTGTATCGCGGCGACCGGAGGCCTCGCCAAGATCGTTGGCGAAGAGGAATTCCCGATCCACTTCCACCAGGGTCAGCGGGACAATCTCCACATCACCCTGGTCGCACACCGAATCATCCTGGTCGTCATCTTCGACGAGCGCAGTTCGCTCGGACTCGTCCGGCTGCGGGTGAAGAAGGCCGGGGCGGAACTCGCGAAGGTTTTCGAGCAGATCCAGAAGCGATCGGAACAGGCCAGTGCGGGGGGAGGTGGCGATGCGCCTTTCTCCGAAATCACGGACGAAGACATCGACAACCTCTTCTCGATGTAGATCGGATCAATGTCCTTCATCAACTACTCCTCGCGCGAGATCAACTGCAAGATCGTCTACTACGGACCCGGTCTGTGCGGCAAGACGACCAATCTGCAGTTCATCTACAACAAGACCAATCCCGACCTCAAAGGGAAGATGATCTCGCTCGCGACGGAGACCGAGCGCACCCTCTTCTTCGACTTCCTGCCGCTCGCGCTGGGGCAGATCCGCGGCTTCAAGACGCGCTTTCACCTCTACACGGTTCCCGGTCAGGTCTTCTACGACGCGAGCCGCAAGCTGATCCTCAAAGGTGTGGACGGCGTGGTCTTCGTGGCCGACAGCCAGATCGAGCGGATGGAGGCAAACCTCGAAAGCCTCGACAACCTGAAGCTCAACCTCGCCGAGCAGGGTTACGAACTCGAAAAGACGCCCTACATCATCCAGTACAACAAGCGGGACCTTCCCAACGCGGCGCCGCTCGATGAGATCCGCAAGCTGCTCAATCCCAACGGCATGCCGGACTTCGAAGCCTGCGCGACGGTGGGAACGGGCGTGTTCGAGACGCTCAAGGCCGTGGCCCGCGCAGTGCTGAGCGACCTCAAGCAGATGAGCAAGTAGGCGCTCCCGACGCCCGCGCCGCGAGCCATCGATCCTTCAAATTCGAATCGGGTAGCGGTACCATGCGCGCGTGCCCCACGCCGTCGTCCGCTCCCGCAAGATCTACTACGAACTCCACGGAGAGCATCCCGGAATTCCGCTGATCCTGATCATGGGGACCGGCGGATCCTGCCGCGGCTGGCTACCCATCCAGGTTCCCGAATTCTCCCAGCAACACCGCACGCTGATCTACGACCACCCGGGCGTGGGCCGGAGCGAAGATTCGGGTGGCCCGCTCACCACGGCGAGCCTCGCAGATGACGCGGTCGACCTGATGGACGCGCTCGAAATCGAGAACGCCAACGTGCTCGGCGCTTTCATGGGCGGCATGATCGCGCAGGAGATGGCGCTGCGGCATCCGGATCGCGTGCAGCGCCTGATTCTCGCGGGCACCTATGCGCGCCCCGACGCCAAGCGGCGAATGCTCATCCAACAGTGGCGAGAACTATCGCTGAGCGGCGCCTCCGTCGAGGTGATGGTGCGCGAGCGCATGCTCTGGACGCTGCAGGACGAGACCCTCGAGCAGACCGATCTGATCGACCAGATGATCGAGTTCTTCATCCAGGACGGAGCGCCACTCACCGAGGAGGTCTTCGCGCGACAGTGCGACGCCTGCCTCGCGCACGACACCGCGGACCGACTGCGCGACATCCAGCAGCCCACGCTCGTGATCTGTGGTCGGCGGGATCAGCTCACGCCGCCCCATTTTCACCGCGAACTGGCGGACGAGATCCCCAACGCCCACCTCGTGACGATCCCCTATGGCGGGCATGTCGTGATGGTCGAATCCGCGCAGCAATTCAACCACATCGTGCTGCAGTTCCTCGCGGATCAACCCAGCTGAGGCGGCTCTTCAGCGGCTCCGGGATTTGCGAATCGTGAACCGCGGCACGGTCGCGGAAAGCGTCGGGTTGCGCGCCAGCGCCGCACGCAGAGCCCGACCCGAGAGCGGAAACCCGGCTCCGACCACCACCCGGTTGTCGTAGCCCTCGATCTCGATCCGCAGCGTGTTGTCGAAGAGTCGACGCATCTCGCGAGCCACCGAGACGGTTTCGTCGATCGTATTGCTGACCAGGATTCCGCCGGGCCGCAACCGATCGCGGGCGAGTGCGAGGCCGGGATTGGGCAGCCAATCGGGCTTGCGGACGGTTCGCCGGTTGCCCACGAAGACGTCATCGAGGACGACGTCGAAGCGCCTGCGGGTCCGCTCCAGATAGTGTCGCGCGTCGCCCTTGACGACTTCGATGCCGAGCCCGTCGAGGTCGAACCAGCGGCGCGCCGCGCGCACGACCCCGACGTCGATCTCGATGCCCGTGATCCGCGCCCGGGGTGCGAGTGCGCGCGCGACACGGGCGGCGCTGCCGGCGCCGAGACCGAGAACCAGCACACGATCTCGCCTGGACCTGGGCAGCAACAGCAAGGGCGCTGCCAGCGCATCCCAGACCGAGCCCGTGACCGCTTTGCCGGGTTCGTACCAGGACGCGAAGGTGCCGTCGATCCGGAGTGCGCGCCCCTTGCCGCTCCGCTTGACTTCCACTCGGTTGGCGCGCGACTCTCGAATGCGGGGGGGCATCCGGTCTCCTTCTGTCCTTCTGGCAGAGCGTCGGCGACCGCGGGCGCAAACCCGATCTCCGGATTCGGGCAACGCCGCGGTGCGGATCCGCAGGATCCGTCGACCAGGTAGGAGTATCGGAGACTGCGGGTGGCCGCCATCGGAATCACCGCTTTGATTGCACGAGCGATAGACTGAGCGCCATGGATCAACCGCTCTTCCCGCTCGAGCGCTGCGACGTCGCCCGCATCGCGTTGCCCGTCCCGGTGGATGAGCTGTTCGAGTACGCGGTGCCGCCGGAACTCGACGAGTGCGCCCAGCCGGGCTGTCGCGTCCAGGTTCGCATTCGGGATCGCCGGCTGACGGGCGTGATCGTCGAGCGCACCGCCCACCCGCGATTTCAGGGCCGACTGCTTCCGATCGAAAGCGTGGTGGACCTCGAACCCGCACTCTCGACGGCCATGCTGGAAATGCTGCGAGAGGCCGCGGCCGAAGTCATCTGTCCATTCGGGATCGCGCTGGCCACCGCGCTGCCCGCCGGCTCGGCGCCGCGCACGACCGCGGGCTACGCGATCACCGGCACCGGCCGCGCGGC
>JAFDBP010000220.1 GCA_019313245.1 Deltaproteobacteria bacterium
CTCCATCAAGAACAGCGATCTTGCGGCCAGCTACTACTACCTGAAGCAGCGCGTCAACCTCGCCGGAGGGATCTTCCACTACCGAAATCTCTTGAACAGCAACTTCACGAGTCTGGGCGAGATTTACGATCAGACCCGTACCTTCAGCGAACGCAACTACGGAGTGTTCGGGCTGGCCAGCTATCCATTCACCACCTTCACGCGTTTGGATTTCGAGCTCCAAGCTTTCATCAGCGAGAAGACCTTCTACGACTTCGATCCCTTCGTCGGCCTGTACTTCGAAACGGGCCGCCAGAGCGATCGGGTCGTCCAGCCATCTCTCAGCTACGTTCACGATTCCACGCTCTATGGCCGGTGGGGTCCCGTGACGGGGACCCGATATGCGATCAGCTTCTCGCCCACCCTCGGGCTGAGCGACGAAGACGTCGATCGCGCAACCAGCTTCGTGGACTATCGTCGCTACTTTCAGATGTGGGATCGAAATACGTTCGTCTTCCGATTCGTGGGGGCACAGAGCGTGGGTAAGACCCCGCGCAATTTCGTCATCGGCGGTCCCTGGACCCTCCGCGGGTGGGACGTGTACGATTTCGAGAGGGTCGGTCTGGACGGAGCCCCTCTGTACCCCAATCTGCTCGGCCAGAAGATGCTGCTGATGAACCTGGAGTACAGGTTCCCCGCCCTGGATGCGATCATCTTCGGTTGGCCGGGTCGTTGGGGGATCGGAGGGATCGAAGGGGCCGCGTACTTCGACGTGGGCACCGCGTTCGACGACGAAGTCCAGTTCTTCGGGAGCACGCCCAGTGGCGCCTTCAAGCTGCAGGACTTGAACGCGGATTTCGGCTTTGGTATAAGGGTCGCCCTCGGCTTCCTGCCGCTGAAGTTCGATTGGGCCTGGAAGACCGATTTCGCGAGGACGGCGAGAACTCCGCAGTTCAATTTCTCGAGCGGCCCGCAGTTCTAGGTAGATTCTGCATCCTCTTTGCGTTGGCGTGTCCTGGGATCGGTCCATGCTCGAAGGCCTCAATCCACGGCAGCGGGAGGCCGTCGTTCACCCGGGCGGGCCCCTGCTCGTCATCGCCGGGGCGGGGAGCGGGAAGACACGGGTCTTGACGACCCGCATTGCCTGGCTGATCCGCTAGCAAGGCGTTCTTCCCGAGTCGATTCTGGCCTTCACCTTCACCAACAAGGCTGCGCGCGAGATGCGCGAGCGCGTGCTGCGCTTGGCGCCGGAATCCGAGCGGCGCGGCTGGATCGGAACCTTTCACGCGACCGGAGTGCGCATCCTCCGACGAGAGGCGCCCCGGATCGGATATTCTCGCGACTTCACCATCTACGATGCCGATGATGGTCGCGCCCTGATCAAGCGCATCCTCAACGAGGAGAAGGCGGATCCCAAGCAGTTCTCCCCGCGCGGGGTCCAGGCCGAGATCAGCCGGCACAAGAACGCGTTTCGAAGGCCGGAGCACGTCGCGGCGCAGGCACTGACCCCTCGGGACGAGAAGCTCGCCCGTTTGTATGCGAGCTATGACCAGGCCCTAAGGCGGAACGAGGCAATGGATTTCGACGATTTGATTGCTCGCACGGTGGAGCTGTTCGAAGAGCACCGGGACGTCCAGGCGAGCTACAGCCGGCGATTTCGTCATGTGCTGGTCGACGAGTTTCAGGATACCAATCCGCTGCAGCTGGTCATGATCCGGGCGCTCAGCGCCGACCATGACAATCTCTGCGCCGTAGGGGACGATGACCAATCGATCTACTCGTGGCGCGGGGCCACGGTCGAGAACATGCTGCGCTTCGAAGAGTACTTCCCGGGCGCTGCGATCGTTCGCCTGGAGCAGAACTACCGCTCCACCTCCCTCATCCTTCATGCGGCGAATGGAGTGATTTCGCACAACCGGCGTCGCAAGGGCAAGACCCTGTGGAGTGAGCGCTCGGGTGGGGATCCCATCGAGGTCTGGTGGGCTCAGGACGAAGAAGAAGAGGCCGTACTGATTCGTGATCGCATCCGCGCTTTGCTTTCCGAAAGCGATGCCACACGCGGGGACATGGTGATTCTCTATCGCACCAACGCCCAGAGTCGTTCTCTGGAGGATGCTCTGCGACGCGAGGGAATTCCCTATCAAATCGTCGGCGGGACCCGCTTCTATGAGCGGCGGGAAGTGCGCGATTTGCTGGCGTATTTGAAGGTCCTGCAAAACACCCAAGACACGGTGTCCTTTGCCCGCATCCTCAACGTGCCGAAGCGGGGAATCGGCAAGACCAGTGCCGAGCGGTTCTTTGGGGAATTGCCGGGGCACGGAGGGGACGCCTTGGCGCTGTGCAAGAACCGTGCGGCGCTGATCGAGGCCTGTGGTGTCGCGGCGGCGAAGCGCTTTCTGGAGTTCGGGCGCCTGCTCGAGGATCTCCGGCGTTTGTCGGAAAGCTCGGATGCCGCGGTCGTACTTCGTCAGCTGATCAAGAGCGTGAACTACGAGAAGTATCTCGAAGTGGATGATCCAGCGTCGGCCGCGGAGCGGATCGAGAACGTCTCGGAATTGGTCAATGCGGCGGAGGAGTTCGTGAGCGAGAGCGACGAGCCGCAACTCTCCGCGTTTCTGGAGTCCGTAGCCCTCCTGGCCGACGTGGATCGCATGGAAGCGGAGACCGAGCTCGTCACGCTGATGACCATGCACAATGCCAAGGGACTGGAATTCCCCTACGTGTTCGTGGCCGGCTGCGAGGAGGGTCTGCTGCCGCATGCCTCGAGTATGGACGAAGACGAAGGGCTCGAAGAGGAGCGGCGTCTATTCTACGTCGCGCTCACGAGGGC
>JAFDBP010000221.1 GCA_019313245.1 Deltaproteobacteria bacterium
CGCGGTTGCTTCGGGGCGGGTCGGGGGGCCAGTTTACGCGGTTGCTTCGGGGCGGGTCGGGGGGCCAGTTTGCGGGGTTGCTTTGGGGCGGGTCGGGGGCCAGTTTGCGGGGTTGCTGCGGGGCGGGGCCCGTTTTAGGGGGTTGCTTTGGGGGCGGGGGGTCGGTTTACGGGGTTGCTTTGTATTGGGGAGTGGGGGGTATGGTTGGGGGGTGTTGGAATTGCATGACGTTCGCAGGGCTCTGGCGAGGCGCGAGCCGGAACTGCTCGAAAGTGGAATGCGGCGGCGGGCGGCGGTGGCGATCGTGTTGACCGAAAGCGCCGGCTCCCTGGACCTGTTGCTGATCGAGCGCTCGCAGCGAGCGGGTGACCCCTGGTCGGGCCACATGGCCTTTCCGGGCGGTCGCGTGGACGTCGGGGATGCGACCGCGCGCGACGCTGCGGAGCGAGAGACCCTCGAGGAGGTCGGCCTGTCGCTCGCGGGATCGGAGTTTCTCGGTCGGCTGGACGACCTGCCGGGTCTGCCCGTTCCGAGCGATTTCGCGGTGTCCGCGTTCGTCTTCTACACGTGCACACCCGGCCCGCTCGCACTCAACCACGAGGTGCGCGATGCCTTCTGGTTTCCGCTCGCTGAACTGCTCGATCGCGAGCGCCAGATCGATTACCCGGTGGATGTCGGGTCGGATCGACTGTTTCCGGGAATCGTCGTGGATGAGCCCGGGAGCCGCGTGATCTGGGGATTGACCTACCGTTTTCTCGACCGGTTCTTCAGCGTGCTCGGCCAGCCGCTTCCCGAACGGGTGGTGCGCAGCTAGTTGGCGAAATTTTGGGATTCACTCTGCACCCCCATGCCGACACCATAGCGTGAAGCGTGCGGCGGCAGGGGAGGGGTCTTCAGACTACAATCCAGCAATGTCCGATCGAAAGAGTCTTCTCACGCGCATTCGGAGAATTCTGGAGCTGGCCGAACGGGTCCTGGAGGATCTCGCGGGCTCGCCTCCGGCCGCCCGGCTGTTCGATCGATACGTCGCTTTTCGCTGGGACGCCAGTCGGGGACCCGGGCGCGTCGTTCCGATCGAAGAACCCGACGGCTTCGAACTGGACGATCTGATCGGCGTCGAGTCGGCGGTGGCGAGCCTGATTGCGAACGTCGAGCAATTCATCGGTGGACACCCGTCGAACCACGTCTTGTTGTTCGGTGCGCGCGGAACCGGAAAATCATCCGCCGTCAAGGGTCTGCTCAACCGGTTCGGCTCTCAGCGCTTGCGGATCGTCGAGGTGCACAAGTCGGATCTCGCGCAGCTTCCGTCGGTGCTGGCTGCGCTGCGCGGATTGCCGTACCGATTCATCTTGTTCTGCGACGATCTCTCCTTCGAGAGCGGTGAATCCGAATACCGGGAATTGAAGGCGGCTCTCGAGGGGAGCCTCGTCGCTCCGCCGGAGAACGTTCGCATCATCGCGACCAGCAACCGGCGTCACCTGCTCCCCGAAAGCGCGGCGGACAATCGCTCGGTGCGGCTCGACGATGCTGGGGAACTCCAACTCGGCGAGACGATCGACGAGAAGCTGGCACTTTCCGATCGTTTTGGTCTCGTGCTCGGCTTCTACAGCTTCGACCAGAGCACCTATCTCGCGATCGTCGATCACTACGCGAAAAAGGCAGACCTCCGGACGTCGCCCGACCAAGTAAAAGAGGCCGCTCTTCGTTGGGCGCTGCGGCGTTCTAGCCGATCGGGGCGAACTGCCCGTCAATTCGTCGATGATCTCGCGGGACGGGAAGCCGTCACTCGGCCGACGAGCGAACCCTGAATGCGTACAGGCTCTTGGTTTCAACGGGGGCTGACGCCGACATCCGCCGGAAGCGATCGGGCTCGAGTTTTCATCGGCCAGCCGCTTGACCGATCAGCCTCTCAGGAGATGATGCCCATCTCGCGGCCCGTGGCCGCGAAGGCTTCGAGCGCGCGCTCCAGGTGTTCCATGGTGTGCGTCGCCATGTAGGACGTTCGCATCATGGCGCGGCCTTTGGGTACCGCCGGAGAAATCACCGGGTTCGCGAATACACCGCGATCTTGGAGCTTGCGCGTCATCGTGAATGCGTCGGCATCTTCGCCGACGACCAGCGGGATCACGGGAGACTCGGATTCTCCGGTGTCGAAGCCGAGCGTCTGGAATTCGCGCTTCATGAAGCGAGCGTTTTCCCAGAGGTTCTTTCGGCGCTCGGGCTCGTTCTCGATGATTTCCAGCGCCTTCATCGCCGCGGCGACCGACGGCGGGGGCGCCGCCGCCGAGAAGATGGCGGCTCGCGCCTGGTGGCGAATGAAGTCGATGACATCCGCGGGGCCGGCGATGAAACCACCCACCGTCGCGAGGGATTTCGAGAACGTGCCCATGATGAGATCGACTTCGTCTTCGACCCCGAAGTGCTCCGGAGTTCCCCGTCCCATTTCGCCGAATACGCCCACGCCGTGGGCGTCGTCCACCATCAGCCGGGCGCCGTGGCGCTTCTTGATTTCGACGATTTCCGGCAGCTTCGCGACGTCGCCCTCCATCGAGAAAACGCCGTCGACGACGATGAGCTTGCCCTTGTTCGCGGGAACATTGGCGAGCTTCTTATCCAGGTCTTCCATGTTGTTGTGCAGGTATTTGTGGGTCTTGCCGAAGGCCAGGCGGCAGCCGTCGATCAGGCTGGCGTGATTGAGGTTGTCTGCTAGCGCGACGTCCGAACGCTGCAGCAGGCACGAGAGCACGCCGAGGTTGACCTGGAAACCCGTCGAGAACGTGAGCACGTCCTCGCGTCCCAGAAACCGCGCGAGTCGCTGTTCGAGTTCGAGGTGGATGTCGAGCGTGCCGTTGAGCAATCGCGAGCCCGCGCAGCCGGTCCCGAACATGGCGAGGGCCACTGCGGCGGCTTCTTTTACCTCGGGGTTGTTGGTGAGCCCGAGGTAGTTGTTCGAGCCCAGCATGACGAGCTCTTTGCCCATGTGCGTGACGACCGGATCCTGCCCCGAAGAGATGGCGCGGTAATAGGGATAGATCCCAGCCTCTCGAACCTGTGCGTAATACTTTGCGGCATCAGCGCACTTCTGGAAAATGTCCACTCGATTACCTCCGTGGAGCCGGGCGAGCGGGTGTGACGATCATGGGGTCGCCACCCACTCGTTGCCTGCTGCGACCGGCTTCTCTGATGCTGCCGCACTCCCAAAAAAAGCGGAACATGAGCGCGCATTGCACCCAGGGCACCCGACCAGCTTCTATCTGTCCGCTTTCTGGGAGGAGCGGGTCCTCTTCGGGGGGTGACTGTTGCACAGCAACCATTGCGAAGACTCCCGACGGGCCGAAGCTTACCCTACTCGCGCTTCGGCTGTCAGCACCATTGGTTTCCCGCGGGGAGCGCGCACTGAATCTCCGTTGCGGATCCGCGCAAGGCTGGCCTCGATTCGGTGCGCTCTCTAGACTCGGCTCCGGCCCGGCATCCCTTCAGTTTTCGCCGGCCGGGTGCCTCAGTCGCAATTGGCCACGCGAAGGCATGCGCCGCCCCTGACCCTGAACCCGAACATCTGCTTCGGACGGAGGGGAGATGACCAAACTCTTCCAGCTTCGAGTGGCGGCGCTCGGCTTCGGGTTCGCGCTACTCGTCGGGGTTTCCGCGTGCGCCACGGCGCCGTCCGCGCCGGAAGCGGATGTCGTTTCGGCAGGAGAAGAGTTCTCTCCGGATACCGCGGACGACGACGAGGGCGGTGTTGCGGCTGGGGAGGCGTTCTCGTCGGATATCGCGGACGACGATTACGAGTACGACGATCTCTTCGATGACGAGTTCGGCTTCGGTGAAGACGCCTTACCGTACGATCCCCTGGAGCGCACGAACCGATCGATGCTCAACTTCAACCAGGAGTTGAACCGGTACGTCTTCGATCCGATGATCCGCGGATACCGGTTCGCGGTTCCCCGGTCCGGCCGACAGGCCGTTCACCGCGTCTTCCTCAATATGGAGGCGCCCACGACGTTGGTCAACGACCTGCTGCAACTCCGCTTCAAGGATGCCGCGACGACCGTCGGGCGTTTCTTCCTGAACTCGACGATCGGGTTTGGGGGGATCTTCGATGTCGCAATCGAAGCCGACTGGGAGCATCACGAATCCGATTTCGGGCAGACGCTCGGGCGTTACGGTGTCGGCCCCGGGCCCTACTTGATGTTGCCGCTTCTCGGGCCCAGTACGGTTCGCGATGGAGTCGGCAGTCTCGTCGACATATTCCTTCATCCGCTGTTCTACGTGTTTGGCCTCACCCCGAACATCTTGATCGGTGCCGGCAGCGGATTTTCCAGCCTGGACGCCCACGACCCCGCGCTCAAGGCACTCGAAGAATCGTCCGTCGATTTCTACGCGGCGTTGCGCAGCGCGTATCTGCAGAACCGCGCTGCCCTGATCCTGAAGTCTCGGGAGTGATCTCGCGGGGTCACGCTCCTAGCTGGCCTGATCCGTGACCTTGCCGCCGGCGAGATCGTCGATGCGTTGGCTGAGCGCCGTCATCAGCGCAGCAAAACCTTCGCGCTGGATCAGTGAAGAGTACTCCGAGCGCCGCAGTGCGAGTTCACTGACGGTTCCGTTGAGCAGCACGTCGATGATCTTCCAACCGCCGTTTCCATCCGGCCGCAGTCGGTAGTTGAGCTGTATCGTCTCGCCATCCCCTTTATCCAGGCGGCTGTGGACCATGATGGTTCCGTGCTTGGACGGCTCCTCCTTCGTGGTTTCGAAGGACTGCCCCGAGTAACCGGTGAAGCGGCCCGCGTAGTTGGCAACCGTAAACTGCCCGAATTTCTCGATCAGGCGGCTTCGGTCCTCCTCGTCGA
>JAFDBP010000222.1 GCA_019313245.1 Deltaproteobacteria bacterium
CGCAGCTGCGCGCAGAGCGCCTCCGGGGTGTAGACGCCCTCGGGCACGATCGGCTCCCAGTCGGCATCCGCCGCGTAGGCGGCCGCGTAGAGCTCGCCGCGGCGGGCGTCGAGCATCGGCACGACGAGCCGATCCGCGGGCTCGGCGGCGCGCGCGAGCGCCGCGAGGGTCGAAACCGGGGCGATCGGCAGGCCGCTCTCGAACGCGAGCCCCTTGAGGGTCGCGATCCCGACGCGCAAGCTCGTGAACGAGCCGGGCCCGATCGAAACCGCAAAGGCCTCGAGATCCCCGAGCGCCGCGCCCGCGCGCTCGAGCAGCGCATCCACCGTCTGCAGCAGGGTTGCGGCGGCCGGACCCGCCGGGGCCGCAATCTCGTCGATCAGCTCCGGCCCGCGCAGCAGCGCGACACTCAGAGCCGCCGTCGCGGGCTCCAGCGCGAGCAGCAGCGCCGAAGCCGGATCCGCTAGAGACCTCCGGTCAGCCAATCGATGACTCGAGACCAGTTGCGGGAGATGTCGTTCCAGAACGCGAAGCCCATGATCAACACGAGCATGGTGAATCCGATCTGCTGGACGAACTCGCGGGTGCGCTGCGAGAGCCGCTCGTTGCGAACGCCTTCGACGAGGAAGACGATCGCCTGCCCGCCGTCGAGCAGCGGGATCGGCAACAGGTTGAGGATGCCGAGGTTGATGCTGATCAGGATCAGCGTCTGGAGGTAATCCATCCAACCGCGCTCGAGCGCCTTGCCCGCGATTTCCGCGATGCCGATCGGCCCCGCGAGCTGGTTGCGGGGAACGTCGCCGGTAATCAACTTGCCGAGGCCGCGCAGGAACAGGTGCGTGATCTCGACGGTCATCGCGGCCGCGCGCGGCACCGCGACCAGCGGGTTCAGGACCCGCTCGAAGCCGACGCTGCCGCGAACCGCGAGCAGGTTGCTGCCGACGATGCCGATCCGGTAGCGCGGCACCTCGACGCCGAAGCCGGTCACGTCGGTCTGGATCAGCGCGGGTGCGACACTCACATCGAACGCTTCGCCGTCGCGCAAGATGCGCAGCTCGAGGGGATCGCCCTGACTCGCGCGAACCGCATTGGCGAACGACTCGAAGCTGCGCGGCGGCACGCCGTCGACGAGCTGGATCAGATCGCCGCTGCGCAGGCCGACTTCCGCGGCGGGAGAATCTTCCGACACCTCCGCGATCAGCACGTTCGCGCGAATCACACCGAGGCGCGCGAGATCCCCGAGTGCGGGAACCCGCAGCTCCAGCTCTTCTGCGAGCTCGCGCCCGCGCTGCAGCGCGATCGAAACTTCGCCGACGTCACCGGCCGCCGCGTAGGCGTCGGCGAACGCGTACCAATCGGCGACGGGCTCGCCCGCGACCTCGGTGACGAGATCGCCCGTGTGAAGCCCCGCGCCGTGGGCGGGCGATGTGAGATCCGCCAGGGCGATCATGGCCAGGGGTCGGCGGTGATTGAGCCCCGACCAGCCCACCTCGACGCTCTCGCCGAAGGGATCGGTCTGCTCGCGCGGCTCGATCTGCAGTCGCGCGGTCCCCTGCACGCCATCTCGCTCGTACTGAATCAGCAGTTCACCGCGCGTGCGCTCGGCAAACGCGTCGGAGATCTGCCTCCACCACTGCACGGACGCGCCGTCGATCGCCGTCACGCGATCGTTCGGCTTCAGGCCCGCGACCGCAGCGGGCGAGCCGGCCTCGACCTCTCCGATCACTGAGTCGGCTTGCGGAAATCCCACCGCGAGGATGCCGGTGTAGATCAACACGGGCAGCAGCAGGTTCATGGCCGGCCCCGCGAAGATCACGATCAGCTTCTGCCAGAGCGGTTTCGATTCGAGGGTCTCTTCCGGATAGGCGGCGAGTTCGGCGGCGGTTTCGGGATCGGGCGTTTCGCCGAGCATCTTCACGAAGCCGCCGAGCGGGATCCAGCCGACCACGTACTCGGTGGTGCCGCGCACCCAGCGCATGCGGAAGCGCCCGATTCCGACCGGCGAGCCGAAACCGAGCGAGAACTTCAACACGCGAATCCCGCACGCCTTCGCGGCCAGGAAGTGGCCCAGCTCGTGGACGAAGATCAGCACGCCGAGCATCACGATGAACGCGAACGCGTAACTCGAGGCCTGATAGGTGGCGGTGAAGAAATTCACGCAGTACCCCTGATCCACTCACGAGCGCAGGTGCGCGCCCAGGCGTCCGCCTCTTCGACGTCCGCGAGGTCGCGCAGCGATCCCGATACGCCGCGGCCGACGTGCGAGTTGAGCACGGCGCCGTTGGTCGCCGCGATCTCGGGAAAGCGAATCTGCCCCTCGAGGAACGCCGCCACCGCGATCTCGTTGGCGGCGTTGACGACCGCGGGCGCGGCTTCGTCCGCGCGCAGCGACTCGAAGGCGAGTTCGAGGCACGGAAAGCGCTTGCGATCCGGCGTCTCGAAGTCCATCCGCCCGAGTGCCGCCAGATCGAGCACCGGCAGATCGAGATCGATCCGCTCCGGATAGGCTAGCGCGACCGCGATCGGCACGCGCATGTCGGGCAAGCCGAGTTGCGCGAGCACCGACGTGTCGACGAACTCGACGAGCGAGTGGATGATCGATTGGGGATGGACGACCACGTCGACCCGCTCCGGCGGGATGTCGAACAACCAGCGCGCCTCGATCACCTCGAGGCCCTTGTTCATCAGCGACGCCGAGTCGATCGTGATCTTCGGCCCCATCTCCCAGTTGGGGTGGTTCAGCGCCTGCTCGACCGTCGCCTCGGCGATCTGGTCGGCGGTCCAGGTGCGAAACGGCCCGCCCGACGCCGTCAGGATCAGGCGCTCGACGTCCTCGATCCGCTGGCCGCAGAGCGCCTGGAAGATCGCGCTGTGCTCACTGTCGACCGGCAACAGCGCCACGCCGTGCGCCTTCACCTCGCGCAGCACGAGCGCGCCCGCCGTCACCATCACCTCCTTGTTGGCCAGTGCGATGTCGCGGCCCGCCCGGATGGCTGCGAGGGTCGGCGCCAAGCCCACCGCGCCGACCAGCGCGGAGACCACGAGATCCGCGGGGTGCTCGGCGACGGCCCGCAAGCCCTCGTCGCCGACGAGCAACTCGATCGTCTGCGAGCCGAGGCGCTCGCGCAGTTCGGCGGCCCCGGCCGCGTCGGCAACCGACACGAGTTCGGGCCGAAAGCGGCGCACCTGGTCGGCGAGCTTTTCGATGTTGCGCCCCGCCGCGAGTGCGACCACTTCGAACCGCTCGGGCGCGGCCGCGGCGACGGCCAGGGTCTGTTCGCCGATCGATCCGGTACTTCCGAGCAGCGAGAGCCGCTTGCTGCGGGGGGCGTCAGCGGCTGACATCTCTCGCCCCGCGCACCTGTTCGCTCGTGAGGCCGAAACGCCGCTCGCGACTCTGGTAGTCGCGAACCGCATCGATCAGTTCGCGCTCGCCGAAATCCGGCCACATCACGTCGGTGCTGTAGATCTCCGTGTAGGCGATCTGCCAGAGCAGAAAGTTGGAGACCCGCAGCTCGGCTCCGGTTCGGATCAGCAGGTCCGGGTCGGGTACCTCGGGGTCGTAGAGATAGGCTGCGAACGTCTTCTCGTCGAGGCTCTCGGGATCGATCTTGCCGAGCTCCGCGTCGCGCAGCAGCTTGCGCGCCGCGTCGACGATCTCCGATCGCCCGCCGTAGGAGAGCGCAAAGACCAACGTCATGTTGGTATTGCCCTGGGTTCGCGCGATCGCCCGATCGACCTTCTTCTGCAGGCGCTTGGGCAGGCGATCCGGTCGACCGATGGATCGCAACCGAATGCCCTTCTCCATCACCTCGTCGATCTCGATCTCCAGGTAGCGCTCGAGCAACCCCATCAGCGACGCAACTTCCATCTTGGGGCGGTTCCAGTTCTCGAGCGAAAACGCGTAGAGCGTCAGCCAGCGCACACCGAGTTCGTTTGCACTCCGAATCACGGATCGCAGCGCTTCGAGGCCCTTCTTGTGGCCCTCGTTTCGAGAAATCCCGCGCGCCTGGGCCCAGCGCCCGTTGCCATCCATGATGATGGCAATGTGCCTCGGTATCCGGTCACTGTTCAGCGGAGGCTCGATCATCGTCAGACCCGAAGGATGTCCTCTTCCTTTTGCTTCGCGATGGTGTCGACTTCTTTCACCATCGCATCGGTCAGGGCTTGGATCTTCTTCTCTTCTCGGTGTTTGTCGTCCTTCGGCAGCGCGCCTTCGGACTCGAGATCCTTGAGCATCGAAAGCGCATCGCGGCGCGACTCGCGAATCCCCACCTTGTGGTCCTCGGCCGCACGGTGCACCTGCTTGACGAGTTCCTTGCGCCGCTCCTCGGTCAACGGCGGCACCGGCACGCGCACGACCTTGCCGTCGTTCGACGGCGAAAAGCCCAGATCGGCTTTCATGATGGCCTTCTCGATATCGGTGATGGCGCCCTTGTCGTAGGGCGAAACCACGATCAGGCGCGGGTCGGGCGTCGTGAGGTTTGCGAGTTGATTCAACGGCGTCGGTGTCCCGTAGTAGTCGACCTGGACTCCGTCGAGCAAAGAGACGCTCGCACGTCCGGTGCGGAACTTCTGCAGTTCGGCCTTCAGGCTTCGGATCGCCTTTTCCATGCCCTCGCGGGCTTCGTCATGAATTAGAGCGGCGTCTTCGTCTGCCATGTTTGGATGATCCCTTTCGCTCTTGGCGCGAAGCCCTGGAATCAGCTCGCTCGAGCTCCCGTGATTCGCGCGCCCCTAATCCCCAACTCGTGTACCCACTGCCTTGCCCGAGGCGAGTTTCTTCAGGTTTCCAACCTCTTCCATGTTGAACACGGCGATTGGAAGTTGGTTCTCGCGGCACAGCGCGAGCGCGGTCTGGTCCATGACCCGCAGGTTCTTGACGAGCGCTTCCTCGTAACTCAACTTCGCGTAGCGCTTGGCGTCGGGGTCGGAATTCGGATCCGCATCGTAGACTCCATCGATGCCCTGCTTGGCCATCAAGATGATCTCCGCCTGCATTTCCGCCGCGCGAAGCACCGCCGCGGTATCCGTGGTGAAGTAGGGGTTCCCGGTGCCACCCGCGAAGACGACCACGCGACCCTTTTCGAGATGCCGCACTGCGCGGCGGCGAATGTAACCCTCGGCGACGGTCTTGATCTCGATCGCAGACTGAACCCGGGTGTCGAGCCCCGTCTTCTCGAGCGCATCCTGCAGCGCCAGCGCGTTGATGACGCTGGCCATCATCCCCATGTAGTCGGCGGTGGCCCGATCCATGCCCTGATCGGCCGCGGAGATACCGCGAATGATGTTTCCGCCACCGACGACGACACAGATCTGGACCCCGAGTTCGTGCACCTCGCGAATCTGGTCCGCGGTCTGCCCGATGACGGTCGGGTCGATCCCGAAATCCTTGCCGCCGGCGAGTTGACCGCCGGAAAGCTTGATGAGCAACCTGCGATAGGCGGCCTTCACTCCTCCCCCGTCTCTCCTTCGCCGAGCTTGTAACGCTGATATCCGTTCACAGCGATCTCGGCACCGACCGCGGCGCCGACGTCTTTGAGCAGGTCTCCAACGGTTCGATCGACGTCCTTGACGAAGGCCTGCTCGACGAGACAGACCTCCGAAAGATACTTGTTGATCCGCCCCTCGACGATCTTGTCGACCACCGCTTCGGGCTTGCCGCTCTGGAGCGCCTGATTGCGGTAGATGGTGCGCTCCGATTCGAGCAGCGCGGGGTCTACACCCGAGCGGTCCACCGAAAGCGGACTCGGATCGGCGGCCGCCACGTGCATGGCGAGATCCTTGGCGAGTTCTTCGAGTTCGGCGCCGGAACCCTCGGTGGCGAGCGTGACGATGACGCCGAGGTTGCCCCCCGCGTGAACGTAGCCACCCGCGACACCCGAAGCGCCCGCGTCGAGGCGCACCAGGCGCTTCACGACCACGTTCTCGCCCAACCGGCTGATCGCGGCGGTGACCTTCTCGGCCACCGTCTCTCCGTCGAGCGAGGTCTTGAGCAGCGAATCTACGCTGTCGATGCTCGCATCCTTCGCAACCATCTCGGCGAGCTGCTTGCCGAAGTCGACGAACACATCCGTGCGCGCGACGAAGTCCGTCTCGCAACCCACTTCGATCATCGCGGCGACGGTGCCGTCGATTCCGATCGAAACGGTTCCCTCGCTGGTCGCCCGGCCGCCGCGCTTGCCCGCCTTGGCCTGTCCGCGCTCGCGCAGCAGTTCGACGGCCTTTTCGGCATCGCCACCGGCGTCTCCGAGCGCTCGTTTGCAATCCATCATGCCCGCGCCGGTCTTGTCGCGCAGCTCCTTGACCGACTTCGCTGAAATCTCACCCACCGAACTTCTCCCTGTTTTCTGCGTGCTCCGATTTCCGATTTCCGTTCCCCGTTTCGATCCGCGCGCGGGCAGATTCGGCTCATCGACGATCGAATCCAACCCGCCCCGAACCGGCGCGCGTCACGCGCTCTCGGGGGCTTCGACCTGCGCCGCCTTTTCGGTCTTCTCAGCCTCGGGGGTTGCGACATCCTTGATCGCGGCTTCGCGATCGGCCTCCCGCTTCTCGGCGGCGGCCGACGCGGCCCGGCCGCGGCGCGGCGGATGCTTGATTTCAACCACCACCTTGCCGCCCGGGCGGGCGGCGCCCTTCTCGCCCTTGGCCGGCCCCTTCGCCTTGGCCTTCTCGGCCTCCTCGCTCTGGATGCGGTCGTTGTGGATCGCCTCTCCCTCGAGGCAGACGTTCGCCACCTTCGAGCAGTAGAGCTGGATCGCGCGAATCGAGTCGTCGTTGCCCGGGATGGCGAAGTCGATGTCCACCGGGTCGCAATTCGAGTCGACCACCGCGATGATCGGGATCGACAGGCGACGCGCCTCCTTCACCGCGATCGATTCGCAATTGACGTCGATGATGAACAGCGCCTGCGGCAGGCGGGACATCTCGCGGATCCCGTCGAGGGACTTGCGGTATTTTTCGACTTGCCGATTCATCCGCGCGAGATCCTTCTTCGACAGCTCCGCCGCCTTCTCCTCGTCGCCGAGGATTTCGAGCATCGTCTTGAAGCGATCGATCGACTTCTTGACGGTCTTGAAGTTGGTCAACATCCCGCCGAGCCAGCGATTGTTGACGAAGTACTGATTGGCGCGCTCGGCCTCGAACTTGATCGACGCCTGGGTCTGCCGCTTGGTGCCGACGAACAGCACCTTGCCGCCGCCGGCGACGATGTCCCGAATGAAGTCGAGACTTTCGCGGAAGCGCGGCAGCGTCTGATCCAGATCGATGATGTGAACGCCGTTGCGCTCTCCGAAGAGAAAGCGCTTCATGCGCGGATTCCAGCGATGGGTCTGGTGACCGAAGTGGACTCCGGCCTCCATCAGATCGCGGATCCCGACTTCCGAAGAAAGATTCGCAGCAGCGGCGTCGCCCTTTGCTTCGGCGGCTGCTGCGCTGGTCTCTGCGACGTTTGTGGTGGGGGTGCTTCCGGCTTCGCCCGAAGCCGGCGTCTCAGCCGTCAGATCGGCCATGGTTCTTTTCTCCTTCGCGGTTGTGCGTCCGCCCCGGCCCGTCATTCCCCGACCGCTGACCCGCGACGGAAGTCCGTCCGCAAGTGTCAGGGCACCGCAGGGGCAGGCCTGGAACGTGTGGTTTGTTCAAGGGTTAGCAGAGTCGGCAGGCTCCGGCTAACCGGCCGAAAAGGCGCCGCCCCGAGCCGACCGCGAGCGGCCTCGGGCCCTCCCAGCGCAGCTCAAGTCGTGTATTCGGCATTGATCTTCACGTAGTCGTAGCTGAGGTCGCAGGTCCAGACGTGTGCGCTGGCCCGGCCAGCCGCGAGATCGACCGCCACCTCGACCTCGGGCGCCCGGAGCTTCTCCGCGGCCTTCCTGCGCGCCGCTGGGCCCGCAGCCGCACCGGCCCGAAACACCGTCACCCCGCCCAGCAGCACCCGCGCGCGCGCGAGCTTGAGCCGCACCCGGGCGGCGCCGACCGTTTGCAGGATCCGCCCCCAGTTCGCGTCGCCGCCGAAGAGCGCGGTCTTCACGAGCATCGAGTTGGCGATGCGGCGGGCCGCCAGCTCGGCCTCGGCCACGCTCGCCGC